>NZ_JAULLL010000004.1:0-382530 GCF_041357635.1 Sinorhizobium sp. CB7
GCTGCCCGACGCCTTCCTCGGAGATGAAGCTGATGCGCATGAAGAACTTGCCGGTGTCGAGATCGTCAAACTGCGACGAGTCGATGATGTTGCAGCCCTGCTCGGCCAGATAGCCGGAGATCGCCGCGACAATGCCGCGTGTCGACTTGCAGGATACGGTCAGAACAAAGTTCTTCATGCTGTCTCTTCCTCCGCCCTTAGAGGCACGCGCATATCGACATCGGCGCCGGAGCTTTGAACTCCGGCCCGTGCGTTCATTCCGTGGAGCCGTCCGCTCAGATATCGAGCGTGCTGTCGCGTTCCCACTGCGTGAAATGCGAGCAGTAGGAGTTCCATTCCTGATGCTTGAGCTTGAGATAGGCAGCTGAGAACTCCGAGCCTATCGCTTCCTTGAGGCCTTCGTCGGCATCATAGGCACGCAGCGCATCGAGCAGGTTCAGCGGCAGGCGCGGAGCATCCTTCACCAGATGGCCCTGCGCATACATGTCGATGTCGTGGTGCGGACCCGGATCGGCCCTGTTGCGGATGCCGTCGAGGCCGGCCGCGATGATGACGGCCTGCAGCAGGTAGGGATTGACCGCGCCGTCCGGCAGGCGCAGCTCGAAGCGTCCGGGACCCGGCACACGCACCATGTGGGTGCGGTTGTTGCCGGTCCAGGTGACCGTATTCGGCGACCATGTGGCGCCGGAGATCGTTCGCGGCGCATTGATGCGCTTGTAGGAATTGACCGTCGGATTGGTGATCGCGGAAAGCGAAGAGGCATGTTTCATGATGCCGCCGAGGAAGTGCTTGCCTTCCGCCGAAAGGCCGAATTCCCTGCTCTTGTCGGCAAAGATGTTGGTCGTGCCCTCGTTGTCCCAGACGGAGATATGGCAATGGCAGCCATTACCCGTCAGACCCTTGAAGGGTTTCGGCATGAAGGTCGCGCGCAAGCCGTGCTTCTCGGCGATCGACTTGACCATGAACTTGAAGAAGGAGTGCTTGTCGGCCGTCTTCAGCGCGTCGTCGAACTCCCAGTTCATTTCGAACTGTCCGTTGGCGTCCTCGTGGTCGTTCTGATAGGCGCCCCACCCGAGCTCCAGCATGTAGTCGCAGATCTCGGCGATGACATCATAGCGGCGCATCACTGCCTGCTGGTCATAGCAGGGTTTTTCCGCCGTATCCCGGCCATCGGAGATCTGCTCGCCGTCCGCCGTGATCAGGAAGAATTCGGCCTCGACGCCGGTCTTGACTCGTCGGCCTTCGGCCTCGGCCTGCCTGACGAGCTTCTTCAGGACGTTGCGTGGGGCCTGTGCGACGAGTTCGCCTTCCATCATGCAGTCCGCCGCGACCCAGGCGACGTCCTTCTTCCATGGCAGCTGGATAACGGAGGCGGCGTCCGGTACGGCGAAAAGATCGGGATGGGCGGGCGTCATGTCGAGCCAGGTGGCAAAACCGGCAAAGCCCGCACCTTCCTCCTGCATGCCCGCGATCGCCTGCGCCGGCACCAGCTTGGCGCGCTGTCCGGAAAACAGGTCCGTATAACTGATCATGAAATATTTGATGCCTTTGTCCTTGGCAAAGGCAGCAAGATCCAGTGTCATTCTCGTTCCCCTTTGGATTTCTTCGAGACACTTTGGTTATGAATGCGGACGGCCGGGTCGTTTTGCCCGGCCGGTAGAAATCAGTAGCCTCCCTTCCCTGGTATCCAGCTCGTTCCCGCGAGCGGTACCTGCGCCATCGCCGATGCTTCGATCGTGAGAGCGCACAGATCTTCGGGTTCCAGGTTGTGGACATGGTTCTTGCCGCAGGCGCGGGCAATCGTCTGCGCCTCCAGCGCCATGACCTTGAGGTAGTTGGCGAGCCGGCGGCCGGCGGCGACCGGATCCACGCGCTTCATCAGTTCCGGATCCTGCGTGGTGATGCCGGCCGGGTCCTTGCCTTCATGCCAGTCGTCATAGGCAGCAGCCGTCGTGTTCAATGCCTCGTAATCGCCCGCCCAGCGCGGGTCGTTCTCGCCGATGGCGATGAGGGCGGCCGTGCCGATCGAGACGGCATCGGCGCCGAGCGCCAGCGCCTTGGCGACATCCGCGCCATTGCGAATACCGCCGGAGACGATGAGCTGGACCTTGCGGTGCATGCCGAGATCCTGCAGCGCCTGGACGGCCGGACGGATGCAGGCGAGCGTCGGCATGCCGACATGCTCGATGAAGACCTCCTGCGTCGCGGCGGTGCCTCCCTGCATGCCGTCGAGCACGACGACATCGGCGCCGGCCTTGACCGCAAGGGCGGTATCATAATAGGGCCGCGCGCCGCCGACCTTCACGTAGATCGGCTTTTCCCAGTTGGTGATCTCGCGCAGCTCCAGGATCTTGATTTCCAGATCGTCCGGTCCCGTCCAGTCCGGATGGCGGCTCGCCGAACGCTGGTCGATGCCCTTCGGCAAAGTGCGCATCTCGGCGACGCGGTCGGAAATCTTCTGGCCGAGCAGCATGCCGCCGCCGCCGGGCTTTGCCCCCTGGCCGACGACGATCTCGATCGCATCGGCGCGACGCAGATCGCGCGGGTTCATGCCGTAACGCGAGGGAAGATATTGATAGACGAGCAGCTGCGAATGGCCGCGCTCCTCCTCCGTCATGCCGCCGTCGCCAGTGGTCGTCGAGGTGCCGGCGATCGTGGCACCGCGGCCGAGCGCTTCCTTGGCCGGACCGGAAAGCGAGCCGAAGCTCATGCCGGCGATGGTGATCGGGATTTTCAGCTCGATCGGCTTCTTGGCATATCGCGAGCCGAGCACGACATTGGTGCCGCATTTCTCGCGGTAACCCTCCAGCGGATAGCGGGAAATCGAGGCGCCGAGGAAGAGCAGGTCGTCGAAATGCGGCAGCTTGCGCTTGGCGCCGCCGCCGCGGATGTCATAAATTCCGGTCGCCGCTGCGCGACGGATTTCCGACATGGTGTACTCGTCGAACGTAGCCGAAAGGCGAGGCTTTGTGGGCGGGTTGTGATAGCTCATGAAAGACCTCGATTTGTCTCAATAGGCGTCGGCATTGTCAACGTGAAAGCTGTAGAGCTTGCGAGCGGAGCCGTAGCGGCTGAATTCCTCGGGCCTGGCATCGGTGATGCCAGCTTTTTCGAGCAGCTTGCCAAGCAGCTCGATATGTTCGGACCGCATCTCCTTCTCGATGCAGTCGGCTCCGAGGCTCTGGACCTTGCCACGCACGAAGATGCGGGCCTCGTAAAGGGAATCGCCCAGCGCCTCGCCGGCATCGCCGAGCACGACGAGATTGCCCGCCTGAGCCATGAAAGCGGACATATGGCCGATATTGCCGCGCACGATGATATCGATGCCCTTCATCGAAATGCCGCAGCGCGAGGAGGCATTGCCTTCGATGACGAGCATGCCGCCGCAGCCGGTCGCACCCGCATATTGGCTGGCATCGCCTTTGACGATGATGCGGCCGGACATCATGTTTTCGCCGACACCGGGGCCTGCCGAGCCGTGCACAGTGATCACCGCCTCGTCATTCATGCCGCCGCAGTAATAGCCGACGCTGCCGTGGATATCGATGCTGACGGGCGCATGAACACCGGCAGCGACGGCATGGTGGCCGCGCGGATTGACGATTTCGAACTGGAGGTCGTTGTCACCAGGCGCAATGTCGTGCAGGGCCTGGTTAAGGTCACGAAGCGGTGTCACCGCAAGATCGAATTTAGGCATATAGTCGTCCTGAAATGAAATCGAGCCGATGGGGTGAAAGTCGCCGACGTCGTTCTCAGCGTTCCCAGAAATAGACGGTCGCCGGCTCTGGCTCCCAAACGCGCGCGGCTTCAATGCCAGGCAGGTTGACGAGCGCGCGATATTCCGAACCGAAAGCCACGTAGCGGTCGGTTTCGGCCATGACGGCCGGCTTGCAAGCGATCGCGTCGCGTACGACGCCGAAGCCCGACTTGGTGCCGACGACGAAGGTGAAGAAACCATCGAGATCATCGACCGCGCCTTCCAGCGCTTGGCCGAGATTCTTACCCTTGGCCATTTCGGCGGTGAGATAGGCGGCCGCGACCTCGGTGTCGTTTTCGGTCTCGAAGGTCATCCCGTCGCGCTTCAGTTCGCGGCGCAGATTGTTGTGGTTCGAGAGGGATCCGTTGTGCACGAGGCACTGGTCGGAGCCGGTCGAGAAGGGATGGGCACCGAGCGTGGTCACGGCCGATTCGGTGGCCATGCGTGTATGGCCGATCCCATGCGTACCGGACATCGCATTGACCGCGAAGCGGGAGACGACGTCCTTCGGCAGGCCAGTCTCCTTGTAGATCTCGATCGTATCGCCGCTGCTCATGATGCGCACGTTCGGCCGCAGCTTGGAGATGGCGACGCGCCCTTCTTCCAGCAGGTCCTTTGGCAAGGTGATAACGGCATGCGTGCTCTTGAGCTCGATCGCGACGGCAGCGTCGAGCGCCCTTCTGAGATCATCCTCGAGATCGTTGAAATCGCTTTCGGGATTGGCGGACTGGATTGTTATCTTAGCCTTGCTGCCGTTGGCTTCGCCATAGATTGCGATGCCGGCGCTATCAGGCCCGCGATCCGTCATCGTTACGAGCATGGACGACAGAAGCGTCCCCAGCTGTGGCTCGAGACTTTTGTCCTTCAGGAAGAGACCCACAATTCCGCACATGACCAGACCCTCCGTTCGCATCGGCAAAAGGAGTAACAGGTCTTTTTTGCAATTTCAACTCGCAAGAATAATTTTTTCCTTTAAGGCAAGTCACTCATTCTTGCCGCGTTGCGGATAGCAGATGATCGAGAGGTATCGGCTCGGCAGTTTGACGAGCACTTCCGGCCCGTGCGGCGCGTCGGCATCGAAGAACAGGCTGTCGCCCGGCTGCATGGGATAAAGCTGGTCGCCGTGACGGTAGACGACCTCTCCTTCCAGCATATAGAGGAACTCCATGCCTTCGTGCTGGAAGGTCGGGAAGACATCCGAATCCGCCGTCAAAGTGATCAGATAGGGTTCGACAATGACGCCGCTGTTATTGTTGTCGATGTGGCCGAGCAGATTATATTGATGACCGGCGCGTGTGCCGCGACGTTCGAGTTCAATCCCCTCTCCAGCCTTGACGAAGACAGCGTTGTGCGGCTCCTCATAGCGGCGGAAGAAGGCGGTCAGTGGCACGCCGAGCGCACGCGACAGCGATTGCAGCGTCGTCAGCGAAGGCGAGATGTTGCCATTTTCGATCTTAGACAGCATGCCGAGCGAAATGCCGGTTGCAGCTGCCAGATCCGTCACCGTAATGCCAAGGTTCTTGCGGTAGGCGCGAACCTCGTGGCCGATCGCCATTTCGAGGTTGTTTTCCTTAGGCTCACGAACGGCATGCGGATTCTGTGTGAAGGCGGGCCTGCCGCCATGCGTCTGATCCTGATGCTCGGCCGCTTTGGGCTTGCTTTTCATTCGATTTTCCTTCGGCGCCGGATGATCTCTAAAATAATCACACTATCGCCGTAGTGAAATTTCCTCAACCGTGAAGAAAGTCTAGCCCAGTCTCATATCGCGGGGGGCGCGGCCATAGGTCTCGCGAAACAGGCGCGAGAAATGGCCGACGCTGGAAAAGCCGGTCGCAACGGCGATTTCGGAGATTGAAAGCGGGCTTTGGCGTAGAAGCCGTAACGCGTGCTGCAGCCGGATGCGGCGGTACTGTTCGAGGAAGGTCGTGCCGAGATGGATGGCGAAAAGCCTGTCGAGGTGACGGGCCGTGACGCCTGCAATCCGGGCCATCGCCGCGCGATCAAGGGGCGTCTCGATCGTCTCTTCCATCTTGGCCAGCACGGCGAGCAGACCCGGGTGGTGAAGGCTGTAGCGCTCCGCAAGCGATGCGCGCTGCGGCGCCGCCGGCTCGCCGATCTCGGTGTGCAGATACCAGTCGCTGACGCGACGGGCGAAATCGGCCCCCATGTGCTCGGCGATCAGCGCATGCATCATGTCGAGCGGTGCAATGCCGCCGCCGCAGGTGATGCGGTTGCCGTCGATGACGAAGCGTGCCTGGCGCGGCGTCAGGTCGGGAAAGGCTTCCAGCAGCGCCGGCGCATGTTCCCAGTGAATGGTGAAATCACGCCCGGCAAGCAGCCAGGCGGCTGCGAGCAGATAGGGACCGCCGGAAATGCCGCCAATCCGAACGCCCTCGCGCGACAGCTGCCGCAGGCAGGCATGCACGGCCGGATGATGCCAATCGCGCGGCGAACCGCCGGCGCAGACGAAGACCATGTCGAGGCCGGCGCCACGAGACGGCAACGGTTCGGCCGGAACAATGGCACCGGACGACGAAGATACCGCCGAGCCGTCCGCAGAGAAAATTGAGAGACGGTATATCTCGCGGCCAGCAATAAGATTTGCCGCTCGAAGCGGTTCCGTTGCCGAGGCATAGGACATCAGCGCAAACCCCGGCACGAGGATGAAGCCGATGTTGTGGACGCTTTTGATGTCGCTGGAGGCCATGTCTCTTTTCTAGTGTTTTATGTCCTAAATGTGCAAGTCGTTCCGCACCAATCTGCCATCATGGGACATCTTTTTCGGATATGACCATGCGATATTCCGCACTTTCGATCTTTCTGAAGGGCCTCGGCGGCAACAGGGACTGGGCACACGCCTGGCGCAGTCCCGCGCCGAAGCCGCATTATGACGTCGTCATCGTCGGCGGTGGCGGCCATGGCCTTTCGACAGCCTATTATCTGGCCAAGGAATTCGGCATCACCAATGTTGCGGTTCTCGAAAAAGGCTATCTCGGCTCGGGAAATGTCGGCAGGAACACGACGATCATCCGCTCCAACTATCTGCTGCCGGGCAACAATCCCTTCTACGAACTGTCGATGAAGCTCTGGGAAGGGCTGGAGCAGGATTTCAATTTCAACGCCATGGTGTCGCAGCGCGGCGTGCTGAACCTCTTCCATTCCGATGCCCAGCGCGACGCCTACACCCGGCGCGGCAACGCCATGCGCCTGCACGGCGTCGATGCCGAGCTTCTCGACCGGCAGGCCGTGCGCAGGATGCTGCCCTTCCTGGATTTCGACAATGCCCGTTTCCCCATCATGGGTGGCCTCTTTCAGCCGCGTGGTGGCACGGTTCGCCACGACGCCGTCGCCTGGGGCTATGCCCGCGGCGCCGACAGCCGGGGCGTCGACATCATTACGGATTGCGAGGTGACCGGCATCCGCATGGAGAACGGCCGGGTGACGGGTGTGGACACCGGCAAGGGGTTTATCAGCTGCGGCAAGCTGGCACTGGCCGCAGCCGGCAATTCGACCGTGGTCGCCGACATGGCCGGCATCCGCCTGCCGATTGAAAGTCATGTGCTGCAGGCCTTTGTCTCTGAGGGGTTGAAGCCGTTCATCGATACCGTCGTGACATTCGGCGCCGGCCATTTCTACGTTTCCCAATCGGACAAGGGCGGCTTAGTCTTCGGCGGCGATATCGACGGCTATAATTCCTATGCCCAACGCGGCAATCTCGCAGCGGTCGAACATGTGGCCGAAGCAGGCCTCGCGATGATCCCCGCGCTGTCGCGTGTCCGCTACCTGCGCTCCTGGGGCGGTGTCATGGATATGAGCATGGACGGATCGCCGATCATCGACCGCACCCATATCGACAATCTCTATCTCAACGCCGGCTGGTGCTATGGCGGCTTCAAGGCGACGCCGGCTTCAGGCTTCTGTTACGCCCATCTGATCGCGCGAAACGCACCGCATGAGACTGCGCGCGCGCTGCGCCTGGACCGTTTTGCGCGCGGTTATCTGATCGACGAAAAGGGCGTCGGCGCCCAGCCCAATCTTCACTAGGGACCATTGACGATGGCAAGCCTGATTTCCTGCCCCCATTGCGGTCCGCGTCCCAAGGAGGAGTTCTCCATCCGCGGAGCGGCGAGCGCCGTCCGGCCGGCGCCCGAAGCCGGTGCCGATGCCTGGTTCGACTATGTCTATCTGCGCGACAATCCGCGAGGCCGGCATAGCGAATATTGGCATCATGTCTCCGGATGCCGTCGCTGGCTGATCGTCGAGCGCGATACCGTCTCCCATGCGATCTATGAAGTCCACGACGCCGCATTTTCGAAGCTTGGCGGAGACCGGGCATGACCAGTTTCCGTCTTTCCTCCGGCGGCCGCATCGACCGCGCCACCTCGCTTGGCTTCGCCTTCGACGGCAAGGTGCTCGCAGGCCACCCTGGCGACACGCTCGCCTCGGCCCTGCTTGCCAATGGCATCCAACTCGTCGGGCGCAGTTTCAAATATCATCGTCCGCGCGGCATCCTGACGGCAGGCGCTGCCGAGCCGAATGCGCTCGTGACGACCGGCAGCGGCGGCCGGACCGAGCCGAACAGCCGCGCCACGATGATCGAGCTTTACGAAGGCCTGAGTGCGCGAAGCCAGAACCGCTGGCCGTCGCTCGGCTTCGATGTCGGCGCGGTCAATGGGCTGCTTTCCCCGTTTCTTGGCGCCGGCTTCTATTACAAGACCTTCATGTGGCCGGCAGCCCTCTGGGAAAAACTCTACGAGCCTCTGATCCGAAAGGCGGCCGGGCTCGGCAGGGCTTCCTATGAGGCCGATCCGGACAGCTACGAGAAAAGCTGGGCGCATTGCGATCTGCTCGTCATCGGTGCCGGCCCGACCGGGCTTGCCGCCGCCGTAACGGCGGGCCGTGCGGGAGCACGCGTCATCCTCGCCGACGAGGGCTTCGAACTCGGCGGCAACCTGCTTGCCGAGACGGGGATAATTGACGGCAAGCCGGCGACCAGCCTTCTCACTGAACTGCTGGCCGAGCTCGAGAACCTGCCGAATGTCCGTCTCATGCCCCGTACAACGGTGTTCGGCTGGTATGACGACAATGTCTTCGGCGCGGTCGAGCGCGTGCAGAAGCATGTGGCGACTCCCGATCCGGGCCGCCCGGTGGAAAGGCTATGGCGCATCATCGCCAGACAGGCGGTTCTTGCGACCGGTGCGGAAGAACGTCCGCTCGTCTTCGGCGGCAACGACATTCCGGGCGTCATCATGGCGGGAGCCGTGCGCAGCTATCTGAACCGGCAAGCTGTTGCGCCCGGTTCGCGCAGCGTGGTCTTCACGACCAATGCCGTCGGCTATCGCGCCGCGGTCGATCTCGAGGCTGCGGGTGTGGAGGTCGCGGCGATCGTCGACAGCCGCGAGGATGCGGATGAGGGCTGGGCCGGCCGTGCCGAGGTGCTGAAGGGCTCCCGCGTCCTCGATGCACATGGCGGCAAACGCCTCAGCCACGTTACCATCGAAACCATAAGCGGCGTGCGCAAGATCGAGGCGGATGCACTTGCCATGTCCGGCGGCTGGAGCCCGATCATTCATCTTGCCTGCCATCGCGGCGGCAAGCCGCAATGGTCGGATGAAAAATCGGCCTTTCTGGCGCCGCCAATACAGGAGGGTTTGGCTGTTGCCGGCTCCGCCGCCGGCCTTGCCACAGTCGCGGCATGTCTCGGCGATGGAGCCGAGAAAGCTGTGACCGCACTGAAAGCGATCGGCTTCACCAAGGCAGAGCCAGCCTTCGCCCCCGTTGCCGATGCATCAGCGACACCAAAGCCGCTCTGGTACGTCAAGGGCGGCAAGGGCAAGGCTTTCGTCGACTATCAGAACGACGTCCACCTCAAGGATCTCGGCCTTGCCGTTCGCGAGGGTTACGGCCATGTCGAGCTTGCCAAGCGCTACACCACCAACGGCATGGCGACCGACCAGGGCAAGCTTTCCAACATCAATGCGATCGGCATTCTGGCGCAGGCGCGCGGCGTCTCGCCGGCGACGGTCGGCACCACGACCTTCCGCCCCTTCTATACGCCCGTATCCTTCGGCGCGCTGACCGGCTCCGCGCGCGGAAAGCACTTCCAGCCTGCCCGCAAATCGCCGCTGCACGGCTGGGCCGAGAAGAATGGCGCGGTCTTCGTCGAGACGGGTCTCTGGTATCGTTCGTCCTGGTTCCCCCGCGAAGGCGAGAGGACGTGGCGCGAAAGCGTCGACCGCGAAGTCCTGAATATCCGGAACAATGCCGGCATCTGCGACGTCTCGACCCTCGGCAAGATCGAAATCTTCGGCAAGGATGCCGCCACCTTCCTCGACCGGATCTACTGCAACGGCTTCGCCAAGCTTCCCGTCGGCAAGGCGCGTTACGGCATCATGCTGCGCGAAGACGGCTTCATCTATGACGACGGCACCACCAGCAGGCTCGGCGACGATCATTTCTTCATGACGACGACCACGGCGCTTGCCGCCGGTGTCCTCGCCCATCTGGAATTCTGCGCCCAGACGCTCTGGCCGGAGCTCGATGTCTATCTTGCCTCATCGACGGATCAGTGGGCGCAGATGGCGATAGCAGGGCCGAAGTCGCGCGCCATTCTGTCGAGTATTATCGACGAGGATATTTCCCACGCGGCGTTCCCCTTCATGAGTGCGCGCGCAGTCAGTCTCTTCGGCGGGAAGCTCGAAGGCCGGCTCTTCCGGATCTCCTTCTCCGGTGAGCTCGCCTACGAACTCGCCGTTCCCGCCGGCTACGGCGAGTGGGTGGCCGATGCCATCATGGCGGCCGGCGAAAACCACGGCATCTGCCCCTATGGCGCCGAAGCGCTCGGGGTCATGCGCATTGAGAAAGGCCATGTCACCCACGCGGAAATCAACGGCACCGTGACGCCGCACGACCTCGGATTCGACCGGATGGTTTCTGCCTCGAAGGCCGACTTCATCGGCAAGGCGATGCTGAGCCGCGAGGGACTGCAGGCAGACGACCGCCCGCGTCTCGTCGGCGTCAAGCCGCTCGATCCGGCGGCGAGCTTTCGCACCGGCGCTCATATCCTTGCTGACGGCGCCGCAGCGACCCTCGAAAACGATCAGGGTTATGTTACCTCCAGCGCCTACTCGCCGAGCCTCGGCCACACGATCGGGCTGGCGCTCGTCAAGCGCGGACCGGATCGCATTGGCGAAAAGGTGATCGTCTGGAACGGACTGCGCAAGGAATTTGCCGAGGCCGTGCTCTGCAATCCGGTATTTGTCGATCCCGAAAACGAGAGGCTCCATGTCTGATTTCCCCGAACACAGGCCAGCCTTGACCGGAAAGACCACCGTCCGCGGCGAGGACGTCCAATTAGAGGCGAGTCCCGAAGGCCACCTACTTCATGTATCGGGTGCGGTGGATGCGGCATTTCTGGCGCAGGTATTGGCACAATGCGGTTTCCCGGCGAGCTCGATCCGGGCCGCGGGATTCCGGCAGTGGTTCATTGCCGGCGACGAACGCGTGGCATCATCCGAGGTGAAGGAATTTGCAAGGATCTTGCAGGGCAGGGCCTTTGTCTCGGACCAGAGCCACGGCAGGGTTCGCATCGGACTTTCGGGCGCCCGTGCCGCTGAGGTGCTTGCCAAGGGTACCGCCATCGATACTGACTCGGACGCGTTCGCCGAGGGTCACGCAGCCATGACGCTCTTCGGCCATGTGTCGGTACAGATTGCCCGAACCGGCCACGATCGTTTTGAATTCACAGTCCTGCGCAGTTTTGCCGAAAGCCTCTGGGAGGAGCTTGAGCGATCGCTTTGAGGCTGGCTGAATGCCTCGCTGTGCAGATAATCTCCCCCGGCATACCGAAAATTGCCCGCTGCGGTGGCGGAAGCGCTAAAATGCTCCGCAGTTGGACCTGCGACCGTCGTGCCGGCGGATTCGAGGGGTCGGGCAAACCACCCCCGGAGGTGAAAATGTGGAGTGAGCAAGGCTTCCTGCGCGCTTCGATCGTCGCCACTGTCATAGTCGCCCTGTTCGGCATCGTCTTCGGTCTCGTTTCCGGATCCTTCTCCATCGCCTTTGACGGGGTCTATTCGCTTGCCGATGCCGGTATGACCATTCTCGCGCTCTGGGTTTCCAGCCTCATCGTCAGATCTGCGCGGGGCGATGCGATGTCCGGCAGGATCCGCAACCGCTTCACCATGGGTTTCTGGCATCTCGAGCCGATCGTGCTCATGCTGAACGGTGCCCTGCTGATTGCGGTCGCGATCTATGCCTTGATCAACGCCATCATCAACATCATGAACGGCGGCCATGATCTTCGCTTCGGCGTTGCGATCGTCTATGCCGCAGTCACGCTCGCCATCTGCACGATCATGGCCGCGGCCGGAAGGCGGGTGAACCGCAGGCTGCAATCGGATTTCGTCGCGCTGGACGTCAAGGCCTGGATCATGTCGGGCGGCATTACGCTTGCCCTGCTCGTCGCCTTCATCATCGGATACGCTTTGGAAGGCACCTCCGCCGGCTGGCTCTCGCCCTATGTCGATCCGGTCGTCCTGGCGCTGGTCTGTCTCGTTATCATCCCGCTGCCAGTCGGCACGGTGTGGCAGGCGCTCTCCGATATCCTGCTGATCACGCCCGTAGACCTCAAGGCGCATGTCGATCACGTCGCCGCCGAGACCGTGCGTCGGATGGGGTTCCTCTCCTACCGCGCCTATGTCGCAAAGGTCGGGCGCGCCACACAGATCGAACTTTATTTCATCGTGCCGCCGGGTCTGCCGCCCAAAAGCGTCGAGGAGTGGGACGCCGTCCGCGACGAGATCGGCGCGGCAATCGGCGACGAGAGCGTCAATCGCTGGCTGACAATCGCCTTCACTGCCGATGCGGAATGGGCCGAATGACCGGCTCCGACGGGGCGTCCCGCAAGCCGTCAGAGCCAGCCGCCGGAGAATCCGGCACGACGCAGCCCCGTCACAATCGGCCGGCATGATCGCATGATATTCCAGAGCAGAGCTGTTCGATAATTCTCGATCATAAGAACGACCGGCCCCTGGTCGATGCCGAAATGATAGGGCGTCACCCAGTAGCCGACCGAGCTGTCCTCCACGGTGAAGGTGTGATTGAACGATGGCTTGAATCCGTAAAGCTTTGTCATGCCTAGATTCATCCGCGCGAAATTACGCACCGTCGGCACGACAATCTCCGGTGCGAAGGGCAGAGCGGCCACTACGACCCATGGCGCCACCGTGCCGTCATCCGGCCCAAAGGGGGCACCGCGGGCGATATAGTCGAAGAACTTCCTCTCCACGCCGTCGACCTGCCGGTTGATCCAGCCGGGTCCGTCACAGGCGGTAAAGCCCCAGCAATGTTCGCCATATCCGGCGAAGTCCAGCGGATTGCGGATCGCGTATTCCTGCTGGACATAGGTTGCATGCCGGCTGTTTTCGAAATAGTCGCTGTCATGATCACGCATGAATTCGTCGCGGATGCCCCGAAAATCGATCCACATGTGCGACAGCTGATGGGTGAAAAGCGGTCCCGAATAGAGGAGCTCGCGGCCGTAGATATTTCTCCATTCATAGCTTTCCGTATAGGCGGCATAGCTTTCGGGGGGCAATGGATGGGTCGGCGACCCGAGCCCGAGAATGTAGAGAAGCAGGCCCTCGTCATAGCCGCGCCAGCGATAGGGGATGAACCCGGTTCAGGATGCCAACCATGCGTCAGCGTCGCTCCCTGGTCCCGTGCCCAATTCCAATCGGCACGCTCGTAGAGCGCATTGGCAAGCTCGCGTATCTCCACTTCGTCGGCCGTGTCCTGGTCGAAATAGGTGGCAACCGTCAGGGCGCCGGCAAACAGAAAAGCCGAGTCGATCGTGGAGAGCTCGCATTGCCACACACGCCGACCCGTCTCTATGTCGAGAAAATGATAGAAGAACCCCTTGTATCCGGAGGCGTCCGGTTCCGGTCCCTGCGGACAGGACATCAGGTATCGCAGGCGCCTGCGGGTTATCTTCGCGGCAAATTCCCGGATGATGACGCCGCGCTCCACAATGACGGGAATGGTTGCGAGCGCCATGCCGATCGCCGCGATGCTGGCCGGCGCGTGCGGCTCGGTCTTGTCGCGAACCAGCCCGTTATCGGGATTGGTGCAATGCAGGTAGTAGAGCAGTGTGGTGAACTGGAGCCGGGCCAGGTCCTGATCGGTCGGCAGTCGATTGAGATCGGCGTCGCCGAGGCTGATCTCTTTCATGGCCGCGTCCCCAATGTCACCTGGACGTCATGAACGCGCCCGTCGTCCTGGAGCGGCAAGGCTCCATCGGCCACGGGATTGCCGTCCAGCACGACGCCCGACACGCCCCGACCGGTCCCTGCGGAATTGTCGAAACGAATCTGGTAGGTCGCCGATCCGTATCGGTATTTCAGCTCGTATCCCGGCCAGCCGGCCGGTACGCATGGTTCAAACCGCAGGACCGCTCCCTGCCTTCGAAAGCCGAGAATGGCTTCCAGCGCGACGCGATAGAGCCAGCCGGCCGATCCCGTGTACCAGGTCCAGCCGCCACGGCCGACATGTGGTGGTGCACCGTATATGTCGGCGCAGACCACATAGGGCTCCACCTTGTAGTGCTCGACCTGGTCACCCGTCGCCGCATGATAGATCGGATTGATCAGGTTCCACAGCTTCAAGGCGCGATCGCCATCGCCCTGCAGCGCCGTGGCCAGAACGACCCAGGTAGCCGCGTGCGTGTATTGCCCGCCATTTTCGCGGATGCCCGGGACATAGCCCCTTATGTAGCCCGGCTGCAGCGCGCCATTGTCGAAGGGGGGTTCGAAAAGCTTGATCAACCGGTCTTCCTCGCGGACCAGACGATCATGGACGGCCTCCATTGCCTGCTTTGCCCGCTCAGCATCGGCGCGGCCCGAGATAACTGCCCATGCCTGAGGGATCGCGTCTATCTGACACTCGTCGTTCAGATGCGAGCCGAGCGGCGTTCCGTCGTCGAAAAAGGCACGAAGGTACCAGGCCCCATCCCAGGCCTTGTCTTCCAGTGCCCCCCTCAAGCCTTCGGCTCGCTCGCGGCACCAAGCGGCGCGTTGGTCATCACCGCGCGAAACGGCAATTGCGCAAAATGCGTCGAGCACCGTGACAAAGAACCATCCGTTCCACACACTTTCTCCCTTGCCGCCCGCTCCGACCTTGTTCATGCCGTCGTTCCAGTCGCCCGTTCCCATGAGCGGGAGACCGTGACTGCCGAGCCGATAGCCATGTTCCAGCGCCAGAATGCAGTGCTCGTAGACGGTGGCCGTCCGCTCGCTGGTGTCCGGCACGCCGAAGCGTTCCTCCTGATCGTCCTCCAGTACCGGCCAACTGACGAAGGGGAGCATCTCGTCGAGCAGTTGCACGTCGCCAGTTGTGGAAACGTAGTGATGAACGACCAGCGGCAGGAAATAGAGGTCGTCCGTGATCCTGGTACGGACTCCCACGCCGGACGGCGGGTGCCACCAGTGCTGTACATCGCCCTCTTCGAATTGTCGGGCGGCCGATCGCAGGATCTGCGCGCGCGCCTCGCCAGGTGCACAGTGGACCAGAGCCATGACGTCCTGAAGCTGGTCCCTGAAGCCGTAGGCGCCGCCGGACTGGTAGTTGGACGTGCGCGCCCAGACGCGGCAGGCGAGGACTTGGTATAGCAGCCATCGGTTCATCATTAGATCCAAGGCTGAGTCTGGCGTCGAAACCTGAAGCGCGCCCAGCATGCCGTCCCATTGACCGACAGCAGCGGCGAGACTCACGTGCGCCCTATCGGCTCGGGCATAGGCACCGACGAGCCGGCGAACCTCTTCGAGATCGCCCGCCTGCCCAAGCACAAAGACGACCTCCTTGTTCTCGCCCGGAGCCAGAGAGAGCTCCACCATCAGCGCTGAGCAAGGGTCTTGCAGCGGAGCGAAACGTCCGGCCAAATCGGATCCGTCAAGTGCTGCCGGTCGAGCTGCCGAGCCATGTCTGCCAAGAAACTCGGTCCGATCAGCGGTCGCGGATCGCGCGGTCTGACCTGCCGCCGTGAAGGCCATCTTTCCGGCGAAATCACCTGCCCAGGCGTTCTTCGCCAGGATGGCTCCCGTCTCCTC
This sequence comes from Sinorhizobium sp. CB7, assembly GCF_041357635.1. Classification (NCBI taxonomy): domain Bacteria; kingdom Pseudomonadati; phylum Pseudomonadota; class Alphaproteobacteria; order Hyphomicrobiales; family Rhizobiaceae; genus Sinorhizobium; species Sinorhizobium sp. CB7. The sequence goes on from NZ_JAULLL010000004.1 coordinate 15,862, forward strand.
GTCCCGTTCACAGACGACCTGCATCGCGGCATTTTCGCGGTGGGTTCCAAGGACCCATTCGACGAAATGGGTCACAGTCAGGCGACGGCTCCTGTTGTCATCGTTCCTCAGCGAAAGCAGGATGATCTTGACCGGATCCTTCGACGGCACATGCACTGTAAGCTCATGATGAAGGCCATCGCTGTCGCAGATATACCGGCTATATCCCTGGCCATGCTGAACGGTCACCACAGTACTTGGTCCGCAGGGCAAGGGTGTGGGCGTCCAGATCTCCCCGGACTCCTCGTCACGCACGTACACCACCTCGCCCGGTGCGTCCGAAACAGGATCGTTCGACCAGGGCGTCAGCCTGTTCATCTGGCTATTGCCCGCCCAGCTATATCCAAAGCCAGCCTCCGTCGTCAGACAGCCGAAATCCGGATTCGCAATGACGTTCGTCCAGGGCGCCGGCGGTAAGGCTCTGCCACGCGAACTTTTGCTATCGATGACAATGACATATTCGCGCCCGTCAGGACCAAAACCACCGAATTCATTCCAGTGGGCGAGGTTCGCAACAGGAACGGAGCGAGCTGTTTCGACTTTCGCCGAGGGCCGTGTTTGCACCGTCTGCACCGGAACGGAGGCCGGCGCCGATCGACGAGCGAGCTGGTTGGCGAGCGAACCACGTCCACCGGAGAGGACGACGCGCGCGGCAGCCGCGACGGCTGTCAATTGCTCGTTTGAAGCCGCCGCTTCGGGCAGCACGAATATTCCTCCCGGCTTGCCCAGAAACTTGCCATTCGAACCGGCCCGGATCTCCTCGCTCAACCGGCTGCTGCTATCGCTGTCGCCCTCATCGGAGAAGACCAGATCGAATTGCAAACCTCGATGCCGAGCAAAAATCTGCGCGCGCAGCAGATCGTTGACGAAAGCCGCATGCTCGTCAGCGGAGACGCGCGCCAGCACGATCGGAAGATCCCCTGATATCCCCAAAGCCCAAAGCGCTGCACGGCCGAGCCGGTTCGCTCTGACCGCATCCTCGTCCCGTAATGCGGGATCAGCAAATACGATGCTCCCGGCCAGCCGGTTGAGCAGGGGAACTTCTCCGGAAGTCACCTTCAGGGCGGCAAGTTCCCGCTGACAGGCGCTAAGGGCGCCGGAAAGCGCCCGGTCTGCCGCGTCGATCATCGAATATCTCTCGGCGATTGCCTGCACGGCGGCCTGGCTGTTGGAGGCTCCCGTCACGAAGGACAGGCGAGCGGTCGCGCCCGGCTCCAGATCGACCCGCCGCCTGAGCGAGAAGACGGGATCGAGGACGGGTCCGACCGTCCTGGAAAGGGGCATGACGTCATCGAGAATAACGGGATTGGCGGGCGTGCGGCCGCGTCCAAGGAACTTAGCCCTGTCGGTCTCGTAGTCGATCGTATCCTGGACATTTTCGGTCGACGATGAAACGTGAACTGCCCAGAGCGCATCCTCTCCTGCGGCGCGCGGCCTTCGACGCGCAAACAGGGCGCCGGTAGCTTCATCGTAACTGGTCTCCACGAAAAGCTTGGCAAATGCCGGATGCGCCATATCCGCCCGGCGATCGTTCAGGCAGACTTCGGCATAGCTGGTGAACTCAAGGCTTCGCTTGCCCTGGCCGTGGTTCACGATCGTCAGCAGCCGAACTTCGGCATGCTCATCCGGAGCAACTGAAACCGTCCAACTTGTCTCGATGTCTTCGTGACGGCAACGGAACTCAGCCCTGTCACCATGAAAGTCGTGCTGATAGACATCTGGAGGGGTTAAAATTGGCTGTCGTCCGATGGACCAGGTGCGGCCATCGGAAAGATCCCTGACGTAGCAAAACTGTCCCCAGCAATCCCGTGTAGGATCCTCGCGCCACCGCGTCACGTCGGCGTTTCGCCAACTCGCATAGCCCGCGCCGGCTTCGGTGATCAGCACGCTATAGCGACCGTTTGACAGCAAGGCCGCATTTTCGCCTCGGCTCGAAGAAGACAATTTTCGATCGCCCGCCGTTTTCACTATGATCTCCCTCAATCTGCACGCCGATACAGACATCGCAGCCGATCGGTCAGCACCACGTGGAGCGGTTCAGCTTTTCATGGAATCGCCGAACCGCTCCAACTCTTTGTTTTTATGCAATTCCGAATGAAAAATTGCTCCGCACTTTTCCGTGAATTGCTCTGAACCTGCAGCCCTCTTCAGGCGTTATCGCCTTCGGTCGACGTCCTTTGACGCGCCTTCGACGTGCTCTTGACGCCCCATTTCCAGCCGCTGATCTCCGGCATGTCATCGCCGTACTTCTCGATATACTGCTTGTGTTCGATCAGCCGCTCATGGATGGCCTGCTTGAAGTATGCCGCGCGGGCCCCGAGTTGAGGCAGGCGGTCGATGACGTCCTGGACCAGGTGGAACCGATCGAGCTCATTCAGGACCACCATGTCGAAGGGTGTCGTCGTGGTACCCTCTTCCTTGTATCCGCGAACATGCAGATTGTAATGGTTGGTGCGGCGGTAAGTCAGGCGGTGGATCAGCCACGGATAGCCGTGGAAGGCGAAAATGATCGGCTTGTCCTTGGTGAAGAAGGCATCGAAATCGCGGTTGGACAGACCGTGCGGGTGCTCCTCCGGCGGCTGAAGCTTCATTAGGTTCACGACGTTGATCACGCGTACCTTCAACTCCGGCAGGTGCTCTCGTATCAGCTGGACGGCGGCCAATGTCTCGAGTGTCGGAACGTCGCCGCAGCATGCCATGACGACATCGGGTTCGGCGCCCTTGTCGTTGCTGGCCCATTCCCAGATGCCCAGTCCCTCGGTGCAATGCTTGATGGCCTGATCCATCGTGAGCCACTGTGGCGCTGGCTGCTTGCCCGCAACAACGACATTGACGTAATTGCGGCTGCGCAGGCAGTGATCCGTCACCGACAGAAGCGTGTTGGCATCCGGCGGGAGGTAGACCCTGATGACGTCGGCCTTCTTGTTGACCACATGATCGATGAAGCCCGGATCCTGATGACTGAAGCCGTTGTGATCCTGACGCCAGACGTGCGAACTCAGGAAATAGTTCAGCGAGGCGATCGGGCGACGCCATGGGATGTGATTGCAGACCTTCAGCCACTTGGCGTGTTGGTTGAACATGGAATCGATGATGTGGATGAAGGCTTCATAGCAGGAAAAGAACCCGTGGCGACCCGTGAGCAGATAGCCTTCCAGCCATCCCTGGCACTGGTGCTCGCTCAGCACTTCCATCACTCGGCCGTCCGGGGACAGATGATCGTCTTCCGGATAGATTTCCGCCATGTAGCAGCGGTTCGTGACCTCGAGGACGTCCTGCCAGCGATTGGAGTTGTTTTCGTCTGGACTGAACAGGCGGAAGTTCTTGCTCTCCAGGTTCTGTTTCATGACATCGCGGAGATACTTGCCCATCACCCGTGCCGATTCAACGACCACAGCGCCAGGGCTTGAAACATCCACCGCGTAGTCCCGGAAGTCGGGCATCTTGAGATCCCGCAGCACCAGTCCGCCATTGGCATGCGGGTTGTCGCTCATCCTGCGACGGCCCAACGGAGCCAACGCCTCCAGTTCGGGCTTGAACCGGCCGTTTTCGTCGAACAGTTCTTCGGGCCGGTAGCTCTTCATCCATTTTTCGAGAATGCGGATATGCTCCGGCTTGTCCATATCGCCCATCGGCACCTGGTGCGAACGCCAGTATCCCTCGCATTTCTTGCCGTCGATCTCCGGCGGACACGTCCAGCCCTTCGGCGTGCGGAAGACGATCATCGGCCACGCCGGACGCTTGACCTTCTTGCTGCTGCGCGCCTGGCGCCAGATCTCCTGTATATCGGCGACCGCCCTGTCGAGCGTGCGCGCAACGTCCTGATGCACAATCTTCGGATCGTCGCCCTCGACAAAATAGGGCGTATATCCCATCCCCTCGAAGAACTTCCGCAATTCATCCTCAGGTATCCGCGCGAGGAAGCACGGATTGGCGATCTTGTACCCATTGAGATGCAGGATCGGCAGAACGCAGCCGTCTCGCGCCGGATTCAGGAACTTGTTGCCGTGCCAGCCCGTCGCAAGCGGCCCGGTCTCCGCTTCACCGTCGCCGACGATACAGGCAACGATCAGATCCGGATTGTCGAATGCGGCCCCATAGGCGTGACTCAGGGCATAGCCGAGTTCGCCGCCCTCATGGATGCTGCCCGGTGTCTCCGGGGCGACGTGGCTCGGGATCCCGCCCGGGAAGCTGAACTGCTTGAACAGCCACCCCATCCCCTCTGCGTCCCGGCTTATATTCGGATAGACCTCGCTGTACGTGCCCTCCAGGTAAGCGTGCGCGACCAGGGACGGTCCGCCGTGACCGGGGCCGATGACATAGATCATGTTGAGATCATCCCGCTTGATGACGCGGTTCAGATGCACGTAAAGCATGTTCAGACCCGGCGACGTCCCCCAATGGCCGAGAAGTCGCGACTTGACGTGCGCGCGTTTCAGCGGCTCCTTCAACAGCGGGTTGTCGAGGAGGTAGATCTGGCCGACGGACAGATAGTTCGAGGCACGCCAATAGGCGTCCATCAACCGCAATTCTTCCTTTGAAAGTGGATCTCTCGTTGCCGTGTCTTCGTCGGCACGTAGGCTTTCACGCGTTGCCGTTTTCAAAGAAGCCATTTGTTCTTCCTCCCTCGAGAGCCGGACCGGTCGCTATGGAATTCTCGTGTCTTCAGGCTGCTGCATGCGGCAGTTGGCAATAACTTTCGATGCTTTCGCCGCCAGCTGGACGCGCACCTAGTAGAGGCCTTGCCCAGCATCAGGGGCGGCAGATGCCGGTGCTCCGATCCTGCCTAGCTTCAACGGGATGTTCACCCGTCTGACCCTGAATTTTCTTCGAAATCTACAATCGTTCAAAAACCACGAAACAGCAGTAAAATCAAATAAATTTTCCAGATTACTCTATAAGTATTGACGCATAAACGTGAACATAAACTAACAAAGCCAATAATATACATGGCACGGCTGCAATGCTGCCACGCTTATACATAGGCTATACATTACCACGCCAGAATTTATCTGGCATGGTGTGCCTGCAACGTTTTAGGCGCCACCAGCGTTTTCGCCGAAGTGCTCGACCACTCCTTTCACGCCGCGAACATTTTCCGCCACGACCCGCGCGACATTTCTGCACTCGGCCGAATCGACGCTTCCCCAGAGATGGACAATTCCGTCGGTAACGGTTGCCAACACATCCTGCCTTTCAAGGGCAGCATTTTCCTTCAGGCGCATCGCGATACTGCGACTGATTGCCTCGTCCCCCGGCGCCGTCCCGTCGAGCTCCGCCGAAACGATCGCCTGAAGCAGATCGGCGCGACTGACGATGCCGACGAGGGTGTCGCCTCTCATAACGGGAAGCCGTTTGATATGATGCTCTTCCATCAGTCTGGCGACACGCATCAGCAAGGCGTCTTCCATTACGGTGACTGGAGACGCGCTCATCACATCGCCAACCTTCCAGGCGTTACTCTTCACGAACAGGCGTGCTCTCTCTTCGGCAGACAGGTTTTCATCGCCGAGCGCGGCAATGGCACCACCTCCCAGTTCCGCCCGCCGCAACAGGTCGCCTTCGCTGATGATGCCTACGAGCCGGCCTTTATCGTCAACAACAGGAAGACCGCTGACATGATTAGCCAGCATGACTTCGGCCGCCCGTTTGACGCTGTTGTCCGGCGAGACCGTGACCACTTTCGTCATCATCACATCCTTAACATGCATCTCAGGCTCCTCCGTGTTGTCCTTTCAATTAGAAAATGCGCATATACATATTGCAAAGCTACGACAGGTCGCTGGATCTACGGCTCGGGCTGGTTCGCAGTCCACGTCCATGCTCCCTGTTCGCCAAAGTCCAGCACGGCGTCGTAAAAGCGACGAGCTTCATCCGCCTCCGCCATATTGACGCAACCGACCGAATTCTCTGAAAGCATCGACAGCAGCTTTCGGACCTTGTCGGAACCGAGCGTCGGCCCCAGATGATCCAGAAAAACAAGCCGCGGTTTGGCGAGCAGTATGTCGATAAAGGCGAGCAGTTGCTGTTCCCGCAGCGATAGCGATGTCCCCCAGTCCTGCTCCACGTCCAATCCACCCGCCCGCTTCGCCAGATATTCGAGTTCGAGTTCCCGTAGCAGCTGAAAAATGCTGTCATCCGGCATCTCGCCACGATATGCGGTACGGGTGAGAATCTGGCGCAAACTGCCTCGCGGCATGTAGGGCCGCTGGGCAAGAAAGAGAAGCTCGTCTGCATACGGGCGGAGAATGCGCCCCGCTCCCTCACTTCGGACGCCGGCGGTGGCTCTGAGCAGGGCTACTCCCGCTGACGGGTCCGATCCCGTGAGCAGAACACGCGTCCCGTCAGGGATCGATATTGACAAGTCCTTGATCAGGACCTTCCCGTCCGCCGGAGAGAGGAGAGTGAGGCTATCGTAGGCGAGAGGGCCTCCCCTCTCGACGAGCTCGACGGCAGAGCCCCTGGTCGATTTCGACTGCTCAATCGCTCGCAACAGGGAACTAAGCCGTGCGACCACTGCAGCGAAAGTCGACAGCGACTGAAACTGCGTGACGATCAGCGAGAACGCACCGACGAGCAGCGTGAAGGCTACGGCCGATTGGGTAATCACGCCGAAATCGATCTCTCCTTTGATGAAAGCCGGAGCAATGATCAATGCCGGAATGATCTGGATCATCCAGTTGTAGCCGGTGGTGAAAAAACCGACATTGCGATTGATGGATGTGATCCGGCGGAAGTTGCTCACCAGGTCGTCAACCCGGAGAATCAGCCGATCCGTCAGTCGCCTTTCGTCGCGCGCCAGCAGGATGGCTTCGGCGTTTTCCCGAACCTGAATGAGGTCGGAACGGAAGTTGGCCTCCTTGTCCAGCTGATCATAGTTCAGCTGGATCAGCGGCCGGCCAAGCGTGATCGTCAGGTAGGAACCGCAGGCGGCATAGAGGACGGCCACGCCGAACAGCAACGGACTGATCGTCCAGAGTACGCCCGAAAAAGCGAGGATCGTGAGGCTGCTGTTGAGCACCATGATGAGAAAGGAAAGCGTCGTGACCGTGAAGGCGCGAACGTCGTCGGCGATCCTCTGATCAGGGTTGGCGAGTTGTCCCGACCTATCGAGATGATAATAGGTCGCATCGGCGAGGTACAACTTGACCGCCCTGCGGGTCAGGAACTCGCGCCATAGAAGCGCCAGTCTTTCTTCGGCGAACCGTGCCATGACGCCGACAACCGTCAAGGCAGCGAAGACACCGACATAAAAAAACGCCTGCCGGAGGAATTCCGGCATGTCGCGATTTGCGATCGACGTCATGAAGTTTCGCCCGACATAGCTGTTGACGACATTCAGGCCGTTGATGCCGCACAGGAGTGCGACCAGTCCGGCAAACATCAATCTTGCTTTCCAGCCCACCTCTGATGTCATGAAGTGCCCGACCGCCTGTACAAAGCGCAACGCCGTCGTCCTGAACGGTACCTTTTGCGTGTCCATGTCAACCCCTATGGCAAACTCGACCGGCCTGAGCTCGAAGAACCATGCCGTGCGATCGCTTCACAGGCCGCTGCAGGAAGCAATCACGTCCAGCGCGTGCCGTGCGATCATCAATTCCTCATCCGTCGGAACGACGAACAATGGGATGCTGCTTTCCCCGCTCGATATCCGAAGCGCCCCTGCCTCGTTGGCCACTGGATCCAGCCGGGCTCCTAGCCAGGCGAGCCTCTCGACGATACGTGCCCGCACCACGGCGGAATTTTCGCCGATGCCCGCCGTGAAGACGAAGGCGTCGAGTCCGCCAAGCGCGGCAGCAAACTCGCCCGCATAGAGACCGACCCGATGGACGAAATAGTCGATCGCAAACGCGGCCCTCGGATGAGCGCTCTCCAGAAGCTCGCGCATGTCGTTGCTGATGCCCGACAATCCGATCAGGCCGCATTCGCGATAGAGCAGATCCCGTACCTGCGTCCCCGTCATCCCCTTCTCTGAGAGAAGATACAGGATGACGCCGGGATCGATCTGGCCGCAACGCGTTCCCATCGGCAGCCCATCAAGCGTCGTGAACCCGAATGTGCTTTCCACGCTGCGCCCGTGCTGGATGGCGCACATGGAGGCTCCGCTTCCAAGATGCGCGACGATCAGCCTCCCGCCCGCAATGTCGGGTGCGACCTCGCTTAAATGCTGGGAGACATATTCGTAGGACAACCCATGGAACCCGTATCTCCGTACGCCCTCGGCGTGAAGGTGCTCCGGGATCGCATAACGATCGGCAAGGGCGGAATGGCTGCGATGGAAGGCCGTGTCGAAGCAGGCGACTTGCGGCAGCTCTGGACGCCTGTCGCGCAGTATGCGGATCGGAGCGATGTTATGGGGCTGGTGGAGAGGCGCCAATGGTATGAATTGTTCGAGGCGGTGCAGCACGTCTTCATTGACGACCACCGGGCCGCTAAAGTCAGGGCCGCCATGGACGACGCGATGGGCGACCGCGGAAAGGCGGATTTTCTGCGTCTCGCGCAGCCATGCCTCGACATGGCGGATTGCCGCAGTCAGATCAGGAACCTCATCCGGCGCAAAGTCCTGTGTCACATTCAGATTCCCGGCGGCCCGAGCGCACAGCCGAGGCGTCACGCCAATGCCGTCCAGCTTGCCTCCGATGAGGGGCCGCAGGTTCCTCGAGTCCTCGATCCCGAAGATCTTGAACTTGAGGCTCGATGAGCCGGCGTTGACGGCGAGGATCGTTTCCATGGCGATAGACCGCTGTTTCCGCGCGCCGAACTGAAGCCGTGTATCCATCCCGCAGGACACCTGCCTCGCCCGGTCTGCCGGTCACCTTCCCCGGCGGCAGCTTTTTCCCGTGGTTCGGTTTTCTGTTCCCCTCGCGGACAGATCCGCAATTCGCGGCGCGCCAAGGGCGCAGGGCCGGCGACGCCGAAGGCACTATAGTGTGGTCTCCTTGTCGGTGCGTTGACCCAGATCAATATGAGGCGCGACTGGTGGGGAGAACGGACGCAAAATGCCGTTATGCGCAGAGCCTCTTCAATGCATCGCGCTGGAGCACTTCCACGCCTCGCAGGCCATGCAGCCGGATTATCCTCCGGTGCTTGAGTTTCGTCAGTGCCCGCGACACGGTCTCGACCGTGAGGCCGAGATAGTCGGCAATGTCCGTGCGCGACATCGGGAGCTCAAAATTGGCAAGTCCGCCGCGACGCGCCGACATTTCGACCAGGAAGGCGGCGATCCGCTCGACCGCACATTGCCGTCCAATCACCAGTTGATGTTCCTGCGCGCTGGCAAGGCTGTCGAGCGCAGCCGGCATGAGGCTTTGCAGGAATTCCTGAGGCTCATCGCGACCGAAGCTCTGTATGCCTGTGGCGCCGATCGCTTCGGCGGAAAACCGATAGGTGTTGCCATTCTGCAGGCCGAACCACTCTCCAGCCATGTGGAATGCCACGATAAGCCGTCGGCCGCTGCTCAGGATCCGGCACTCCCGAACGGCGCCGTATTCGACCCGATAGATCCGGGTCGCCCTTTCACCATCGATGTAGATGCTCTGCCCATCGGTCAATATGCTGATCGGAGCGTGCGCGCCGTCCCAAAAATCGAATGGATCGGCTGGAAAATTGCGGGCGCCGAGGCGATGTGAAGCGGTCGGTGATAGTGACGTCAGCCCGTGCATGATTGCCCCCTCTCCCAACGCCTCGCATGATCGGACGAAAATTTATCGGAGGATATTCGGGACTTCCTCTACGGGTATCTACGTAGACATCTGGATCACGACGATTTTGGCTCGATCAGGCCAAAAATCATAGACGTGATCGGTTCCAATATGTCGGAGCGGGATTCGGGCGGAAAACCGCATACACGTTTTCCTCAGCCAGCTCTGGTATCGAGCCCGGCGGCGAGCGTCATACGGACGAGTTCCGGCAGGCTGTGTGCCCCCATCTTCGCCATGACATTGGCGCGGTGAACTTCGACGGTGCGTGGGCTGATGGCGAGGTTGTAGGCGATGACCTTGTTCTGCTGGCCTTCGACAACGCGATACAGGACCTCTTTTTCGCGATCGGTCAGCAGCGCCATGTTCGATTGGATCGATGCGACATCCTCGCGAGCTTCGCCGCCGGCCAGCCCTTCGGCCGCAGACCGGATCGCCCCGATGAGAACCTCATCGGCGAAAGGCTTCTCGATAAAGTCGACAGCGCCGGCCTTCATTGCTCTGACGGCCATCGGAACGTCGCCGTGGCCGGTGACGACGATCGATGGGATCACGACCGGGATCTCCCTGAGGCGCTGCAGCAGTTCCACGCCGTCCATTTCAGGCATTCTCAGATCCGTAACGAGACAGCAATTCTTCAGGCCGGACGCGATCGCCAGGAACTGAGCTCCCGATTCGTGGACGCGAACGGTAAAGCCGACCGTGGTCAGCAGGAAGGTCAGCGACTTTCTGATCGATTCCTCGTCATCGACTATATGGACCACGCAATCAGTGGCTTGCATTGGAGGCATGCTCCCTGGCCGCGGGAAGCGAGAAGCGGAAGGTGGCGCCGCCCTTGTCGTTTCGCCGCGCCGTTATCCTGCCTCCATGGGCTTCCACTATACGTTTCGAAATGGACAGGCCTATCCCCATTCCTCCCGCCTTCGTCGTGACGAAAGGGCTGAACAGCTTCGCCTCTATCTCGTCCGGAATCCCCGGCCCCGTGTCGGAAACTTCCACGACAATATCTCCATCGGGAGCAAGGGCCGTGCTGACGAGAAGCTCGCGCGTCTCGCTTGCCTGCATGGCCTCGGTGGCGTTGCGCATCAGATTGGTCAGGACCTGCTGGATCTGGATGTGATCGACAAGGACCTTCTCGGCACCCGGTCCGAAGCGGTAGATCGTCTGCACGCCGCGCTCGCGCGAGCCGACGAGCGCGAGCGCGCCCGCATCCTGCACAAGCTTGCGGATATCCTCGGGTGTTCGCTCGGTTTCCCCGCGGACAACGAATTCCCGCAGATTCCTTATGATTTCGCCGGCGCGCAGGGAATGGCGGGTAATTTCGCCGATCGCCTCGCGCGCCTGCGTCGCCGGGGCGCCATCCATACCATGCAGCAGACGGCTGCAACCCTGCGCATAGTTGGCGATCGTCGATAGCGGCTGGTTGAGTTCGTGGGCGAGCGTCGAGACCATCTCGCCGAGTTCATTGAGGCGTGCCAGGCGGGCAAGTTCCGCCTGTATTTCGCGAAGCCGGGCGGCAGACTCCTCGCGTTCGGTTAGGTCCCGGACGAAGCCGGTGAAATAGGTCTTGCCCTCAACCACCATTTTGCCGACGACGAGCTTCATGGGAAAGGTGGTGCCGTCGTTGCGCTGTCCAACGACGACCCGGTCGAGGCCAATGATGTGCTTTTCCCCTGTCCGCAGATAGCGTGCGATATAGCCGTCATGCGCCTCCTGGTAGGGTGAGGGCATCAGCATGCTGACGTTCCTGCCGATCACTTCGCCCTCGCGATAGCCGAATTGCCGCACCGCAGCGGCATTGAAGGATATGACCACTCCCTGCTGATCGATCCCAATTGTCGGATCCGGGATCGTATCCAGCATGACCTTTATTTGCGCCACGCGACGATCCAGCGCCCGCTGGGTCTGGTCGATGACGCGCCAGGCGTTGTGGAGCGCAGCGCCCATCCATACGATCGCGAGGCCGACTACCCCGAAGATGAATCCGTCCAGCACCGTCAGGAGCGGGATTGCCGTCAGACTGGCCAGCAGGATCACGCCGGCAATCGACAGGGCAATGGTCAGCAATCCCGGCAGCCAGCCGCCGATACTGGCAGCCGCCAGGACGGCGGGAAAGAAGAACGTGAATCGAAAATGCTCTTCCACAAGGTTGTGAAGCAGCAGCCGGGCGAGAAGGGCAATCAGGACGGCGGCAACGGCAACGGAATAGGCTTGCGCCCGGTCGAAGCGTCGCGCAAAGGTGGATTGCAGAAAACGCCCCTTGATCAACCCGTCGCCCCCGCGAGAATTGCCTAAGTGCTTATAAAGTATCTCATATGAGCGACAAAATACATAAAAAATCACGCAAGGTGCCGAGCACGGGATGAAGACCCGGAACGCTGCTTCGTCACTTTTGAGCGGATGGGATGATCGAAATCAATGAGCCCTTGCCCGACAATCTATAAACTCGGTCCCTGCAATGGGGGAAATGTCAGCGGTGTCAGGACTTTTGGCGGTGCCCGATCACGCAGCTCGAATCCGCGAGCATGTTGCCAAGACGGGTAACCGGCATCCGTGCCCGCCAGCCTCTTCACATCCCGTGAAGCCCGCACGTTCCCGCGAGACCTGCTCCATGGTTCCGTAGATCAGGACCGATTTGAGGAACCATGCAGCCATTCAAAGTGTTACAGCGACCTTTGTGTGTCTGAAAAGAAGCACGGCGCTGTAAACGCCTTACTTTTTGCACTCGCGATGAAAGGGTGTGGGGGGCGTAGCAGATGTGGCAGCCCATTTTCAGTGCGCCTTTCGATCGCGAAATCGAACTCGCGGTCATCGACGAAGAGGGAGAGCACCCCCTGGTCTTCCCCTGCCGGCGCGTGCGTCTGGGCTGGGTCGACTCGAAAACGCTAGAGCCGATCGAAGTGCATCCCACGCATTGGCGCGAATGGCAGAACAGAAGCGAGGCTTCCTCGTCGCCCATTTGATTGCGCTCAATGACGCAGCCCCGATGAGCGTATAGCCTTATCGTTCGCAGTCGAGGCACGGGGAGCCGCGATCGGGTCGAACAGATTGCTGGCTTCCGGACCGCGGGCAAACAGGTTGGCATCAGCCAGATCATCGGGCGGTAATGGCTGCCAGGAGCGGATGATCTTCTGCACTGAATAATATCAGGCCTTTGGGAGCCGCAAGAGCATGGCCGCTTGATCTAAGGCTCGCGAACGCCATTGAGGGGAGATGGAGGAAAGGCCGTGTTTCTCGATTATTTTGCGCTCGGCGTTCTGCTCTTCGTCGTGCTGACGCTCTTCTACGGGATCATAGCGATCCACGATATTCCTCACCTGATCGCCAAGGCGCGCAACCATCCGCATCAGGATGCCATCCACATTGCAGGCTGGGTGAGCCTGTTCACGCTGCACGTCATCTGGCCCTTCCTGTTCATCTGGGCGACGCTCTATCGCGAGGATCGCGGCTGGGGCATGCGTCCGGACGGCGTGCTCAAATCGGAAATCGAAGCCAATGCCGAGATTGCCCGCCTCCAGGCCCGCATCACCGAGCTCGAGGGGCGGCAGCAACCGCTTGCGAGGGAGAAAGCCTGATGGATCTGCTCCTCATCCTGACCTATGCGGCAATCTGCGTGGCGGTCTTCAAGATCTTCAGGATCCCCATCAATCAATGGACGGTCTCGACGGCAGTGCTCGGCGGTATCTTCCTGATTGCAGGCCTTCTCCTGATCATGAGCTACAACCATCCGTATTCGGGCGACGGCCGCATCTATTTCACCTCCGCACCGGTCATTCCGACGGTCGGTGGTCAGGTCGTCGAAGTCTCGGTCACGCCCAATACGCCGCTGAAGAAGGGCGATGTACTATTCCGTATCGATCCGCGGCCTTACCAGTTCACTGTCGACCAGAAAAAGGCTGCTTTGGCTGAGGCCGAACAGTCGGTGCTGCAGCTCAAGGCCGCCCTCGACGCCGCCACGTCGGCAACCCAGGGTGCCGGTGCCTCGCGCGACCGGGCACAGCAGGCCTTCGACCGCGTCGTGCAGTCCAACGAGAACGCCAGGGCGAGCGGCAGACAGGCCGTGTATTCGGAACTCGAAGTCGACAACCGGCGCGGCATGTATCTGACGGCCGAGGCGGCGTTTGCCACGGCTCAGGCTCAGGAAACCCAGGCGAGGCTCGGCTACGAAGCGGAAATCGGAGGCGTCAATCCAACTGTCGCCCGCCTTCGCGCCGAACTCGGCAATGCGGAATACGAACTCGACCAGACGACCGTGCGGGCGCCGAGCGATGGTTATGTCACACAGGTCTTCCTGCGGCCGGGCATGATGGCCAACCCCCTGCCGCTGCGGCCCGTCATGGTCTTCATCAACAGCGAGGACCGGATGCTCGGCGCCGCCTTCATCCAGAACTCCCTGCAACGCGTGCGCGTCGGCGACGAGGCCGAGGTTTCCTTCAAGGCCATTCCCGGCAGGATTTTCAAGGCGAAGGTCGCAGGCATCATCGACGTCATGGCGCAGGGCCAGCTCCAGCCGTCCGGCGCACTGATCGACCCGCAATCGCCCGAGCGGCTCGCTCCGGGCCTGACGCTGGCCCAGATCGACATCGTCGATGATCTCTCCGGATACCAGCTGCCCGGCGGCGTCGTTGCCGATGTCGCTGTCTATACCGAGCACTGGCATCACGTCGCGATCCTGCGCAAGGTTCTGCTGCGCATGAGCGCATGGATGAATTACGTCTTCCTGGAGCACTGAAACCGATCGCGGCCGCAGCCCTCGGCCGCCATCATGCTCGGCATCGCGGAGTTGCATACTGAGGCAAAGCAATTGCTTGAACGCGCCGATGTCGTTGCGCGGGCTGGAGCGGCAAGGTTTTTCGATGATCTGGACGATGCGCTGCGCGCCTTTCGCGCCGAGGATATCGTGGCAGGGTCGACGCCGGTCGGCGTCTCGCAACGGGGAGGAGGCAAGCATGAACAAGAAGCAGGATAACGAGGTCGCCGAGCTGGAACCCGACAGCAAAAAGCTAGACAGCAAGAAGAACAAATCGGCAAAATACGACAAGGAGCTCGCCCGGCTGCAGGTCGAGCTGGCGCATCTGCAGGCCTGGGTGAGGAATTCGGGCGCCCGGATCGTCATCATCTTCGAGGGGCGTGACGCCGCCGGCAAGGGCGGGGTCATCAAACGGATCACGGAACGCGTGAGCCCGCGCGTTTTCCGGGTCGTCGCCCTGCCCGCACCGACGGAGCGGGAAAAGTCGCAGATGTACATGCAGCGCTACATCGCACATCTGCCCGCCGCCGGCGAGGTCGTGATCTTCGATCGCAGCTGGTACAATCGCCCCGGCGTCGAGAGGGTCATAGGCTACTGCACCGATAAGCAGGCCCGGCGCTTCCTTGAACTGGTGCCGCGCTTCGAAGCGGCAATCGTGGAAAGTGGTACCTTACTGCTGAAATATTTCCTGACCGTCAGCGAAGGGGAACAGGAGCGCCGCTTCCGCCGCCGGATCGACGATCCGCTGCGTCAATGGAAGCTCAGCCCGATGGACCTCGAATCCTACCGTCGCTGGTGGGATTATTCGCGCGCCTATGACGACATGCTCCGCATGAGTGACAGCAAGCACGCGCCCTGGTGGATCGTTCCATCGGACAACAAGAAGGCGGCGCGCATCAACTGCATCTCGCATATTCTGAGATCAATCCCCTACGAGAGGGTGAAGTTCGAGGAACCCCAACTCGGCAAGCGGCAAAAGCGCCCCGACGATTATGTGGTCGACAGCAGCGTACGCCACGTCGTTCCCAACGTGCTCTGAGTCTAGAGCGGTTCGCGGAAGCGTAGGACCGCTCTAATCTTTTGTTTTTACGCAATTCCGGACGGAAAACCGCTCCGCACTTTTCCTGGAATTGCTCTGGCTATCCCCAGCGCCACCCGCGGCGCCGGACACCGATGACCCGCCGTCGTTCCCATGGAGGACAAGATGATGAAAGAGACGCATAAGTCCACTACCCAGCCGCCGGTGCATAGCGCAGAGGAGTTGCGCAAACAGGCACTCGAGAAACGCCTCGCCGAGATGGAGCGCGAGAAGAACAAGAGAATGGCCTCGGGCGAGGATCTTGCGGAATTCACCGAAGACTTCTTCAGAAAGCATGTCGGCGATTCCGAGCGCGCCATGATCCGGCGCATGGTGATGAATGCGGTGGCCGACGGCAAGATGGAGGCGATGGTCTACAGCTTCCCCTCGAGCTTCTGCATCGATGGCGGCAGGGCCATCAACAATTTCGAGCCCGACTGGCCAAACACCCTGCAGGGAAAGGCAAAGGAAATCTACGACCTTTTCACGAAGGTCGCGGAGCCTGAGGGCTACAAGCTCAGAGCGATGGTCATCGACTTTCCCGGCGGCATCCCGGGAGATATCGGCTTCTTCCTGAACTGGGAGGCCTCCGGCACGTAATCGGCGTCGATCCCGATCTGTCCATGTTGACCTGGTGGCCGATGGGTCACGGGCGGCCCTCAAAGCGGTCATCAGGAAGGAGCTCGGCGGGGCAACACCTGCGCGGGCGGGGACTTTTTGCTTTACTTGAACATGCCCGGCGAATGGGTGCCGTCACCGTCAAGTTCTTGAGCGCCGGTTCGCCGATCCGTCAGGGCCAACCCGATGGGGCGGCCCCTCGGCATCACCTGTCCGTCACGCCGCCTGCATGCTGGCGTTCAGTGGGATTTCGACATCGATCTCGAGGATCGAAACGTGCTCGTCGTGATCCATTTTGACCTGCACCTTATCGGTGTCGACCTGTACGTGCTTGGCGATGACGGCCAGAATTTCTTCACGTAGCTGCAACACCAGATCCAGACCGTCCGTAGCGCGTTCATGGGCGAGCAGGACCTGCAGACGCTCGCGCGCCATAGGCGCCGACCGTTGCTTGCGAAAAAGTCCGAAAATGTTCATGCGGCCACCCTCCGTGCGAAGATCTTGCCGAAGATTCCCCGTTTCTCCGTGGGAATCGTGACTGCCAAAGTCTCCCCGGCGAGCCGGCGAGCGGCATCGAAATAGGCCATTGCCGGTGCGCTGCGGGCGTCGGCCAACGTGACCGGCGAGCCGATGTTGGAAGCGCGCAGAACATCGGAGCTTTCCGGGATGATGCCAAGGAGTGGGATGGAGAGGATTTCCAGGACATCATCGACCTTAAGCATGTCGCCGCGTTCGGCGCGCGTGGTGTCGTAGCGCGTCAGGAGCAGATGCTTTTCCATTCGCTCACCGCGCTCGGCCTTGAGCGTCTTGGAATCCACCAAACCGATGATGCGGTCTGAATCACGGACCGAGGAAACCTCCGGGTTGGTGACGACAACCGCCACATCCGCATGCCGCATGGCAAGAGTGGCGCCGCGCTCTATCCCGGCAGGGCTGTCGCATATAATCCAGTCGAAATGTTGCTTCAGCTCGTCGATGACCCGCTCGACGCCTTCAGGAGTGAGATTGTCCTTGTCGCGGGTCTGGGAGGCAGGCAGCAGGAACAGCGTCTCAAGCCTCTTGTCGCGGATCAGTGCCTGCGGGAGCTTGGCATCGCCCTGTATGACGTTGACCAGGTCGTAGACGACCCTTCGCTCGGCGCCCATGACCAGGTCGAGATTCCGCAAGCCAACGTCGAAATCGACGACGACGACTTTGCCTTTCTGCGCCAGAGCCGCTCCCAATGCGGCAGTCGAGGTCGTCTTGCCAACCCCGCCCTTGCCTGACGTGACGACGATTACCTTCCCCATCTTGCTCTCCTTCTTGGCCGGCTACGGCTCAGGTAAGTTTCTCTGCCATGATCGCATCGCCTTCGAGCCACAGCTGGACCGCTTGTCCGCGAAGGCCCGGCGGCATGTCTTCCGCCATTTTGTAGATGCCGTCGATTGCAAGCAGCTCGGCCTCGAGCTTGCGGCAAAAGATCCGGGCGGATGCGTTCCCGAGTGACCCCGCCATGGCACGGCCGCGCAACGTGCCATAGATATGGACCGAGCCTCCCGCGATGATCTCCGCGCCCGAGGCGACCGATCCGACAACCGTGACATCCCCTTCCGCAAAGATCACCGACTGTCCCGAACGCACGGGTTCCCTGATGATCAGGGATTGCAGTGCCGCGGGGCGGGTCTCTATGCGGACCTCCGGCGCCGGCGACCCGTTCTTGCTGTTGCGCGGCTCGACGACAGGCTCTGCCGGAGCACTCTCGAAATCGGCGACAGGCTTGCCGCCCTTGAGCACAGGCGGCATGCCGGGACCGGCGATCGATGGACGGCCGCCCTCGATCCCCATGATGCTCACGTTGCGCCCGGCAAGCGCTGCGATGAGGTCCTTCAACTGTGCGCGGTCGATCGGCAGATCTGTTACGTCGAGGACGACGGGTCGTCCCAGGAAGAAGCCCGCCGAGCGAGCGGCGAGATCATCAAGCCTGGCCAGCCAGTCATCGAATGGAAGATCTGGCGAAAGCACAACCGCAAGGAAAGAGCGGCCCTTTATACGGATCGAGCGAGCGTCTGTTAGCACTTTGGTCATCTACGTAAATAATTCGTTGACCATGTCTATCGCCGGTGTGGTTAAGAAATGGTTAACGCACGTCCCTTTCCGAGAGCGTTAGATCCCGCGAAGGGGCAGATCTAAACGGTCAAAAGCCTGCTTTGATGAAGTCGTGCTCAATGGGGGAAGGCACAGGGACTGCGCCCCTCCCTCATGCTCGTATTAACCGAGCGTCTGTTTGCTCACCCGTGCTTGCTGGACACTGATTCGATCGTCGCCGGGCTCCGTGAGTTCCTCCAGGCGCCGGGCGCGCGGTTCAATTCCCATGAAGGTCACGACAATGATTTGGAGCGCCAGGAGCCCGACCATCAGCACCAGGACACCCGAGATACTATGGGTCTGGAAGAGCGAGACGACGATGAAGGGAGTGACGATCGTCGCCCCTCGCCCGAAGGTCTGGCAGATGCCGGACGCACGGAGGCGAACTTCGGTCGGAAACAGCTCGGGAATATAGATGCCGAAGAGAAGCGCAACGAGCACGTAGATCGGAACGGTCAGGGCAAAGCCCACGACCGGCAGCCAGACGGGATCGGCAATCTGCGGATAGATAATGCCGAACACGATTGCGAGGAAGGAAGCGCCGATGATCGTCGGCTTGCGGCCCCAGGCGTCCGAGGTCAGCGCACCGATAGCGGAGCCGATCGGCGCGCCGAGCCCCATCAGAAGCGCAAAGCCGAAGGATTTCGCGGTGCTGAGACCCTGGCTGACGAAGAAGGTCGGTAGCCAGGTCACGAAGCCGTAGAGCAGCGTGTTTATCACCACGAGCGTGACGCAGCCGACAATCATGCGCGACAGCATCGGAGGCCGGAAAAGAGCAGAGAGTTCGAGCCGCGGGACGGAGGCAACGGCAACGGGCGGCGGGAGCTGGATGCCTTGGGCCACCTCCGCCTCGATATCGGATACGAGCCGTTCCGCCTCCGAAGTACGGCCGACCGATTCCAGCCAGCGCGGAGACTCCGGCAGCTTCTTTCTCATGTACCAGACGATCAGCGCGCCAAGACCGCCGATGATGAACATGACGCGCCAGCCGAAGGCCGGAATGATCAGATATCCAAGCAGGGAAGCGACGGGCAATCCCGTTACCACGAAGACGGCCATCAGCCCGAGCCAACGGCCGCGGGAACGCGCCGGAACGAATTCCGTCATCGTCGAATAGCCGACGACATTTTCCGCGCCGAGCCCGAGACCGATCAGGAAGCGCAGGAAGATCAGCACTTCCATGTTGGGCGCGAAAGCGGCGGCAATCGACGCGACACCGAAGAGCAGAAGATTGACCTGATAGGTGAAGCGGCGTCCGTAGCGGTCGCCAAGAAAGCCCGTGCCGAACGCGCCGAGCATCATGCCGACGAAAGTCGCCGAAACGAACAGGGCATTCTGGCCGAGCGTGGAAAAACCGCTTGCGAGCGTTGCCCCCAACACGGTCGCCGCCAAATAGATATCGAAGCCATCGAGGAACATGCCGATCCCGATGAGCCACATGATACGATAATGAAAAGGTCCTACGGGCAACCTGTCGAGGCGCCCACCGGCATTGACGATGGTTGACATAATCTCCTCCTGAAAATGGATTCGGGAGCCGAAGCAGCAGCCTCCAATGCTGGTCCGGCTCGATGCCTCTCGGTCAGTTTAGACGGGTCTGCGCCGCCGTTGCGCTATACCAGTCGAAGGGCTTGTCGTCGGTCGCGACCATCACGCTCTTGACGTTGAAATGATCGTTGAAGCTTTCGAGGCCGAATTCGCGGCCCACGCCGCTTTCGCCGACGCCACCCCAGGGTGAGGCAGGATCGAGACGATGATGGTCGTTGATCCAGACGATGCCGGCCTTCACGCCAGCGGCCACACGATGGGCCCGCGCCACGTCGCGGGTGCGGATCGCAGCCCCTAGGCCGAAGGGTGAATCATTGGCGAGGCGCAAAGCCTCGGCTTCGTCCTTGAACGGCGTAATGCTGGTGAAGGGCCCGAAGACCTCCTCCTGGAAAATCCGCATGTCAGCTTTGACATCGGCAAACACGGTCGGCTGCACGAAATAGCCGCCCTCGAAGCCAGCGACCATCGCGACATCGCCGCCCGCCACGGCACGTGCCCCGGCCTCGCGACCGAGCCGCGAATAGGTGAGCACACGCTCGCGCTGCTTGGCGGAGATCACCGGTCCAAGCTGTGTTTCAGAATTGAAGGGATCACCGATGCGAATGGAGCGCGCCTTGGCGGCGAGCTTTTCGACAAAGGCGTCGTAGATCGATTCCTGAACGAGATGGCGGCTGCCGCAGACACAGGTCTGGCCGGCGCCAATGAAGGCGCCAAAGGCAGCATAATTGACCGCTTGATCGAGATCGTAATCGTCGAAGACCATCACCGGCGTCTTTCCGCCGAGTTCGAGCGTCTGATGGGCAAACACCTTGGCGGCAGCGCTGCCTGCGATACGACCGGCTTCCGTGCCGCCGGTCAGCACGAGCTTGTTGATATCAGGATGTTCCGCCAGGAAGCGGCCCGCTTCCGCGCCGTAGCCGAGCACGACATTGAAGACACCCTTGGGCAAGCCCGCCTCGCAGAAGATCTCCGCAAGTTTCAAGGTGGTGAGAGGCGTATATTCGGAGGGCTTCACGACCGTCGTGCAGCCTGACGCCAAAACGGCGGCAAGCGATTTGCACATGATCATCAGCGGATGATTGAATGGCGTGCAATTGGCAACGACGCCGATCGGCGTGCGCAGCGTGTAGTTGAGATAGGATCCTTCGACCGGGATGACGTCGTCACGGCGCGCAAGCGCCAGACCGGCGAAGTAGCGGAAGAAGTCCGGCAGGCGGGAAAGCTGCGCGCGCGTTTCGTTGACCGGCCGACCGTTGTTCAGCGTCTCCAGACGGTACAGCGTCTCGAGATTTGCTTCGAAGGCGTCGGCAAGCCGGTTGATCAGCCTTGCGCGGGCGCGAACGTCCATGCCGCCCCATTCGCGTCCTTCAAAGGCGCCGCGGGCGCTCTTCATGGCTCGATCGATATCGGCCGGCGTCGAGTTCGGGATGCGCGCGATCACCATTCCTGTGGCGGGATTGCGAACGTCGATCACGGAGTTGCCGCCGGCTTCGATTTGCCTGCCGTCGACAAAGTTGCCGTGCGTTTCCACGGCGGTATTGCGGGGACTCTGGTTCACGATTTTCCTCCAGACGTCAAAGCCGGACGGCGCTGCGGCCGAGAGCGGACAGCACGCGTTTCTGACCGGCGGTTACATGAGCGCGAATGAGCTTGCGCGCGGTTCGGGCATCGCGCCGTTGGACGGCGTCGATGATGGCGCCATGCTCGGCAACGAGCTTTTGCGGATCCCGTCCCTTGATCGTGCTGACAGACAGCCGAACGAGCCGATCGGCCTGATCGAGGACGTCGCGTATGGCGGCTTCCATCCGCGCGTTGCCGGAGGCGGCAGCCAGCGCGTCATGGAAGCCCCTGTTGTAGTCAATGAAATTTTCGTTCGGCCCGATCGAGCGGAAACGGTCCAGTTGCGCCAGAACGTGATCGCTTGCCGTTTCGACGGCAGCGGTCGCACAAGCCGGCTCGAGCGCAAGGCGAAATTGAAAGAGGTCTCTCACATCTTTCATGGAGATCGGATTGACCTGATAGCCCTGGCGCGGCTGCACAGTCACCAAGCGATCCTGCTGTAGCCTCAGCAGGGCCTCGCGGATCGGCTGCCGGCTCACCTCGTATCGCTGAGCGAGATCCTGCTCGCGGATCTCCTCACCCGGCATCAACCGGCAGGTGAGGATTTCATTGCGGAGGGCGTCGTATATATTTTCTCGTAGCAGCAACTTGATAGCCTATATGTATCTATCTTGATCTCTTGTGATATTTCACACTGGAGTTATACACCTGTAAAATAAGGATTTGCAATACACAAAAATGGGATTTATGAAATATGACAAACATGCAAGAGGTAAAACTCTGATGGACAACAAACTGAATCTTTATCTCACGGGCAGCGGGCGGCCGATCGTTCTGCTCCATTCGCTGCTCTCCGATCGCGCCAGCTTTGACCGGCTGGCTCCAGCGCTTGCGGCGAAATACCGGGTGATCGTTCCGGACCTCCCAGGCTTCGGAGCGTCGGTTCCCGGGAAGAGAAGCCTCGTTCAGAGCGCCGATCTGATCGCATCGCTCGTCAGAACGTTCGCCACGGACGGAGAGGCCACAATCGTCGGCAACGGCTTTGGAGCTTTTGTCGCGCTTCAGGCGGCGATTCTCTGTCCCTCGCTTCCGGCCCGGCTCGTTCTCGTCGGATGCGGCGCAAGGTTCTCCGAGCCGGGACGAGAAGCATTTCGCAAGATGGAGCGAGCTGCATCCGAACGAGGGCTGGAGGCGGTTGCCGACACGGCCATGAACAGGCTCTTTGCAGCCGACTTTCAGGTAGGCAATCCGGATCTGATGCGGGATCGCCGTGATGCGTTTCTGCGCATCGATCCGCATGTGTTTGGCGCAGCGTGTGAAACACTCGCCAATCTCGACTTGACCGCAGCGGTCTCCGCCGTGCGGTGTCCTACACTTGTCGTCGTTGGTGAGAACGATCAGGCCACACCGCCAGAAATGGCGCGAGACCTGGTTGAAAGGCTTCCCCGCGCCCGTTTGCAGGTACTGGAGGGATGCGCTCATGTCCCCCCATTACAGGCACCCGATCGGCTCTTTGCCTTGATCGATCACTTCATCACGCAGGAAGGCGCTGAAGAGGCAGAACCAGAATTGGCCCGATGAGCTAGACTGCCGGCGCCGGCACTGGAAGGACATCGCGTCTTTTCTGCTTCGCCCGCTCTTTCAGCTTTTCCAGCAAAGCATAGCCGGCAGTCCACCGACCGAAACCGCTCGCCACATTGATGTGGCCGGCAAGCCCGATGTTCCTGACTTCCGATTTCCAAAGGCGCCCGAACAGGGTGAGCCGGTCAAGGGACATATAGACATCGTCAAGGCTGCCGACGATGATACTTGGAAACGGCAGCGCAGCCGTCGGCATGCTGCCGAAAGCAATGTATCCGGGATGGAGCAGCTCGGTTACTGGCAAGTCGCATGGCGCAACAAGCAGCGCCCCCTTCACGCGCCGCGCCGCGGCACTTCCCGCAAGTCGAGCGGTCAGCAGGCAGCCGAGGCTGTGGGCGACGATATATGCCTCACCCGCCTCTTCCAGGGCGGCATCGAGCTTCGTCATCCATTCCGTCAATCGCGGATGCTCCCAGTCATCCTGTTCCACCAGGCGACTATTAGCGCGATCCTGTAGCCAGTAGCGCTGCCAGTGGCCGTCGCCGGAACCGAACAGTCCTGGAAGAATGAGAACTCTGCTCATCGCGGTACGATCTCTCCGAGACGCATTTTTCGGGCATTCCAAATAACCGACATACGACAGTTCATCAGAATAGCCCCATCACGACGGCCAGGATGAATGTGAACGAGGAAACGATCGATCCCACCGCCAGGCAGTGCATGATTTTCGATCGGATATCCCTGATGCGTGGCCTGGAGATCGGCTGACGAAAGTCAAAGGTGAGTGCCATTGCCGATCTCCTTAGTACCACGGCCCCAAGGGCGAGCCCCAAAGATAGAGCTGCTGTTCACGCAATGAGTAGTCGCGGTCTTCGTGCGGCGGGATGCCCGATTTCTCGTCGGCACTCCGGACGTGGACCCTCGTGATCCACGATAGCGAAAGAAACCGCTCTAAACGCTCTTTCAAGGCATCGATGAAATTCGGCGTCATGCGATCCTCCGTTTTACCCTATTGGAGCCATCGTTTGTTCTGCGTTACGCGGGTGAGCGAATGCCGATGGGCATTGATGGGCAGCTCACGAGCTGCGTGACCTTAGTTCATCAATATTGTCTATAAAATTAATGGATTAAAGGAACGACCGTCTCTCCTTCCACCTGAAATCGAAAATCTGTTTCCTCTGGACGCTTTGGCGTGGTCGGCGTCGAGCCTACCGCGAAATCGGTGGTCTCGGGCAGTGTGGCACCGATCGAGCCCCCTGGCAGGGACCTGCCGCAGGCGAGCTACGCCGTCGAGGTCTATGACGCAATGAGCAACCATCTCCTCCTGGCATATGTATTCAAGCAATATCCGAACGCGATGAACATAGGCGCGAGCTTCGGTTCAATGGCGGCCGCCCGCGTCGGCGTGCGCAAGGGTGCGGAGGATCTGCTTGCGCAGATTCAATGAGCGGCGTTTCCAGCTTCTGACTGCTGGAAGCAGCCCTTTGAGCCAGAGCATTCAGATCCTGGAGAGCCTATAACGGCTCTCCGTTCAACTCTGGTCAATTGCAACCAGCGAAGCGGCATGCGCTCGCTGCCTCGTTGGCGCGATATAGCCACGGCTGCCATCCAGTAAGGTGCGTGTATAGGGATGCCCTACCGCACCGCCAAGAAGCTGTTCGCGCGTCGCCACCTCCACGAACACGCCATCCTGCATCACCGCAACCCGATTGCAGAGATGGGCAACGACCGCCATGTCGTGGCTGACAAGGATGTAAGTCAGCTTCTCCCGCTCCCGCAGGTCTTTGAGAAGGTTCAGGATCTCCGCCTGGATGGACACGTCGAGTGCCGAGGTTGGCTCGTCCAGAAGCAGGATGCGTGGTTTGAGAATCAGCGCACGTGCGATCGCCACACGCTGGCGTTGGCCGCCCGAGAGCTGATGCGGGAAGCGGTGTCGGAAAGCCGCCGGCAATCCCACATCGCGCAGGACCTCGTCCACACGCTCCTGACGCCGGTCCAGCGCATGGATCTCCAGGGGCTCAAGCAATGTTCTTCCGATCGTGTGACGCGGGTGGAGCGAGCCGAACGGGTCCTGGAACACCATCTGTTGCTTGGCAAGTTGCGATCGCGACCGCCTCGGCCCGATCTCGTCGCCGTCAATCCTGATCGCGCCGCTCCAGGTCTTGATCCTCCCGGCAAGCGCGCCGAGGACTGTGGACTTGCCGCAGCCGCTCTCGCCCACGAGCCCGAATGTTTCGCCGGCCACCACGTCGAAGGAGACACCCTTCACGACCTGCTTGATCGTGTGCCCGCTGCCAAAGGAAACAGCAAGATCTTTTACGGTTATCATCGTCATCTCATCCCTCCGCCCAGGTCGCTTCGCGCTTGAGAACCTCCAGCCGGTCGCGGGGATGATCGAGGCTTGGAAGGGCTTCGAGGAGACCGCGTGTGTAAGGGTGAGTAGCCTCGTCAAGCTTCGATGCTTCAAGCGTTTCGACGATCCGGCCCGCATACATGATGACGACGCGGTCGCAGAAGCTTTTTACCAGATTGAGGTCATGCGAGATGAAAATCAGGCCGATATTGCGTTCCAGTATCAGGTCATCGAGGATCGACAGCACCTGCTGCCGGACCGTCACATCCAGCGCCGACGTCGGCTCATCGGCTATGATCAGCGATGGCGAGGAAATCAGCATCATCGAGATCATGATCCGCTGTCCCATTCCGCCCGACACTTCGTGCGGATAGAGACCGAAGACGCGGCGAGGATCCCGAATGCTCACCCGCTCCAGCATTGCAAGCGTCCTCTCCCGCGCCTCACGCCGGCCGATGTGCTCGTGAAGAATGACGGTTTCGGCAATCTGCTCGCCGACGGTCATCACCGGATTGAGCGAGTATTTCGGATCCTGAAGGATCATCGAAATACGTCGTCCTCGAATGGAGCGCATTTCAGCCTCGCTGGCGGCAAGAAGGTTCACCTCCTCAAAACGCAGTTCGTCGGCGGTGATGCGGGCATTCGGTGGCTGAAGGCGCATGATGGCGCGGCCGGTCGTGCTCTTGCCGGAGCCGGACTCGCCGATGATGCCCACCTTCTCGCGGCCGATTTGAAAGGACACGCTCCTGACTGCAGTCGTCAGACCGGAAAGCGTCGGGAACTGGACCGACATGTTCTCGACCGAAAGGATCGGTTGTGAAAGATCAGGCATTTCGCGGGTCCATGATGTCACGCAGCCCGTCGCCCAAGAGATTGAAGGCGAGACTGACAACAAGAATTGCAATGCCCGGAACCGTCGTAAGCCACCAGGCATCGAGAAGGTATTGCCGTCCTGAGGCAGCCATTGCGCCCCATTCCGGCATAGGCGGCTGAGCGCCCAGACCCAGGAATCCCAGTCCGGCAGCCGTCAGGATCACGCTCGACATGTTGAGCGTGATGCGAATGATGATCGATGGCGCGCAGAGCGGCACGATGTGCCTCAGCAGGATGCGGCCCATGCCCGCGCCCTGCAGCTCGGCCGCGACGACGAAGTCCGCAGAACGAAAGGTCAGCGTTTCGGCGCGGGCCAGACGCGCGATCGGGGGCCAGACGGTCAGCGCGATGGCGATCACCGCATTTTCGATCCCGGGACCCAGACCCGCCGAGAAGGCCAGCGCGAGCACCAGGCTCGGAAACGAGAGGAAGATGTCCGTGATGCGCATCAGGACGACATCAACCCAGCCGCCGAGATAGCCGGCCGTCGCACCAATCACAAAACCGATGGGCGCCACGATCAGGGTGACGAGAATGCTGATGTAAAGTGTCGTGCGTGCGCCGTAGACAAGCCGCGAGTAGACGTCACGACCAAATTCATCCGTCCCGAACCAGTTCTCGGCTGACGGTGGCCGCAACGCCAGGGACAGATCCTGCAGGAGCGGGTCGTGATTTGTCAGAAGCGGAGCGAACAGGGCCACGAGAACCAGCACGAGCACCACCAGAAAACCGGCAAAGGCAAGCGGATTGGCAAGCAGGCTCAGCCACAGGACGTAGGCCTTGTGCAGCCGGGCCTGGCGTGTCGAGGTGAATTCCTCGTTGATGAGCCAATTGTGCAGGTCGTTAAAGTAACGTGTCGCCATGATGTCACCGGGTGCGCGGATCGAGGAACCGGTAGGTCAGATCCGACAGAAGGTTGACGGCAATCGAAATGATGCCGATAAGCAGAACGCTGCCAAGAACCGCGTTCATGTCCGCGAAGAACAGTGCCGAGGTCAGATACTGTCCGAGACCCGGCCAGGCAAAGACCGTCTCGATCAGCACCGTGCCATCCAGAAGCCCGCAATAGGCAAGCGCCACGATCGTCAGAAGCTGGACCCTGATATTGCGGAAGGCATGCCGCCAGATGATCGCGCGTTGACCGAGCCCTTTCGCCCGCGCCGTCAGCACATATTCCTGGCGGAGCTGCTCCAGCATGAAGCTGCGACTCATGCGGCTGAGATAGGCCATGGCGGCATATCCGAGGATCAAGGCAGGTGCCGCGACATGCAGAAGCGCATCGCGAAACACTTCCCACTCCCCGGCGAGGATCGCATCGACCAGGATCGAGTTCGTCGGACCCTCGACCAGCCCTTCATTGTAGACGTCCAGCCGGCCGCTGCCGGGGATGAGACCGAACTTTGCATAGAAAACAAGAATGACGATCGTGCCGAGCCAGAAGATTGGTGTCGAATGCCCCAGAAGCCCGACGATGCGCGCAAGGTGATCGACCCAGGTGCCCCTTCTGACGGCCGAGATGATGCCGAGAGGAATGCCGAGACCAGCACCGATGATCGTTGCCAGCGTCGCAAGCTCGAGCGTCGCCGGGAACACTCTTGCGAGATCGCTGGCGACAGGATTCTTGGTCACGTGGGACTGACCAAAATCCAGATGGGCAACATTACCAATATAGGTCGCAAACTGGACGTAGAGCGGCTGATCCAGGCCCATCTGCTTGTAGACGCGTTCATAGGTTGCCTGATCAGCCTGGTCGCCGATCACGGCGATGACCGGATCGGCCGGAACCATGCGCCCGACAACGAAGGTGATGACGAGCAGGCCAAACAACGTGGTGAGGATGACGGCAACGGACGTCGCCACTTTGCGCAGAGCCGCAAGGGCGGCGCTGCCGCCGCCCGGACCGGCCTCGGATGTCTGCGAGATACTCAACTTTTCCTCCTTCCACGGAGCGTGGGTCATTTGCCTTTGGAGACGGAGTCCCAGCGCGTGAGCCAGGTCGAATGGCCGACATATCCCTTGATATCCTTGCGGACCGCCTTGGCATCGGTGCGCTGGAACGACGTGATCAGCGCAGGAGAAGCGTCGAAGTAGGCTTGGTTGATCTTGGCATAGAGTGCCGTGCGCTTTGCCTGATCGGTTTCGTGGGCAGCGGCCGTTACCATATCCTGGATATCCTTCGGCACGTCCCAGGCCGTTCGCCAGGCAAGGAGGCCCGCCAGTTTCGCATCATCGGAATTGTTGGCGTTCGTTGCATAGGACGCAAGGACCGCATGCGGATCAGGCAGGCGCTCGCCGGATCGGGCGGAAAAGATTTCGAACTCGCGTGTGCGGAACTTGCCGATATGGTCGCCGCCCTGCAGGTCGAGCTTGATGCCTGCCTTTGCGGCATTGGCCTGTAGCGATTGGGCGACCTCATACTCCGGCGTGACAGGCGTTGCGTAGTAGACCTTCGAAAAACCGTTGGGATAGCCGGCTTCCGAAAGCAGTTGCTTGGCCTTGTCAATATCAAGCTTGTAGGGATTGCTGTCACTGGCGCCGGGCAGGCCGGCGGGAACGATCGTCTGCTGCTTGATGCCGTAGTACTTCATGACAGTATCAGCCAGCCCGTCATAGTCGATGAGATAGCGGAACGCCTCGCGCACCTTCGGATTTGAGAGGATCTCGTCCTTCTGGTTCAGGGCGAGATAGTAGAAGCCGTAGCCTGGTGTCTTCTGGATATCGGCGTTGCCGCCCGATTCCACGGCCGCCAGATCGGTTGACGACAGTCGCGTTGCAACATCGACATCACCCGCCTCGAGCTGCAGTCGCTGGCCCGACGATTCTGGAATATGACGAAGGATCACGCGGCGCATCTTTGGCTTACCCTGCCAGTAATCCTCGAACGCATCGGCAATCAGAAGGTCGTTTACGCGCCAGGTGCGCAGCGAATAGGGGCCGGATCCGGCGTCATTGGTCTGGAGAAATTCTCTCCCCATATCGCCGTTCTTGTCGTGCTCTGCCAGAAGCTCGCTGTCCAGGATCGACGTCGAGAAGCTCGCCAGCGAATAAAGGATGAGATTGGGGTTCCAGACCTCCGGCGTCTGCAGAACGAGGGTAGACTCATCCGTCGCCTTGATCAGATTATCGACGTTGTCCTCCTTGAAGCCCCACTGACGAAGATCGACGGACGGCGCCAATCCCAGCTTGACGAGGCGACGCAGCGACCATTCGACGTCCTTTGCGGTGACAGGATTGCCCGAATGAAAGGCGACATCCGGGCGGATCTTGAACGTGAAAGTCTTGCCATCGTCTGAAACGGACCAGCTTTCGGCCAAACCCGGCATCGGCTTCGTGACGTCGTCGGCCGGCAGCGCGATAAGGCGCTCGTAGAGATTGGCGACGACCTCAGCCGATTCCAGCTGATTGAGCTCGTTCGGATCCAGGCCGCGCATCGACGACATATTGACTGCAATCACCAGCTGATCCCTCGGCGTGGCGGCGTCAGCGGCCATCGGGGCCATGAGGCTCGCAGCGACAAGCGCTGACGTGATCAAAAACTGCCGTCTGAAGATGCGCATTTCTTCCTCCCGTTGGCATGTCGATAATCGCGTCATGCGCGAATTTTCGTATCGACATCGATCTGAAATCTGGTATATCAGATCTCACAAAATGATTTTGCCGTCAACGGGGAATTCTTCAAATGCTGAAAGATGAAGGCTCATCGTCGAACGACGATCGGATCGAAAAGATCGATCCGCGATATCTGAGCACGTTGCGGGATCATGTTCACCGCACGCTCCGAACGGCCATCCTGTCCGGACGCTTCGAGCCGAACGAGCGGGTAAACGAGCGCCAATTGGCTGAACAACTGGGCGTCAGCACGACGCCGATCAAGGAGGCGCTAAGGCAGCTCGAGGCCGAAGACCTGGTCGAGACCCTGCCGCGGCGCGGCGTCGTCATCCGATTCAATGCGGGATGGGCAGAAGAGATGATTTTTGCCCGTGCGGCGCTGGAATCAATGATCGCGCATCTGGCGGCAAAGCGGATCACCAAGGAAGACGCGGCGAAAATAGACGCGACCGTCGCGCTGATGCGGACGGCAACCGAAAACGGCTTGGCGGATGAGTTGATCGCGTTGAACGAGACCTTCCACGATCAGATCCACGTCGCCTCCCGCTGTCAGTATTTGTCGCGGATGATCGAGCGACAACAGTTCTACGACGCCAGCATTCGGCGCGTCATCCACTCCGATCCGCAAGAGCGTGATAAGGCGCTTGCCGAACATAGCGCGATCGCCGCGGCCATCATCTCGGGCAACAGCGATAAAGCTGAGCGCGCCATGCGCGATCACGTGGTGCGATCAGGCGAAACCTATCTCAACATCATATTCAAGAAGAAAGAGGACATCTGACGTGAGCGAGGCAATGGAAAAGATCCGGAAGGCTCTGACGGGAATATCCGGCGTACCGGTGACACCCTATGCTGCGGACGGAAGCGTTGATACGGCAAAGCTTTCGGCCCTGATTGCCCGACTCGCTGCCGCCGGTGTCCACAATCTGATGGCGGCCGGAAATACGGGGGAATTCTTTACGCTCTCGCTCGATGAAGTCCGTCTGGTGCACCGCACCACCATAGAGGCGGCGGACAAAAAGGCCCTCGTCAGCGCGGCCGTCGGCCGCTCGCTGACGGAAGCAAAGGGGCTGGCGCGTGACGCTATCGCCGCCGGGGCGGACGCCATCATGGGTCATCACCCGATGGATCCCTTCGCCGGCCCCAGTTACCAGGCTAAGTATTTTCTTGAGTTGGCCGAGGCGTCGACGGTCCCGGTTATCGCCTATGTGCGAAGCGATACATTCGCGGTCGCCGATTTCCGCCAGCTCGCCCTCCACCCGAACATCGCCGGCATCAAATTCGCTTCCGGCAACCTGATGCTGCTTGCCGAGGTGATCCGCGCCACCACGGATGCTCCCGCGATCTGGGTCTGCGGTCTCGCGGAAGGCTGGGCGCCTGCCTTTTACGCCATGGGCGCACGCGGCTTCACCTCAGGCCTTGTCAACGTCTTCCCCGAGCGCTCGCAGGCCATCCACCAGGCTCTGGAAGAAGGCGACTTTGCAAGAGCCCGCAGCCTTATCGACGATATTGCGGGCTTCGAGGCCATGCGCACGAAATATCTCAACGGTGCCAATGTCACGGTCGTCAAGGAAGCCCTTGGCATGCTCGGCACCGATGTCGGACCTGTCCGGATCCCCGGCGTTGAAAGCCTCAACGATACCGAACGTGCAGATCTGCGCACGATCGTCGAGCGCGTTGGCCACGCGGCCTGACGGAGGATGCCATGCATATCACCGCACTGAAGACCTATATGCAGCGGGTCGACGACCGCCCGCGCCTCCTCGTCAAGATGGAAACCAGCGAGGGCATTTCCGGATGGGGCGAGGCCTATAATCATGGTCCGGACTGGGCGCTGCCGCCGCTCCTGGACTACCTCTTTCGTCAGATCGAAGGCGAGGATCCGCGCCGTGTCGAATTCCTGGTCCTCAAGCTCAATCAGCAATGCCGCTTTCCGCCGGGTGCACTTGGCCTCGCAGCGATTTCGGCGATCGACCATGCCCTTTGGGATATCGCCGGCAAGGCGGCCGGCCTGCCGGTTTACATGCTGCTCGGCGGCAATGTCCGGGATCGGGTTCGGGTCTATTGCGGCGTCTACACGGCGCCGGACCCGGAAGCAGCCCTCGATCAAACATTGAAGCTCAACGAAGACTACGGCTATACCGCCTTCAAGCTCAGCCCCTATCGACGCGACCTGCACGCAGGCCGCTGGGGCGAACTCGTCAAGGAGACGGGCGACTATTTCGGCGCGATCCGCGAAATGACGCCATCGCATTTTGAATTTGCCTTCGATGCTCATGCGAAGATCTATGAGCCATATCAGGCCGTGCAGCTTGCGGCGGCCATCGCACCACACGACCCCCTCTTCTACGAGGAGCCGATCCGCCCGGAACACATCCCTGCCTGGGCTGAGTTGAAATCGAAGGTGACGGTGCCCTTGGCAACGGGGGAATCGCTTTATTCCCGCTTCGAATTCCTCTCGCTTCTGAGCGCGCGCGGGGCAGACATCATCCAGCCCGACATCTGCGTTGTCGGCGGCGTCACCGAGATGCGTCGCATAGCGGCGATCGCCGAAGCGCATTATGTGACGGTCGCGCCGCACAATCCGATGGGCCCGCTTGCAACGGCGGTCAATATTCACTTTTGCGCAGCACAGCCGAACTTCAAGATCCTGGAATTCAAGCCGCACGTGCATGCTCCCTGGGCCGCCGATCCGTACATGCCGGTTGACGGGCATATGGAACTTAGGCCCGATCGTCCCGGCTGGGGCATCGAGATCGATGAGAAGGCACTGATCAAGGAAGACTACATCCACTGGGAGAGGAAGATTACGCGCAAGCCCGACGGCGCAACCGCGTACCCTTGATGTCTATCTGCCTTTGAGGCATCAACGGCAATGGCCAACCGCTCAAGCTTGTAAAGCGGCTTCATAGACCTACAGCGTCTTTGCGCGTCACTTTTGATGTGCGGCGCTGTAGTTTCCGGCATTCAAGGTTGTCTTGACGAGCGTCCTTGGTATTCTCCCGGCATTGCATGATCAATTCGCCAACGGATATTGCTGAGACATTGGCCATCATAGCGACTGCCCTCATCCTGCTTTTCGCCGTTGTCATCAGCGGCATCATTTCAAGAAGCCTGCCTTTTTCATTGCCGCTGCCGCTTATCCAGATCGTCCTGGGCGCCTGCATCGGCCTCATTGCCAATCTTCGCGTTACTCTTGAGCCGGATATCTTCTTCCTTCTCTTCCTGCCCCCACTGCTGTTTCTCGATGGCTGGCGCATCCCGGCCGACGAATTGGCCAAGGACGGCTGGACGGTCCTCGAACTGGCGTTCGGCCTCGTCGTCTTCACCGTGGTCGGCGTCGGGCTCTTCGTGCATCTGATGATTCCGGCAATGCCGTTAGCCGTCGCCTTCGCGCTTGCCTCCGTGGTCTCGCCGACCGATCCTATCGCAGTCTCGGCGATCGCCCAGCGCGTGCCGATCCCCAAGCGCATGATGCATATCCTCGAAGGGGAATCGCTGCTGAATGATGCATCCGGTCTCGTTTGCCTCCGCTTTGCCGTAGCGGCTGCACTGACCGGCGTGTTTTCCCTCCATGAGGCCTTCCTGACGTTTCTGTGGCTCGCTATCGGGGGCGTAGCGATCGGCTTTGCCGTCACCTGGGCGATAACGCGGGCCAAGGATTGGGTCTCGCGGCAACTCGGAGAGGAGAGCGGCTCGCAGATCCTGATCAGCCTGCTGATCCCCTTCGCGGCCTATCTGCTCGCCGAGCACCTGCACTGCTCCGGCATCCTTGCGGCCGTGGCAGCCGGCGTTACCATGAGCTACGCCGAAAGCAGCGGCAACGCGGAAGCGATCACGCGCATTCGCCGCACGACCGTCTGGGACATGATACAGCTCTCGGCCAATGGCGCCATCTTCGTATTGCTCGGCGAGCAACTGCCGCAGATCATCACGAGCGCCATCGAGACTGTCAGGGTGACCGGCCATCAGAACCCGTGGTGGCTTGTCGTCTATGTCCTGGCCATCAATGCAGCACTCGCCCTGCTTCGCTTCATCTGGGTCTGGGTCTCGGTGCAGTTCACGCTGCTGCGCACCGGCCGACGCCAAGCCTCGCCGAGCTGGCGCATCATCGCGGCCATGTCCTTTGCAGGCGTGCGCGGCGCCATCACGCTTGCAGGCGTACTGACGCTGCCATTGACGATGAACGACGGTTCGGCTTTTCCAGCACGGGATCTGGCCATCTTTCTAGCCGCCGGCGTCATCATTGTTTCCCTCATCGCCGCAAGCATCGGCTTGCCTGCTTTTCTCAAGGGCCTGCGCATGCCCGCCGAGCCGACGCACGAAGCCGAGGAGGATGCCGCGCGTGTTGCGGCCGCCGAAGCGGCGATCGCCGAAGTCGAGCGGGTGCAACACACGCTGTCGGAGGGTCGAAGGGATGCTGATCTCTACGTCACAGCAGCCTCCCGCATCATGGAGATGTATCGGCAACGCATCGCAAGCCGCGGCAAGAACGGAGAAGAAGCAGCGCTCGCCCGTCGTAACGAGAGGATCGAACGCGATCTGAGACTGGCGGCGGTACGAGCCGAGCGCAGCGAGATCTTCCGCAGACGCCGAAAGCGACAGATCGATGCCGAGACGGCTCGCAAGCTGATCCGCGAGCTTGATCTCCTGGAGGCGAGATACGCGAGCTAGGGCAATTCCAGGAAAAGTGCGAAGCGGTTTCCGTTAGGGAATTGCGTGCTCGCGCTCGGCCCTACCAATTGACGGGAATGAGATTGTGGAGCGCTTGCCGCCCTCTCCTGAGGACCTTTCCGGATGCCTCCGATGCCGAGTCGAACATATGGCCGGCTTCCCGCAAGGGCGAGACACCAAATTCGACTTCCTCTTCATCGTCTGCCGGCGCATTCACGGGCACGAAGTCCCGGCTCGTTCCATGATATTCCGCGATCAAAGGATCTCGCGTCTCGCACTCCGGTAGGCAACTATCGAAACGCGCCACTCCTGACGGCATGACCACTGCAGCCTCTTCCTTGCGGCTCTTGGCAGGAGATTCAGCCAGCTTTGGCGCAACATGGCGGATTGCAACAGCGGCCGGCTTCGCAGCCGGCGGCGATGGAACAGCCGGGCTCGCGTCGATGGCTGCCTGGAGCATATTCACACTCGGTCGGTCCTTGACAGTTTCCACGGCAACCCGGTCGTTGGCGTCAATCGGCGCGATGACGACGTCGTTCCCTCCAACGTAGGCCGCCAGATACAATACACCGGCAAAGAGGCAGCAAGCGCCTAACCCGACGCCAAGTTTCTGAATCGACCCACCCTGCACATTCCACCGCTTCATCTCTTCGGTTTCCACGGCGCTCTCCTTCGACCACCTGTTTCAGAGGTGACAATTTCAGCATCCAAATTGCGGCGCGGTTTTTACCGAAACATGTCTGACCGAAGGCGATTTTATAAAGAAATGTTGCTGGGCATTCTGAGGGGATTTGACGCGCGATATCTCGGAGTTCATTCTGCCGTGATGATTAACGGCGTGCTTCTGGATCTCGCTGGCGTCGTCTATGACGGCGAGGACGTTCTACCGGGTGCTGCGGAAGCCATCGCACGGTTGCGGGAGACTGGCCTTCCGATCCGGTTCGTGAGCAACACGACACGTTCAAGCAGGCAGGCTATCGTTGAACGGCTCGATCGGTTCGGACTTTCCATCGCGAGCGGCGAACTCTTCACTCCCGCGCAGGCGGCGCGGGAATGGCTTAAGCAACACGACCTGTCGCCGCATCTCCTGGTTCATCCCGATCTGGCGTCGGAATTCCACGGCCTGGCGGGATGCCAGGGGAAGGCCGTCATCGTTGGCGATGCCGGCGAAACCTTTGACTACTTGACGCTTAACCGCGCATTTCGAGCGTTGACAGAGGGCGCGGATTTCCTGGCACTCGCGTCGAACCGGACCTTTCAGGACAGGGATGGAAAACTCAGTCTCGATGCGGGAGCCTTCGTCGCGGCGCTGGAATTCGCAAGCCAGAGAAGTGCTGTTGTCCTCGGCAAGCCGTCGCCAGCATTTTTCCGGTCCGCGCTTGCCAGCATGAATTGCTCGAAAGCGGAGGCGGTCATGATCGGTGACGACGCCGAAGTGGACGTGGCCGGGGCTCTGGAGACGGGAATTTCCCGGGCATTGCTGGTTCGCACCGGCAAATATCGTGATGGCGATGAGAGGCGTTTCAAACCTTCGCCAACCGCCACCGTGGCAGATCTTTCCGCCGCAGCCGACTGGATCATTGCAGCGCGCAATGATTAGGTCCCATCCTTTTGAACGCGAGAAATCTTTTTGCGCAGTCTCTGAGTTCACCTTTGGAGCTAGCCGCTGCACTCAGAATGGCGCAGGGATTCAAAAATCGTCCTTGGATATCTCGGCACGATGCGCCGACCGACGGCGGTTGGTGCGCAACCGATCGCCCGGCCGGAAAGTCCTTCGCACATGGCTTTAACAAAATATCGCATGTATTGTGATTTTGTTATTATTCATTGTTAATTATCTCGATGCGTGATATGCGCGTTTCAGCGGAGTTACGACAGTCGATCCTCGCTAATAGGACGATCCATGCAGTTATTTTGAACCCAACTACGGTTGCTCAGAAGGAGAGAGCTTGATGGCACGCATTACGTTGAGACAGTTGCTCGATCACGCCGCGGAAAAAAGCTACGGCGTGCCCGCATTCAATATCAACAATATGGAACAGGCCCTTGCCATCATGGAAGCAGCCGATTCCCTCGACGCGCCGGTGATCATGCAGGCTTCACGCGGCGCCCGAGCTTATGCCAATGACATCATGCTGAAGCACATGATGGATGCCGTCGTCGAAATCTATCCTCACATCCCCGTCTGCGTGCACCTCGATCACGGCAACGAACCGTCCAGTTGCATGACCGCCATTCAAGCTGGCTTCACATCCGTCATGATGGACGGCTCCCTCAAGGCGGATGCCAAGACACCGGCCGACTGGGACTACAATGTCGGGGTCACCAAAACGGTCACCGAAATGGCCCATCTCGGCGGGGTCTCGGTCGAGGGAGAACTCGGCGTTTTGGGTTCGCTGGAGACCGGCATGGGCGAAGCCGAGGACGGCCATGGAGCCGAAGGCAAGCTTTCTCACGATCAGCTTCTGACCAATCCGGACGAGGCGGTCAAATTCGTCCGCGAGACCCAGGTCGATGCACTGGCGATTGCGATGGGCACGTCGCATGGCGCATACAAGTTCAGCCGCAAGCCGGACGGCTCGGTTCTGGCGATGAACGTCATCGAAGCGATTCACCAGAAGCTGCCGAATACGCATCTGGTGATGCACGGCTCATCCTCCGTGCCGGTCGAGTTGCAGGAGATCATCAACAAGTACGGCGGCCAGATGAAGTCGACATGGGGCGTTCCGGTCGAGGAAATACAGCGCGGCATCAAGAATGGCGTCCGCAAGATCAACATCGATACCGATGGCCGAATGGCGATGACCGGTCAGATCCGGCGTGTACTGCAGGAAGACCCCAGTGAATTCGATCCGCGCAAATATCTCAAGCCGGCAATGGCGGCGCTGACGAAGCTCTGCAAGGAACGGTTCGAGCAATTTGGAACGGCCGGCAAGGCTTCCGACATCCGGCCGCTTCCGCTTTCGGAAATGGCAAAGCGCTACAAGTCCGGCGCACTGGACCCGACTTTTTCCTGAGTTAGCGAAACCGCAGCCGGCGCGCTACAGCGCCGTGC
The DNA here is from genome assembly GCF_041357635.1 of Sinorhizobium sp. CB7. NCBI lineage: Bacteria > Pseudomonadati > Pseudomonadota > Alphaproteobacteria > Hyphomicrobiales > Rhizobiaceae > Sinorhizobium > Sinorhizobium sp. CB7. Next base: position 53,422 of record NZ_JAULLL010000004.1, read on the forward strand.
ATCTTATCAGACGCACAAAGGTCGCTGTAGCACTTTGAATTGCTGCATGTTTTTATCCTTAAATCGGTTCCGATTTAAGGAAACATGCAGTAGCGTCCGCTGCGCCGCCGGCCGTTTCATCCAGGTTCTGGCCGTGAAAGGTCTTCAACGACGTCACGACGTCGTCGATCTCCGCGGCGAGCCGCTGCTCCGTCCATCCAAGCGCCGCCGCGGCGACCCCGCCGATCTGCCGCAAGCACTCCATTGTCAGGGTGCCCTCGATCGCAAGCGTGGTGCGCCTGAGAACGATGTCGGACAAATGGACGACGAGCTCCTGCCGCGCGATCCAATCGATTTCTAGATGGCTATAGTGGGCAGCACCGGAAAGGCGGTCCGCGTCGGTATAGGTTGACGGATGTTCAAGGATCGCCGACGCCGTCGTACCGTACCGCGCCAAAAGCGCGTCCACTCTCTTCGGGTCCGCACCCGTTCTCGTCGCAGTCGCTCGTATCCAATCCGCTCTGGCTGCGGGCCTGGCCGGAAAATTTCTGCCGCCGCCGATGGCGAGGTGCTGCGTGGATAGCTTGCGGACGCGTTGAAGACGTTTGAGCGCAAGGTCCGCAACCTCTTCGGCGAAACCGCGGAATGTAGTCCATTTACCACCGACCAGAGAGATGATCGGGAAAGGCCGTCTCGGCTGCGGCTCCATGACCGGGGCCGAGTGGTCGCGGCTGATCAGACCCGGGGAAGAGGCATCGGATGCCGGCAAGGGGCGAATGCCGCTATAGCTGTAGACTACCTGCTCGCGCTCAAAGCGAAGCCCCGACAAAAGGGATCTCAGACTATCCAGGAAATACTCGATTTCCGGCTCTTCGCACCGGACGTTATCGGGGTCGTCGCACGGGATATCTGTGGAGCCGACGAGGGCAAGGCCCAAATAACTGTAAACGAGGCAGATGCGGCCATCATCGGCTTCGAAATAGATCATATGGCCGTTGAGGCTGCGCACGAGCTCCGGATGATCGAGCAGGATATGCGATCCTTTCGTGCCGCCAATCAGCCTTGACGGCGCGCCGAGCGCTTCATTGACACGGTCGATCCACGGACCGGCCGCGTTGACGACGAGTTTTGGAGAAACGCAAAATGTGCTTCCGTTCGATCGTTGGAAGGTGAGCTTTCCGTCCATTGACGACGTCAGCGTTGTGAAGTTCGCTGCCAGTGATTTTGCGTTCGCTTCGAGCCCATCCATGACGAGTTCGTAGACGAGCCGCTCCGGCCGGCTGATCTTGGCATCATAATAGAAACCTCCGGCCACGATTGCCGGCGTGACATGCGGCAGTTCCCTCAGCGCCTGCTTCTTCAGCACAAATCTGTGGTGCGGCATGACGCGATTGCGCGATCCGAAGAAATCATACAGCGCAAGCCCGATCTTCACGAGCACGGCGCCGCGGCTGCGCGGTGCAGTCGTCGAACCCATCAGAGTCCGTAGTGCCGCCCATATGCCCCGCGTCCAGGAGAAGATCGGAATGAAAGTCGGAAGCGCCTCGACGCAGTGCGGGGCATTTTTGAGGAGCAAATTCCGTTCGAGCGTTGATTGCGCGACCAATCCGAACTCACCGGTCTCGAGATATTTGAGACCGCCGTGGATCAGTCGCGACGGCGCCGCGCTCGTCCCCGAACCGAAATCAGCCTTGTCGACGATAAGGCAGCTGACCCCCTGGGAGGCCAGATCGCGGAACAATCCCGCACCATTGACGCCTGCTCCCAAAATGACGACGTCGATGTCGTTTTCTTGCAGCCGCGCGAAACGCTGTTCCAGATCGGTGGCGATATCAGTCATTGAAGTATTGTCCTGGTGAACTGCCTAGAAGCGCCGTGCATGGCGGCAACTTCGGTCCTTTTATTCCTGGGTTTCGGCCGGAACGAGTTTTCCGAGCTTCGGCCAGATCGGCGTCATCGCGTCAGCGATCTCGCGAAAAAGGTCATATCGAACCTGATAGTCGGAGCTGCGGGCAGGATCGGGATAGCAGGTTCTGCCGCTCGCCTCGCCTTCGCGCAGACCGCTTTGGGGATCGGCGTAAAGGCCGATGCCCGCGCCTGCGCAGAGCGCAGCACCCCAGGCGGCAGCCTCGTCCGTCTGGGTTACGGTGACCGGCAAGCCGAGAATGTCGGCGAACATTTGCACGACCAATTTATTGCGCGAGATGCCACCGGCAAGCCTTGCCTCGGAAATTTCGAAGCCGTCGCGCAGTGCATCGACATGGATCTTATGGTTGAAGGCGATCCCTTCCAGGACAGCCCGCAACATGTCGCCCCTGTCGTGCCATCCACCGAGCCCAAAGAATCCGGCGCTTGCCGAGGCACCGTAGGGAGAGCCGAAGAGATAGGGATGGAACAGCGCGGTCGATGGACGGCTGAACGCCGCTTCAATCTCGGGCGCAAGCAACGCATGCACCGATTGTCCCGCCGCCTCGACGCGCGTGCGCTCACTCTCGCACAGGGTATCGAGGAACCAGTCATAATTTGCCGTCGATGCTGGCGAAATCGACATGTTGTTCCATTGACCGGGCGCAATGGCATTACGGCAAAACCACCGCCTGTCGACTCTCGGTTCGCTCGACAAGGTCTCGTTGATCGAATAGGTGCCGGCTATCACCGCGACGACACCGGATGCATAGCCTCCGGCTCCCAAGGCGGACGCCGTCACGTCGTGAAGGCCGGCGACCACAGGAGTGCCCTCCGACAGGCCGGTACGCTCTGCGACGGCACGCGTGACATGTCCTACAATCTCATCAGAACGGGACGCCGGCGGCAGCGCATGGCTCAGCTCGCCCAGTCCGAAAAGGCGAAGCGCCTCTTCCGAATAGTCCTGTGTTTCGACATTCGTGAAGGACGTGCTTGCTTCCGTTCGGTCAGTGCCGATCTCGCCTGTCAGGCAGAAGCGCAGCCAATCCTTGCAGCTTAGGATATGACCGATCTGTTCGAAACGGGCGGGTTCCCTTTCCTTGATCCACGCGAGAAGGGCAGACGGCGCAGAGACATGCGGAAGCTGGCCGGTCAGTCTTACGGCTTCGTCCGCAATGCTGCTTCCCAGCCATCGGTCGACGACGGATCCCGCCCGGCTGTCGAGCGACAGGAACGCGCGCCCAAGCGGCTTGCGAGAGCGATCCAGCAGATAGATACCGTCGCCGTGAGCAGTGGCCGCAATCGCCTTGATATCGGTGGCCGGGCGATTGCTGAGGCGCACTGCCTCTGCAATTGCGTCGGCGGTGGCGTTCCAGAGTTCGTCCATATCCCGTTCGACATGACGGGCCTTGCGCATGAACTGCGTGACGCGCCGGCGCGCCACGGCAATCGGCGTACCATCGACGTCGAAAATCACCGCTTTGGTCACGGTCAAGCCGCTGTCAATTCCGAGCAGACTAGGCATTCAGGTTACTCTCACTGGTGAAGACGACGACCGACATGCTCTTGAACCGTAGGGCGACGGTATCGCGCAGGTTCAGGACCGGACTTCGTCGTTCTTGGCGATGACGACATTGATATCCTTTGATCGCATGCGATCGACGTGAGTGGCTGGCGTCTTGTCATCAACGATGACGACGTCGAATTCCGTCAGCGCCGCGAAGCTGTGCAACGCGCGCCGCTCGAATTTGGTGTGATCCATGAGAAGGATGCGTTTGACGGCGCAATCGAACATTGCCCGCTTGGTATCGACAAGCTCCGGGGATTGGTGGAAGACGATGTCGTCGGTGATCGCGGACATGGAAATGAATGCCACATCCGCCCTCAGCCTGTTGATTTCGTTGATCGTCATGCGCCCCATGAATGCATTGCACCAGTTGTAATACTGACCTCCGAGGGCCAGAAGGGTGACATCGTGCATTCCCTTTAGCGCGTTCATGAGGGTCAGCGAGTTTGTGATCGCTGTCAGCGGGACCTTGGCCGGCAGATGTTCGGCCATTTGAAGGACGGTGGTGGAATCGTCGAAGAAGATCGCCTGCCCTGGCTCGACAAATTGCATAGCGGCTTTCGCGATTATCTTTTTCTCCGCCGACTGGCGGCTCGCACGATAAACATCGCTCGACTCGATCAGGCTGGTGGCGGCGGCCGTGACAATGCCACGCGTCTTCCGGAAAAGACCCCTGCTGACCAGTTCGTCCACATCGCGGTGCGCCGTCATCAGGCTTATTCCGAAGCGATCGGTCAGGTCCTCGATGCGCATCGAACCTTCCGCCATAACCGCCTCCGCAATCATTTGTCGGCGAACGAGCTGGCGCGTATGCCTGCTGTCGCTTGGCAACTCGTCCGACAGGAGTGCTCCTACGCTTATCTTCTGTGTCACGTTAGCCTCTCTGCCAAATTCCCTGGATCCCAGAACTCCTACTGCGAATGCCTTGCAAGAGCAAAGCAGGAGTCCGAAGGAGCGGCCGCGCGTGCCGCCTTCCCCACTACAGCGCCGTCGCGTCTTTTCAGACGCACAAAGGTCGCTGTAGCACTTTGAATTGCTGCATGTTTTTATCCTTAGATCGGTTCCGATTTAAGGAAACATGCAATGGGTCACGGCAATGGCATTCATGAGATCCGCATGCAAGAGGAAGAGGACGCCGCTGCCGGCGTCCTCTCGTACCGTTACTGGGCGAGAACGAACGGGCCCGTGTACTTGTCGATGTTATCCTTGGTGATCAACAGGCAATCGAAGAGCTGCTTTTCACTCTTGGCGCCGGTCTGGCCCGTCTTGATGACGTTGTCTGCCTGCTTGACGGCCTCCTCAGAGAAGACGGCGACCGGCTGCAGAACGGTGTACTGGAGTTCGCCGGCCTTGATCGCAGCAACAGCGTCCGGAGAACCATCGAAGCCGCCAACTTTGACGTTTGCAAGCTTGCCGGCTTCCTTAAGCGCAGCGATTGCACCGAGCGCCATTTCGTCATTGCCCGAAATCACGCCGATGATGTCGGGATGAGCCTGGAGCATGGACTGCATCTTGTTGTGGCCCTGGGTACGATCCCAGTTGGCAACTTCCTGAGCAACCTTTTCTAAATCCGGATACTGAGTGAGAACAGTCTCGTAGCCATTCGAGCGGGTTGCCGCGTTGTTGTCGGACGGAGCGCCCAACAGCTCGGCATACTTGCCCTCCTGGCCAACGCTCTCGACCCACTGCTGGGCGCCAAGGGCTGCTCCCTGAGCATTGTTGGAAACGAGCTGCGCCTTCGCAAGCCCTTCCTGGTTGATTTCCGCGTTGACCAGAATGACCGGAATGCCGGCAGCCACAGCCTTCTTCACTGCGCCGACCGAGCCGTCGGCATTCGCCGGGTCCAGAATGATCGCGACCGACTTGTTGGTGATCGCGGTGTCGATCAGGTTGCTTTCAGTGTTGGTGTCGCCCTTATGAGCACTCACCGAGGCCGTGTAGCCGAGCTTTTCGGCGGTGGCCTTTGCGACATTGCCTTCCGTCAGCCAGTATGGGTTGGAGGGATCGTTGACGATGATCGTCATCAAGCCGTCCGCCCATGCGGAGCTTGCCAAAATCGGCGCAACCGCTGCAGCTGCCAGAAGAATACGAATACCTTTTCTAAACATAGTTTCTCTCTCCCTTTCGATGAGCTCAGATGTTACCGGCGAACCGGTCGTGCTTTCCGCAATCGGCGATTTGTTGAAGATGGGCCGTCGTGGACAAGTTCAGTCGCGTCCGTCAGGTCGATTTGACCCGACGTCGGTATTGGATGCTGTTCATGAGAACTGCCAGAACGATGACGGCGCCGGTGAAGACCGTCTGCCAGTAGGCCGACACGCCGATGATCACGAGCCCGTCGGAAAGGAAGCCGATGACAAAGGCACCGAGCATCGTGCCTCGAACAGTCCCTCGCCCGCCGGTGAGCGCCGCACCGCCGATGACAACCGCTGCAATTGCAGTCAGCTCATAGGTTGTGCCAGCGGTCGGGCCGGCCGAAGTGAGCTGGGAAGACAAAACCAGACCAGCAATCGCAGCGCACACGCCCGAAAGCACATAGACCAGGATCTTGACCCGCTTGACCGGAACACCCGAGAGGTCGGCGGCACGCTCGTTGCCGCCCGAGGCGTACAGCCAGCGACCGAAGGCAGTGCGGCTCAAAACGATACCGCAGATGATTGCAAGGACCGCCAGCACGATGACGCCGATCGGGACACCAGCCAGGCGATTGAAGCCGAGCCAATCGAAGCCGGTGTTGCCGAGTTCCGGCCGCCCGCCGAGATTGTTGTAGGTCAGGCCATTGGTCATCAGCAGCGCAATACCGCGAGCGACGTAGAGGACGCCGAGCGAGGCAACGAAGGCCGGCACCTTCAAATAGGCGATCAATACGCCATTGACCGCCCCCACGACGGCCCCCAGCGCGCAGGTGAGAACGACGACGGCCCAAACCGGCGGGTACAAGATAACCCCAAGGGCATTCAAGGTGACACCTTGCATCAGGAATCCGGCAATGCAGCCGGCAAGTCCAAGCGTCGAGCCGACCGACAGGTCGATACCGCCGTTGAGGATCACAAGCAGCATGCCGATGGCCAGGATGCCGAAGATCGCAACATGCGAGGCCATGATCAGAAAGTTGTTCAAGGTGAAGTAGTTTGGCGACAGGAAGGAAAAGACCGCGATGATCACGATCAGTGCAAAAAACGCACGTCCCTCCAGAAGCAGACGCACGAAATTGATATTGCGCCTTTGCCCATTCGCCACTGTTTTCTTTTCGGTGAGATTCGTGACTGACATAATCAGTGCTCCATAATTCCGGGCTAGTGCGCGATCACTGCTTCGCCAGAAGCGGCCATGATCTTCTCTTTAGTGACATCTGAACCGAACTCGGCCGATATCCTGCCGCGGTGCATGACAATGATGCGATGCGCGATGCTGAGGCATTCGTTGACTTCCGATGTCGAATAGATCACCGCCAGACCCTGCTTTGCACGCTCTGCCAACAGCTTGAACACTTCCGCCTTTGCGCCGATGTCGATGCCGCGGCTTGGTTCGTCGAGGAGGATGACCTTCGGCTGTGTAGCAAGCATCTTTCCGATAACGACCTTCTGCTGATTGCCGCCGGAAAGCGAACCGATCGCGGCACCTCCTCCGTCCGTTTTGACGTGAACCTTTCTGATCGAGTCGTCGATCAGATCCCGCTCCCGTCGGACTGAGGTAAAAAGCCCTTTGGTGAAGGCACGGATGCTCGCCAGTGACAGGTTCGAACCAACCGTCATTGTCTGAACCAAGCCGTCCCGCTGGCGATCTTCGGGAACCAGGACCAAACCATTTTTGATTCGATCGGCGATGCTCAGACCGGCAACATCGCGCCCCTCAAGGAGGATTTGGCCACCGCTCGACCTCAGCCGGCCAGCCACGCATTCCAGGAGTTCGGTGCGACCGGCTCCCATCAGACCGTATATACAGACAATTTCGCCGGACTTGACCTGCAGTGACAGCCGGTCGACCGCGTTATATGCGGCGCCTGACGGGCCGGGAACGCTCAGATTGTTGATTGAAAGCGCCACGCGTCCAATCTCATATCCAATCGGCGGGCTTCCCAGATCAAAATTGTCGCCCACCATGTTGCGGACGATCCATTCGAGATCAATATCCTTGCGTTCGGCATAAGCGGTCATCTTGCCGTCGCGAAGCACGACCGCATGATTGGTGATCTGCAAAGCTTCTTCGAGATGGTGAGAGATATAGACGATCGAAACCCCGCGACTCGTCAGATCCTTGATAACCTTGAAGAGAACTTCCACCTCGGTTGCGCTCAGCGCCGAGGTCGGTTCATCCATGATCAAGATGCGCGAGTTGACCGACAGGGCTCGGGCGATCTCCACGATTTGCTGCTGGCCAAGACGCAGATCCTCAACACGTGTCAGCGGGTCAATGTCTTCTTCCAGCTCCTCCATGAGCGCCCGGGTCTGGCGCTCCTCTTCAGCGAAGTCGACGACACCTCCATTTATGATTTCGCGGCCCATGAAGATGTTGTCGCGAACGCTGAGGTTCGGCGCGAGGCTCAACTCTTGATGTATGATCGAAATCCCACACTCGCGCGCGTGGGTGGAGGAGCTAAAGCTTACGGGGTTGCCGTCGAGGACGATGTCACCTGAGCTCGGCTGAACGACGCCGGACAGGATCTTCATCAGCGTTGATTTGCCGGCGCCGTTTTCACCAAAGAGAGTGGTGACCTGGCCGCGATGAATGTCGAAGTTCACACCTTTCAGCGCATGAACACTGCCATAGGACTTGGCTATATTGCGCGCTGCGAGCACGACCTCGCCCAGCTTGCCATTGACACGTGCTGCCTGGCTCATTTCACGTCCACCTTAACCGGGGTCACAAGCCAGCTCTTCGGATTGATGAGCTTGAAGACGCCAACGACCGTTACCGTCTTGCCTGAAAGCGTCGCTGGGTCGATGCCGGCGAGAACCGACGTCTTCATTTCATTGTTGATGGCCGACCCGGCGTCCTGATATTGAATCTGATTGGTAAACTGACCGAACTCGATGGTACCGGTGGCGTCACGCAGATCGGTTCCGTTGACCGCCGGACCGGTCTGCACACGGACCATCATGTCGGCAGGCAGGCCATCGATCTTGATCTCGTTGTAATTGGACTTGCGCGTGCCGACGACGCCGGTGAAGGATACCGGGATGACCGGTCCTGTGCTGGTAGCAACCCCGTATTTTTCGCCAGCTGCCTTCTTGTCAGCTGCAATCGCATTCGAAAGCTCGACGGCATCGACCGCGCGCTTCTCGACATCGGCCTGGATCTTGGGGAACTGCTCGGCACCATAAGCGGCAGGCGAAAACGCCTGTTCCCGGACGTCATGCTCGGATCCGATCTTCACCACTTTGGTATCGAGCGCGATTGCTCCAAGAACAATGACCGCCGCAGCGACGCTCGCCAGGATTTTCAATTTGCCACCGGATTTGGCTGCTAGGTATTCAGTCTGCATGCTCATGTTCGGACGACCTTCTGGGTTGCTGGTCGGATTACGCCGTGCGTGAGGAGAGGAGCGGCTGTGACAGCTCTGACGTCAGAGCGTCAGCCTAGCCGAGGCGGGCTTTCATCGATCAAATCGCGCAAGCGCCGCAGATGTTCGCAGCACCCTACATCGCAACTTGGCAGAAACATGCTCATGGCATCCTCCTCGGCATGTGGGCCGTTGTCTCTCCTCCAACCGCCCCGATCACGACGCACCATCCGAGAAATTTTTAGCCTCGTGATAGTACAATGTTATTTAGCACGAAACTTATGTTATATTTTATCGCGCTGTCAATGGACTTTTATCCAATTAAAAGATCGCGACATGAAGGCGAGCATCAACACGCGAACCACATGCGTGGCCGACATCCCGCATGTAGAGCACCAGACGATGAAGGCTGCCGCAAAGGGCCTGATGCAGCTACATTTTCACACGAAAGATTTCAAGCCGTTGTAAGCAATAGCTTTTTATTTCGCTTTCGGTCTCCAGGCCGATCCTTTTCGATCGCCGCGAGCATGAAGCTCCTATCGGCCGCCCGCGCAATGGCGGCAGCGCCCACCACAAGATGATCCGCGTGAAACATCCTTTACCCATCTATTCTATCTGAAAAAAATTTCAACGCTAGAAAAATATTGCTAGCAAGATGATATCTCTATGTTATATTCGACCTTGCGGCAGCTTCCGGCGACATCCAGAGAACTGCGCAGCCAATGCGGAAGAAGGGGAAATTGGGCGATGCACTCGCCAGTTTCCGAATTGCCAGTCGCAGGATGAACGCGTTCATGCAGCATCCAAGGCGGAACGAGCGATATATTGATCGTGCATCAGTCGATCGGGGTGAGGAGATGAATTTGACAAGATCGTTACCTGCCGCGATATGCTTCCTCATGGCGGGGCAGCCTCAGCATGCGTGATAGCAAGCAGATTATCATTGGCATCGATGCCGGAACCTCAGTCATCAAAGCCGTGGCATTCGAGCCTTCCGGCCGCCAGATCGCTTCGGCATCGGCACGCAACAAATACGTGACCGGAGACGATGGCTCGGCGACGCAATCCCTCTCGCAGACTTGGCTCGATTGCGTGACCGCATTGCGCGGCCTTTCCGGCAAGGTGCCCGACCTTGCCGCGCGCACCGTCGCAATCGCCGTGACCGGGCAAGGAGATGGAACCTGGCTCGTCGGTTCCGGCAACGCCCCTGTCGGAGATGCCTGGCTTTGGCTCGACGCGCGTGCAGCCGCGACAGTCAGCCGCCTAAGCAAACAGGACGACAATCGCGCACGCTTTGAAGCGACCGGTACCGGCCTCAATACCTGCCAGCAGGGAGCCCAATTGGCTCACATGGACAGCGTCATGCCGGAGCTTCTCGAGCGAGCCGAAACCGCCCTGCACTGCAAGGACTGGCTCTATCTCAACCTGACCGGCGTCCGGGCCACCGATCCGTCGGAAGCGAGCTTCACCTTCGGCAATTTCAGGACGCGCCAATACGACCCGACGGTCATCGAGGCGCTCGGCCTCGAACATCGGCGCTCGCTGCTCCCGGAAATCATCGACGGCACCGAGGTCAGCCACGCCCTGACGGTTGAGGCGGCGAAAGCCTGCGGGCTTTTGGCGGGAACGCCGGTCTGTCTCGGATACGTGGATATGGTGATGACCGCGCTTGGGGCAGGCGTGCGCAGCAGCGGCCGCAATGCCGCCTGCTCGACGATCGGCTCGACCGGTGTGCACATGCGCGCCAAGCCGGTTGCCGATGTTCATCTCAATCGCGAAGGCACGGGTTATGTGATTGCCCTGCCCATCCCCGGCATCGTCACTCAGGTCCAGACGAACATGGGCGCAACGATCAACATCGACTGGATCCTGGATATCGCCGCCTATCTCATGTCCGAGGCAGGCAAACCCGCTTCGCACGCCGACCTTATTGCACGTATCGACGGCTGGTTTGCGGAAAGCCGGCCAGGTTCGGTGCTCTATCATCCCTACATCTCGGAGGCCGGCGAACGCGGGCCTTTCGTCAACGCCAATGCGCGTGCCGGCTTCACCGGACTTTCGACACGCCATGGGTTCCCGGACCTAGTGCGAAGTGTGGTGGAGGGACTGGGGCTCGCCACCCGTGATTGCTACGCGGCGATGGGTGCGATGCCGGACGAACTCCGCATCACCGGCGGCGCGACACGTTCGGTCGGCCTGCGCCGCTCGCTTTCGGCTGCGGTGAACGCCCCGATCCGTCAGTCGCAGCGTGAAGAGACCGGTGCTGCCGGCGTGGCGATGATGGCCGCAGTGGCCGTCGGCGTCTACGCGAACATGGACGATTGCATTGCCGACTGGGTGACGCCGCTTCTCGGCGAACCGGAAATTCCGAATGCCGCCGAAGCGACGAGATTCGATCGGCTGTTTTCCGCCTATGCCGATGTGCGCAAGGCATTAGTGCCCGCCTGGGACAAGCTCGCCACAGCTGCAACGACGCCGCCGGCCGGCGAGTAATTCAAGGTCTGATGCAGCAGGCATCGAAGGAGCATGACATGACCGAACCCGAAATCCTGGATCTCTTCGTCATCGGCGGCGGCATCAACGGCGCGGGTATTGCGCGCGATGCTGCGGGCCGCGGACTGAAGGTCGCGCTGTGCGAAAAGGATGATCTGGCGCAGGGAACATCTTCGCGTTCGGGCAAGCTTGTGCATGGCGGCCTGCGTTATCTCGAATATTACGAGTTCCGCCTCGTACGCGAGGCCCTGATCGAGCGGGAGGTGTTGCTCAATGCGGCACCGCACATCATCTGGCCGATGCGTTTCGTCCTGCCCCACAGCCCTCAGGATCGCCCGGCATGGCTCGTCCGGCTCGGCCTCTTTCTCTACGATCACCTCGGGGGGCGCAAGAAGCTACCGGGAACGCGCACGCTCAATCTGCTGCGCGATCCGGAAGGCACGCCGATCCTCGATCAATACACGCGCGGCTTCGAATATTCCGATTGCTGGGTCGACGACGCGCGCCTGGTCGTCCTCAATGCGGTGAGTGCTGCGGAAAAGGGCGCCATCGTGCTCACCCGCTCACCGGCCGTCTCTGCACGGCGCGAAAACGGCAGCTGGACCATCACGACGAGGGACAATACGACCGGAGAGACGCGCACCTTCCGTGCGAAATGTCTCGTCAATTGCGCCGGCCCCTGGGTGATGGATATCATCAACCGGGTGGCCGGCTCGAATTCCGCCCGCAATGTGCGCCTCGTCAAGGGCAGCCACATCATCGTTCCGAAGTTCTGGGCGGGCTCGAATGCCTACCTCGTACAGAACCACGACAAGCGAGTGATCTTCATCAACCCCTATGAGGGCGACAAGGCGCTGATCGGGACGACCGACATTGCCTACGAGGGCCGTGCCGAGGACGTCGCTGCTGATGAAGCGGAAATCGAATACTTGCTCAAAGCCGTCAATCGCTACTTCAAGGAGAAGCTGCGTCGGCAGGACGTGTTGCATAGTTTCTCGGGCGTTCGCCCACTCTTTGACGACGGCAAGGGCAATCCGTCTGCCGTCACCCGCGACTATGTCTTCGATCTCGACGAAACGGGGGGAGCGCCTCTGCTTAACGTCTTCGGCGGCAAGATCACCACGTTCCGCGAGCTTGCCGAGCGTGGCATGCAGCGCCTGAAGCACATCTTCCCGAACATGGGAGGCGACTGGACGGAGAAAGCTCCACTGCCTGGCGGCGAAATGCCCAATGCCGATTACGAGACGTTCGCCAACGGCCTGCGCGAAGCCTATCCCTGGATGCCTCGCAAGCTCGTGCACCACTACGGTCGCCTCTATGGCGCTCGCACGAAGAACGTGGTTGCGGCTGCGGCAAACCTTGAAGGGCTCGGCCGGCATTTCGGTGGACAGTTCTACGAAGCGGAGGCTCGCTATCTCGTGGCAACCGAATGGGCAGAGACTGCGGAGGACATCCTTTACCGCCGCACCAAGCACTATCTCCACCTGACCGAAGCCGAACGCGCAGCCTTTGCCGAATGGTTCACGTCCTCCCGTCTCGCCGCCGCCTGAAGGATCCATTGATGCCGCTGACCCTTTCGCTCAATACCAATCCGCTGGTCAACCGCTTCGCCGATCCCGACGACCTGATCGAAACGGTGGCGCACGATCTGAAGATTCGCGACCTGCAACTGACCCATGAATTCATCAATCCGAGCTGGCAGGCGCCCGTCATCCGCCGCCTGACCCGCAGCATGAACGCGGCGCTGAAGCGCACCGGCGTCCGCGTCACGTCCGGTATGACGGGTCCCTATGGGCGTCTCAATCACTTCGGGCATCCCGATGCCGACGTGCGGCGCTACTACATCGATTGGTTCAAGACCTTTGCCGACATTACCGCCGAACTCGGCGGCCACTCCGTCGGCACGCAATTTGCGATCTTCACCTACAAGGATTTCGACGATCCGGTGAGGCGCGAAGAACTGATCAAGATCGCAATCGATTGCTGGGCGGAGGTGGCCGAACACGCCCGTTCCGCCGGCCTCTCCTATATTTTCTGGGAGCCGATGAGCATCGGTCGTGAATTCGGGGAGACGATTGCCGCCTGCCTATCGCTGCAGGCGCGGCTGACGGCCACGAAAATGGCTGTGCCGATGTGGATGATGGCCGACATTGATCACGGCGATGTAACTTCCGCCAATCCCGATGACTATGATCCCTATGCCTGGGCTCGCGCTGTGCCGAAGGTATCGCCGATCATTCACATCAAGCAGAGCTTGATGGACAAAGGTGGCCACAGGCCATTCACGGCGGAGTTCAATGCGAAGGGCCGCATTCAGCCCGAACCGCTGCTTCGGGCCTTTGCCGAAGGCGGGGCGCAGGACAATGAAATCTGCCTTGAGCTTTCCTTCAAGGAAAGAGAGCCGAACGATCGCCAAGTCGTATCCCAGATTGCCGAAAGCGTTGCCTTCTGGGCGCCTTACATCGACACCGGGATAAACGATTTGAACATTTGAGGAGAACTATAAGGAGGCAGCATGATCGACGTCCATCCCGGCCATCATGGACATTGACACGACCAGACGTCGGCGCAAAGTCGCGGGAACGTCGCCGGCAAACAAGCAGGACCTATGCGCGACAGACCAAAGAGGAACGGATAATGGCGGATGCCGATGATACGCTTGCCGTACGCGCTGCCTGGCTTCACTACGCCGGCGGACTGACACAGTCCGAGGTTGCAAAGCGCTTGGGATTGCCCTCCGTAAAAGCCCATCGCTTGATCGCCAGAGCCGTCGCCGAAGGTGTCGTGAAAGTGACAATCGATGGAGACATCGTTGAATGCGTCGAGCTGGAAACGAAACTCGCTGCGCGCTTTGACCTGCAATATTGCGAGGTTGCGCCCGACCTGGGTGAGGAGGGCCTCCCCCTGCGGGCGCTCGGACACGCCGGCGCAGGGTTCCTGAAACGGGAAATCGAAAGGGGCGACACCAAGGTCATCGGCCTTGGCCATGGACGCACGCTATCGGCGGCCGTCCAGTACATGCCGCGCGTCAATGCAAAAGGTCTTCGCTTCGTTTCCCTGTTGGGCGGGCTGACGAGAAACTTCGGGGCGAATCCCTACGACGTTATGCATCGCATAGCCGAGAAGACGGGAACGCATGCCTATGTGATGCCTGTGCCCTTCTTCGCAAACACAGGAGAAGACCGGGAGGTGCTGCGCGCACAACGCGGCGTGAAGGAGGTTCTGGATTTAGCCAATAACGCCGACCTCAAACTCGTCGGCCTTGGTACCGTGGACGCTGACGCTCAACTCGTCCTCTCAGGCATGGTCGAGCCGCGTGAGATCGAAGACATCGCCGCCGCAGGCGGGGTGGGCGAAATCCTCGGCCACTTTTTTGACGCCACAGGTCACATTCTCGAGACCGCGCTCACGACGCGGACGCTTTCGGCCTCTTTTCCAACGACCAAAAGGGAAAGACTGGTCGCATTGGCCGGCGGCCAGGCAAAGGTTCCAGCCATTCGCGCTATCCTGAATAGCCGTCGCCTTTTTGGATTGATCACGGATGAGCGAACGGCTCAGGCGCTTCTGAAAGTCGATGAGGATGTTGTACCGATTGCGCGCGATGTGAAACGCAACACAGCCTGAAACATTCTAACATGTTTTTTGTTGCATTATGTGATTTTTCTGTTACTTTTTACCTAAACAGGTTGAGCATGCGATGAAACGCGAAGAGCGGCAGCAATCAATCATTAATCTGCTCGTTGAGAACAAGACCGTAGATCTCGAGGATCTTGCGGATCGCTTTACCGTTTCCAAAATGACCATTCACCGCGATCTCGACGATCTTGAGCAGGCGGGCGTCTTGCGGAAAATTCGAGGCGGCGCAACGATAGATGCAGGCACGCAGTTTGAAAGCGATTTCCGTATTCGCGAACGCCAGGGACATGAAGCCAAGCTCAGTATGGCGCGGTGCGCGCTTGAGCTTGTCGAGCCTGGCATGACGGTAATGGTGAATGACGGGTCGATGGCGGCTGTTCTGGGTGAAATGTTGCTGCAGAAGCGGCCACTGACCCTGATCACGAACAACGCGGCGATCATGGAAAGACTCAAGGGTGAAAGCGGCATTACCCTTATTGCACTCGGCGGCATCTATTCGGCAAAGTTTAACGCCTTTGTCGGCGTGGTGACCGAGGAGGCGCTTTCCCGCCTCAGAGCCGACATCGCGTTTATTTCAACCCCGGCGGTTTCAGGCCGGCTCGCCTATCACATGGACGATAACATCGTTCGCGCCAAACGGGCGATGATTTCCTCTGCAACCAAATCCTGCCTGCTCGTCAATCATGAACGCATCGGTCACACGGCGCTGCATGTCATGGCAGACTTGGGGGATTTCGATACCGTCATCACGGACAGCGCGCCCGACGCCGCTGCCCTTAAGGAATTCGAACAAGCGGGCATCAAGCTCACCATCGCATCAACCCAGGATCCGACATGACCGAAAAACCGCGCTGCTGGATTGGCACCAGCTGGAAGATGAACAAGACGCTTGCGGAAGCGCAGCACTTTGCGCGCGGCCTCGAGGCCACTGATGCGGGGCGCGATCAGCGCATCCAGCGCTTCGTCATTCCACCCTTTACAGCGGTGCGTGACGTCAAGGCGATGCTCGCCAAGACCTCCGTGAAGGTCGGCGCTCAGAACATGCATTGGGCCGATCAAGGAGCCTGGACGGGCGAGATCTCGCCGCTGATGCTCAAGGATTGCAACCTCGATATCGTCGAGCTCGGCCATTCCGAACGGCGCGAGCACTTCGGCGAGACCGATGAAACGGTGGGCCTCAAGACTGAAGCCGCCGTCCGCCATGGTCTGATCCCCCTCATCTGCATCGGCGAGACACTCTCCGACCGCGAGAGCGGAAAGGCAGCGGAAATCCTCGCAACACAAGTGCGCGGTGCGCTTTCCAAGCTGTCCGGCGATCAGAAGTCGGCTGAAATCCTGCTCGCCTACGAACCGGTCTGGGCAATCGGCGAAAGGGGCATTCCGGCAACCGCCGACTATGCCGATGCGCGCCAGGCCGAAATCATCGCCGTTGCTGAAGACGTGCTCGGCCGCAAGATCCCCTGCCTCTACGGCGGGTCGGTCAATCCGCAGAATTGCGAAGAACTGATTTCAAGCCCGCATATCGATGGGCTTTTTATCGGCCGTTCTGCCTGGAATGTCGAAGGTTATCTCGACATCCTGGGCAAATGCGCCGCCAAACTCTAAGGAGAAAATAGATGAAGCTTGCCATCGCAGGAGACAGCGCCGGTGAAGGTCTGGCCAAGGTTTTGGCCGACCACCTGAAGGACCGCTACGAAGTGCACGAAGTCTCGCGCACGAGCGACGGACCCGATGATTTTTACGCGGACCTGTCGGACCGTGTCGCCTCGGGGGTTCTCGACGGCACCTACGACAAGGCAATTCTTGTCTGCGGCACGGGGATCGGCGTCTGCATCTCTGCCAACAAGGTGCCCGGCATTCGGGCAGCGCTGACCCATGACACCTATTCGGCCGAACGTGCGGCCCTTTCGAACAACGCCCAGATCATCACCATGGGTGCGCGCGTCATTGGCCCGGAACTCGCCAAGTCGATCGCCGATGCCTTCCTCCTGCAGACATTCGATGAAAAGGGCCGTTCGGCCGGCAACGTTGAGGCAATCAACCGCGTCGACGCGAAATACAACACGCGTTGAGGTTTGAAGCGAAAGCCAGACGGCATGATCTCATCTCATGAATGGACGTTGCGGGCGGCTGTCGTCCACGGGACATTGGCCTGCTCTGCATAGCCCACGAAGCCTTCAAGCATTCAGAGCCGCGAGCAGTACTCGCCGATCAGCGCCGATGCCTCATCGGTCAGCACGCGGCCGAAGTTGGCGTTACGTGCTTTCGGCGGTCTTTCTCGCCTGCTCCGTTTCGACGAACAGACAGGATCGGTCGGCCGTGTTCAGTAGGGTATCAGCGACGCCGCCGTAAGACAGGCTTTCGCTGGCACGACGACTGACACCGAGCACGATCAGATTGTAGTCGGCGGAACGGGCATGCCTCAGGATCGCCAGCTCGGGCGACGATCCCTGCTGAACGACCTTCTCCGGTGACAGGTCGTAGTATTCAGCGATGGCATCGATCTTATGGAAGACTTCCTCTCGATAGTTTCCATGATCGCTTACCCTGGGAGCGGCGGAGGCCAGACGTGGGTCTTCGATCAGGATCACAGCACAGGTGACCCCTGCAGCCTTGGCGAGAGCGAACGCAAATTCTGCGGCTCGGATCGAACGCTCGGTTCCGCTCACGGGAATGAGTATTCGCAGCTTGCTGTTCTCCTGTGGAAGATGCCCGCGCGCAGAGATGATCGCGGACGTGCCTGCGAATGCGGAGGTCATCGTCTGAAGCACCTTGCTGAACGCTCCGACTTTGTTGGCAGTCGGTTTTATTCCCGCCAAAAGGAGATCGTGTCCGGTGTCCGAAATCTCTTTCAATGCCGGCGCGATTTCACCATCTTTGTCGTAGGCTGTCACATGGGCATCCGCGCTGGCAGATCCATCTCCGTCCCCCTCCGGCGCTCTCTCCTTCACGAGCTCGGTGATATCCTTACTTGTAGAATGTATCGCCCCGCCACCCTCCTGTTCGGCACTCGCCTCGACATCCTTTGTGCGATTCCTGATGTCGAGGACAGTGACAGGCATGTTCCGGCTTGACGCAAGGAGTGCTGCGATCCAGCCAGCAAGCCTGCTGCTCGAAGAGCCATCGACCGCAAGCACGATGCGTTCGAACTGAGCGACGAAGCTGTCTTTCTCGAACTCCTCGCGCCCCAACCGATGTTTCTCTTCTTCGCGTAGTGGAAGTCTTGCGAGCGCCCACCGCAGGGTCGGCGGCATTGCCATTGTCGTAATGATTGCCATCGCCACGATAACGGAAAAAAGCTGTTCGTTAAGGACGCCGACGGAAAGACCGATCGTTGCGACGATCACCTCGGTCGAGCCGCGGGCGTTCATCCCGCATCCGAGGGCGAGCGCTTCGGACGTTGTGAAACCGCCCATCTTGGCGGCGGTGAACGCCCCACCGAATTTCCCGACAGAAGCGATCAGAACTACCGCAGCTGTGAATAGCAGGACAGACGGGTTGGCGAGAACCGTCAGATCAGTTTGAAGTCCGGTCAGACCGAAGAAGACCGGCATGAAGAGCGCGGACGTCAATGCGCGCAGCTGGGCATCAATCTGGCGGGTCAGAATTGGCGACTCTCCAACCAGGATACCCGCAACGAAGGCTCCGAGAACCGTGTGGACGCCAATGGCGTCAGTGATCATCGCCATGCCTCCCATGATTGCGATGATCGCGCTCAGCACGGGCAGTTCGCTTTTGAAGCTGTCGTTTGTCCAGCGTATGATCTCGAAGACGATGCGTCTGCCGATCGTAAAGCTGAAGGCCATGAACGCGAGCGTTCCGAGCACGCTCTTCGCCAGGGTCATAAGATCGACCCCGCCGTTCTTGGCAAGGCCGAAGGTGACGGCGATGATCACCCAGCCAACAGTGTCATCAATGATGGCAGATGCGACGATAAGCTGCCCAATGTTCCGTCGCATGAAGTTCATCTCGCGGACGACTGAGGCGACGATCTTAACCGATGAGATCGACAGGGCGGTGCCGAGAAACAGCGAGGTCACCAGCCTTTTGTCTGGATCCGGCAGAAATCCTTCCGGAATCGCCTCGCCGAGAGCGAAACCCGCGGCGAAGGGGATCACGATACCTGTCAGAGAGACACCCGTTGCGGATTTCCTCAGTTTCCTCGCCAGGCCCAGGTCGGTTTCCATTCCCGCCAACAAGAGGAGGAAAAGAATGCCCAGCTGCCCGACGGCGTCCGTCATGTTCTTCTGCGCTTCGGCCGACGGAAACAGGGCCCGTTGCAGTTCAGGGAATGCGAGCCCCAGGATGGAGGGGCCGAGGACGATGCCCCCGATGATCTGACCCATGATCGACGGCTGGCCAATGCGGACCATCAATTCGCCAAGCAGGCGCCCAGTCACCACAAGCAAGACGATCTGCAGCAGAAACAGCGACTCGGAAGAGCCGGCGGACTTTCCATCATCCGCTCCCAGGGCTGTCGCGGCAGAGATTGAGATGAAAACCAAGGCGGCCGTGGGAACCCTGACGAGAGATGATAATTTTTGCAAAGACATGAATTGGACCAAGGCAGAGCACAGGGAACGATTCCAGGCGATGCGGGTTCCACGCGTTCGGCTATATTCCCGAATTTTTGCCCTGAACGAGCGCGCTACTCGCCCGCGCTCGGTGCCAGCCTCTGAAGACGGTGTACCGGGATGGTGGATTCCTCCCCAATAGATATCGCTTTACGACGGAACGCTCGACCATCTGGAAAGTTGTCCAAGAGCCTGTGCCATCGGCAAAATGGCTGCACCCAAAGCATTTGAAAGGATTCGACACAATGAACGCTGCAATATCCAACGTCCAAGAATGTCTCGTCGGTGTATGGACGCTTGTCGAATGGTCAGAACAACAGTCCGGTGGACACAAGGCATTTCCTCTTGGCGAAGATGCCGTCGGCCAGATCATCTATACCGCCGATGGACATGTCGCCGCGCAGCTTGTCCGGCGAGGCCGGCGTTCGTTCTCTTCGGGAGACTGGCGCGAGGCACGCGACGAAGACGCAGCGCGGGCATTTAAGGAATATTTCGGCTATTTCGGCACCTTCTCCATCGATACTGAAAAGCAAGTCGTTACGCACCACATCGAGGGGTCTTGGTTTCCCAATCTCGAAGGAAGCGATCAGGAGCGTCGGTTCCGACTCGAGGACGGTCTCCTAGTGCTCGATGCGGACACCGACTGGGGGAAGGTCATGATAGTCTGGCGGAAAGCCGAACCCAGGCGGTGATTTTCTCCATCGATGGGATCAGAGCGGGATCGACACATTGGTCGTCACGGGGGCTACGACAAGCGTTTGCGTCGATTCGACCGTATAAGATGCCATGTTCCGCGACTATCGTCGGGTCGAAACTCAGATTGCACACAATGAGCTCGAGAGCTCATCCGAAAGACTACGAAGCAAGTGCGAAAACTATCGGAGAACATCAGGCGTCATAAAACTTCGGCATGGCGAACGGACGCACGAGCGCGGCTGCTCATGAACCGAAGCGTCACGACTGCAGGTAACGCTTAGTCATTCCGCCTGCGTCGACAGCTCGGTGGTCGCGGTAGCCATCGCGGGGTTCTTTTTGGAACTCTTAAGGAGGATCGATGTTCGGTACGCTGAACCGTGCAGTAGGCGCTCCCTTCGCCGATCTGCGTTCCATCGCAGATCGCTGCGCGGTTCATCTTCCGTGCCGGAAGTAGGCCCCGTCGCCCTCCGTGCGACGGGGTTTGATGCAGCTCTCCATATCGAACGCAGCCGCCAGCCATCTGAACCCCGCACTTTTGTGAAATGCGCGCTTGGAATTTGCATTGATCGTGAATTGGGCGGTCAATCCGTGTACAATCGCTGCCACTTTGACGGGAGGGCTACCATGCGCATTCGCATATT
Source organism: Sinorhizobium sp. CB7 (assembly GCF_041357635.1). Classification (NCBI taxonomy): domain Bacteria; kingdom Pseudomonadati; phylum Pseudomonadota; class Alphaproteobacteria; order Hyphomicrobiales; family Rhizobiaceae; genus Sinorhizobium; species Sinorhizobium sp. CB7. The sequence continues at coordinate 74,416 of NZ_JAULLL010000004.1, forward strand.
AACTGTCCTGATGACGCTGCTTGTAGGCACTTGCACATTCGCGCAGGCTCAGCAGACAAAGCCGATGTTAATCGAAGTCTTTCCTTTTGAATTGGAAGACAAGAGCGCTGGGGCGGGAATAATTCCGCCGGATGAATACGATAAGCGATATCTCACCGAGTCGGCGCAAGTCGCGAAGGACCTGCTCTCTCAGTCTGGGCGTTTTGCAGTCATTGATGTGCCCGCGAGGAATGAGCAGGCGGCTGCACCGCACGGATTGCGCAACTGCGGAGGCTGTGAAGGCCAGATTGCCAAAGAGCACGGCGCGTCTCTTGCCTTGCTTGGTGTCGTAACGCGCGTCAACCGGACAGAACATACGATGTTCATTCGCATCCTTGACGCTCAAACCGGGAAACTTATTTCGCAAGGCTTTACCGATCTGCGCATGGGTGCGAACTACGCTTGGCCCCGCTCCGTGAAATGGCTGATGACAAACCGAATTCTGCGGTAGGGTTTCTCGATCCACCCTTTTTAGCGGAATGCGTCCGTATCCTTGTAATCCGGAATACTTGTCTGGCTTCCCGCCCTCGAACAGGCAATGGCTGCGGCGACGGCCGCGCGTTGCATGGCCTCCTCAAGCCGCAGACCGCGATCGAGCGCGGAGGCAAGAACGCCGATGAAACAATCGCCGGCTGCGGTGGTGTCGACCGTCTCGACCGGCACGGCGGCAACACGAGCCTCTTCGCCGTCGACGAAGACCTCCGCCCCTTCGGCGCCAAGCGTGCGCAGAACGCCTGTGTTCAGCGCCGCGGAGATCGCCTTTGCCGAAGGATCGCATCCCAGCCAGCCGGCCAAGGCGAGCGCTTCGTCCTCATTGACCACAATGAGGTCGCAGAGCGACAAGACTTCGCTGTCAAGGCGAACGGCTGGAGCGAGATTCAGGATCGAGGTCTTGTCCGCCTGCCTCACGCGTCTGATCAGCTTCTCGATTTCCGAAGGCTCGTTTTCCATCTGCATGAGCACGATGTTCGCCTTGCCGAGCAGCTCGTCGTCCACCGCATCGGAGGCGGCGGCGAGATTGGCGCCGGGCGCGATAGCGATCATGTTGCGACCAAGAGCGTCAATGAAGATCGAGGCGCAGCCGGTCGGCAGGGCAAGACGGCTGACGCGACTGATGTCGGCGCCGCTTGCGGAGAGGTTTTGAATCGCGCTATCGGCCAACGCATCATCGCCGATGGCGCCCACCATGCAGACGTCTGCGCCGTCGCGGGCAGCTGCCAAAGCCTGGTTGGCACCCTTGCCGCCGGCTTCCGTGCGAAAGGTCCTCGCCAGCAGTGTCTGACCGGGCGTCGGCATGGTCTCCATGGTGAAGACGAAATCGATGTTGATCGAACCGAAGGTGACGATCACGGGCCTGCTCCTATTCAGCCACCTGGAAGAAATGCCCTTCCCCGGCCTCGCGATACTGGCGCTTTGGCGGGACGTAATCCGCTGCGCGGAACGGGCTCTTGATCTCGTCATTCGAAATCCGCCGCGTCTGCCGGCGCGAGGGGTCGGCGATCGGCACGGCTGCCATCAGTCGTTTCGTGTAGTCATGCTGCGGGTTTTCGAAGACGGCGCGGCGGGGTCCGATCTCGACGATTTCACCGAGATACATGACCGCCACGCGATGGCTGATCCGTTCCACCACCGCCATGTCGTGCGAGATGAACAGATAGCCGAGGCCGTATTTCTCCTGAAGATCGAGCATCAGGTTGATGACCTGGGCCTTGACCGAGACGTCGAGGGCGGAGACGGATTCATCCGCAATGATTAGTTTCGGCTCAAGTGCCAGGGCTCTTGCAATACAGACGCGCTGCCGCTGTCCGCCGGAAAACTCATGGGGAAACCGGTCCGCCATCGATGCCGACAGACCCACCCGCTCGAGCAGTTCTCCCACGCGCTCCTTGGCCTCGGCAGCCGTCGCCAGGCCGTGGGCGACGATCGGTTCGGCGATGGCCGAGCCGACGCGGATGCGCGGATTGAGGCTCTCGAACGGATCCTGGAAGATCATCTGCGCGTCGCGTCGTATCTCCGCGAGCTGCGATTTGCCGGCGGCAGATACGCTCTTTCCGTCGATCCGGATCTCGCCGGCGGTGACGTCGGCCAGACGAATGATCGACCGGCCAGTCGTCGATTTTCCGCAGCCGGATTCGCCCACAAGAGACAGGGTTTCGCCGCGGCGCAATTCGAGCGAGATATCTTCCACCGCGTGGATGCGGCCGATGGTCTTTCGCAGAAAGCCCTGCCTGATGGCAAAGCGCGTCACGAGATTGTCGACCCTCAGTATCGGCGCCGCATCGCGCTTCACGGTGTCGGCGGTCGGTTTCACCGGCTGAACCTCTCCGGTCTTCATGTCCACGAGCGGGAACCGCAGCGGCCGGTCGATCCCCGTCATCGAGCCGAGCTGCGGCACGGCGGAAAGAAGCGCACGGGTATAGGGATGTTTCGCCGCCTTGAAGATATCGCTCGTCGTTCCGGTTTCGACGACCTCGCCACGGAACATGACGACGGTCCGGTCCGAGATCTCGGCGACGACCCCCATGTCATGCGTGATGAAGAGGACCGACATGCCCTCCTCTTCCTGAAGCGTCTTGATCAGTTCGAGTATCTGGGCCTGGATCGTGACGTCGAGCGCCGTCGTCGGCTCATCCGCGATCAGAAGCTTCGGATCGCAGGCGAGGGCGATGGCGATCACCACGCGCTGGCGCATGCCGCCGGAGAAGTTCATCGGATATTCGTTGAGCCGCGACTTCGCGGACGGAATGCGCACCTTTTCGAGGAGACGAACGGCCTCCGCCTTGGCCTGCGATTGCGACATGCCGCGGTGGTGGACGAGAACCTCGGTGATCTGGTCACCGATCTTCAGGACCGGATTGAGGCTCGTCATCGGTTCCTGGAAGATCATTCCGATCCGGTTTCCGCGGATCTTCTGCATCTCGTCGAGCGGCAGGCCGAGAAGATCCCTGCCTTCGAACTCGATCTTGCCGGTCACACGCGAGTTTGCGGGCGACAGAAGCCGCATGATCGACATCGCGGTCACGCTCTTGCCCGACCCGGATTCGCCGACCACGGCCACCGTCTCCTTGGCGCCAATGTCGAAGCTGACGTCGCGAACGACATTCTGCCATTCGCTGTTTACCCGGAACGAGGTGGTGAGGTTTGAAATCGAAAGTGCCGGATTGGTCATCGGCTCAGCCCTCCCGCCGAGGATTGAGAATGTCACGCAAGGAGTCGCCGATCAGGTTGATTGCGACGATGAGCACCAGAAGTGCGAGACCCGGAAAGAAGCTGATCCAGTAATCCCCGGAAAGAAGATATTCGAAGCCGTTGGAGATCAGCAGGCCGAGCGACGGCTCCGTGATCGGCAGGCCGATGCCGAGGAAGGAGAGCGTGGCTTCCAGCATGATGGCGTAGGCGACGCGCATGGTCGCCACCACGATCAGCGGCGGCAGGCAGTTCGGCAGGATGTGACGAAAGAGGATACGGCTGTCCGGCAACGCCATGGAGCGCGCGGCATCCACATAGGCGCGTTTGCGCTCGACCAGCGCCGAACCGCGGATGGTGCGGGCATAGTAGGCCCACTGCGTCACGACGAGTGCCAGAATGATCTTGTCCACGCCCTGGCCGAGGATCGCGAGGAAGATCAGGGCGATCAGGATCGCCGGAAAGCTGAGCTGGATGTCGACGACGCGCATCAGGACGGAATCAACCCGGCCTCCCGCATAGGCGCTCATCAATCCGATCGAGGATCCGATCACCAGCGCGATCGCAGCGCTGGATATGCCGACCAGGATGCTTGTGCGAAGACCATAGAGGATGGCGCTCAGAAGATCGCGCCCCTGGTCGTCGGTACCGATGAGGTAGACCGGTCCGCTCATGCTTTCCGAGCCGGGCGGAAGCCGGCCGTCGAGAATGTCGAGCTGCGAAAGATCATAAGGGTTTTGCGGCGCGATCACCGGCGCCAGCACTGCCGCAACGATCATAATCGCGACCACGACGATGCCGACGAGCGCCAGTTTGTCGGCGAGCAAGGCTGCTATCGTCTGGCGGAAGGGTGAGCGCGAGGCGCGAGGCTTGCCCTCGTTCTTGCCGGCGTGAACGGAATTTGCCGTATTGATCTCTTGGCTCATCACGAATTTCCTTCAAGACGAACGCGGGGATCGACGATCGAATAGAGGATGTCGACCAGCAGATTGATGATGCTGAACATCACGACGGTGATCATGAGGTAGGCAAGAATCACCGGGCGATCGAGGACGGCGATGGCGTCGATGATGAGTTTGCCCATCCCCGGCCAGGCGAAGATCGTTTCTGTGACGACCGCGAACGCGATCAGTGACCCGAGCTCGAGGCCGATCACCGTTATGAGCGGTATCAGCGTGTTCTTCAGCACATGCACCAGCACGATACGCCGTTCCGGCAAGCCCTTGGCCCGCGCAAAACGCACGAAATCGAGCTGCATCGTCTCCATGACGCCCGCCCGGGTCAGACGGATGACGAGCGAAATCTTGAAGAGAGCCAGGTTGAATGCGGGCAGCAGGAGATGCGACAGGCCATCGAGTGTGAGAAGGCTGACCGGAACTCCGAAGACCGGCACGGTCTCCCCGCGTCCGGAGGCCGGCAGCCAGCCGAGCTTCACGCTGAACAGCATGATCATGACAAGGCCGATCCAGAAAGTCGGCAGGCTGAAACCGAGGATCGAAAACGTCATGATCGATTTCGAAATCCAGCCCTTGGGCCGAAGACCGGCATAGACGCCGAGCGGGATGCCCGCAACGAGCGCCATGACCAGTGCCACGAAAGCAAGTTCGAGGGTCGCCGGCATGCGATTGAGGATCAGCGTCAGCGCCGGCTGATTGAACACGAAGGAATTGCCGAGATCGCCGGAGAGAGAGCGCGTCAGGAAGAGCCAATATTGTTCCCATACCGGCTTGTCGAGCCCGAAGGACTGTATGACCTGCAGCCGCTCCGCGGGCGTTGCCGTCGGGCTCAGAAGGACATCGACCGGATTGCCGACCAGATAGAGTCCGGCAAACACCAGGATCGACATGACGAAAAGCGTCAGGACGGTCTGGATTGACCTGCTCAAGAGATAACCGCTCATAGATATCAGCCTCCCAGCGATTTCGAACCGAGCCCGGCACGGCCATAGGTCGCAATCCGCTCGATGAGCAAATCGATGAAACCCGTTTCGTCGACATCAGTGACGACGGTGGCATTGGCGACGCGGTCCGTCTTCTTGTAGAAATCGGCGTAAGTATGACCCATGGTCAGGCCGGTCACCTGCACGCCGATGGCGGCCTTGCGGCTGCCGAACAAATCCGGCCGGATCAGCCAGGCAATCGTCGAGGCGTCGTGGATCGGCCCGCCCGGCCGCCCGAACCGATCGACGTCGCTGCGATCGAATGCCGAAAGAAGATTGAAGAGCGCCCTGCCCGCCTGGCCGCCCTTTTCCTGGAAAACCTGGAAGTGCTGCTTCGTGAAAAGCGCCTGGAAGGTCATGTCGAGGGGCATGACCACGATCGGTATGCCCGAGCTGTAGACGATCTCGGCCGCATGAGGATCGGCGTAGATGTTGAACTCGGCCCATGGCGTGCGATGGCCAAGCGCTGTGAACGCCCCGCCCATCGACACGATCTGGCGGATACCGCGCGCAACGTCCGGGTGCTGGATCAGTGCAAGTGCGAGGTTCGTAAGCGGGCCGATCGCGCATATGGTGATCGGATCTCCCTTTTGCGCAGCCTCCCGAGCCATGCGGACCAGGAAATGTACGGCATGCTCCTCCGCTGGTCTTATATCGGTCGGGTCCACCAACTGATCGCTGAAGGAGCCTATCTGTGCATATTTCCCGAAAACCTGGTTCCTGACCAGCGGTCCGGGCGCGCCCGCATGGACACGCACATCCCGCCGCCCGGAGAGGCCAACGATCTTGCAGGCATTCGCGACCGTGTCCGCAAGAGAGACGTTGCCAGCGACGACGGACAGGCCGAGCACATCGATTTCCGGGGATGCCAGCGCCATCAGGATGGCGGCGGCGTCGTCAACGCCTGGATCCGCATCGATGATGATCCTGTGCCTGCTCATGCGCTGGCCTTTTCGGCATAGCGCGAGAGCCGTTCAAGGAAGAGGTCGATGACGCCGCCTGCATTCACCTTGGTCACAATATCCGCATTGGGCTCCAGGCCGCTCTTGCCGTACCAGTCGGCGATGGTCTGCCCCATGCACAATTCGCTCTCGTACTCGACGAAGATGCGGGCGCGCTGCGTTTCGAAGAGGCCGGGTGCCAGCAGATAGGCGATGACCAGCGGGTCGTGCAGGGGCCCGCCGCGCGATCCGTAGCGCTGGGGATCGTTGCGATCCCAGAATGCCATCAATTCGGAAAGCGTCTGTGAAATGCGCCCGCTGACACTCGAAAACCGCGTGACATGCTCCGGCTTGAGCATGACCTGATGGGTGGCATCGAGCGCAAGCGCGACGATCGGAATGCCGCTTGAAAAGATGATGTGGGCGGCGTGTGGATCCGCCAGGACATTGAATTCCGACGTCATGGTGCGATTGCCGGCTTCGCGGTACGCACCACCCATCATCACAATGCGCTCGATGCCGAGCGCGCACTGCGGCTTCATCCTGAGCGCGACGGCGAGATTGGTCATCGGCCCGAGACAGCAGATCGTGATGCGCTTGCCGCTTCCGGCTGCCCGGCTCAGCGTCTCGATCAGAAAATCGACTGCGGACAAGGCTTCTGCTGTTTTCTTCGGCTCCGGCAGCGAGGTATTTCCAAGCCCGCTCTTGCCATGGAACTGACCGTAGATCGGTTCCCGGAACATTGGCCTGAAACAGCCGGCATAGACGGGAATGTCCGTACGCCCGCCGAGTTCGCAGACCTGCAGGGCATTTCGCACTGTCCGCTCCAGAGGCAGATTGCCGCAGACCGGGGTGATGCCGAGGATATCAAGTTCCGGCGAGACGAAGGCTGCGAGCAGAGCGATCGTGTCGTCGATTCCCGGGTCGCAGTCGATGATGATCGGAAGTACGGTCATTCTGAAATTACCTGTGATGTTCGATCAAATAATGAGCCGGTCACAGCGCGCCGACGTCGCGCAGGATGGCGGCGATTTCCGCACGGGCGGCCTCGCCGAGTGGCAGTTGCGGCGCCATGGGTGCGCCGACCGGGAAGCCTTCAAGATCGAGGGCCGTCTTGATGCAGGCGGCGATCGAATATTTCGCAAAGATCTCGTTGACGCGCCAAAGAGGACGCTGCAGTTCCATGGCCTGAGACCAGTTGCCAGCCTTCGCCGCTTCATAGAGCGCAATGCTTTGACGGGGCACGATGCAGGCGGGACCGGCCATCCAGCCGACCCCGCCGATCATCATCACGCAAACCGGAATATGGGCGGAGGCGGCAAACACCTCCATCCGGCCGCGGGTCCGCTCGATGATGGACAAGAGACGCCCCGTATTGGTGGACGCATCCTTGATGTAGCGGATGTTCTCAACGTGACTCAGCCGCTCGATCACCGGCAGCGTCAGATCCGAGCGCTGGAACTGGGGGTTGGTGTAGAGAACGACCGGCCGTCCTTTCGCAGCCTTGGCGATTGCAGTGAAATAGGCTTCGACCCCCTCGTCGCCGATCGGGAAGTACGCTTCCAGAATCGCGAGAATACCGTCTGCCCCGGCTTCGACCATGTATTCGGTCTGTGCGACGGCATCGCTCGTCGAGGTCGAGGCCACGCCCGCCACCACCGGCACGCGGCCGCCAGTGGCCGCGATGACCGTGTCCACGACCCGGCGGCGCTGTTCCTGGGTCAGATAGGCGAACTCTCCTGTGCTGCCGAGAGGCGTAAGCCCATGAACACCGGCCGCGATCAGATGCTCGACCAGATCGCCGAGCACGCCTTCCATGACCGCGCCGGACTGATCGATCGGCGAGACGAGGTAAGGAAACACACCGCTGAAGGACATGGCCGACCCTCCCTGGCTCCCGGTCAGTTCGGCTTCACGTAGTAGGGAAGGGTGTAGCCGTCGGAGCGTCCCTCATAGGTGATGTCCTTTTTGGTCGCCCATGTATTGGCAAGATAGAAGAGCGGAATGACGCCGAGATCGTTCATCGCAATTTCGGTAGCCTTCCTGAGAAGCTCTTCACGCTTTCCATCGTCGAGCGTGCCGCGGGCCTCGTTCAATGTCTTGTCGAATTCCGGATTGGAATAACGGCCGCGATTGCCCTGCCCGGCCTTCTCGCCAAAGGTTTCGAGAATTGGACCGAGCACACCCGAGGCTTCCCCGGTTTCGACGGCGGCGCCACCCATGATGAAGCTGAATTCGAGCGCCGAGGCGCGGGTGAAGTAGACGCTGCCCGGAAGTGTGACGACTTCGGTTTCGACCCCGACACGGCTGAAGAACTGGCCGATCGCCTGCGCGACCTTGGAGTCGTTCGGATAGCGGTCGTTCGAGGCATGGAAGGTCAGTGAAAAGCCGTCCGGATAGCCCGCATCGGCCAGCAGCTCCTTGGCCTTGTTCGGATCGTAAGGATCGACCTTGATGGTCGGATCGTAGCCGAAATATCCTTCCGGCACGACCTGACCGGCGGGAACGCCCTGCCCATCCATGATACGGCCGACCAGTGCCTCGCGATTGATGGACAGCGAAAGTGCACGGCGCACTTCGGGCTTCAGCAGCGGGTTCTTGCCGTCCGGACCCGTGGCAAAGGGCGATTCCTCGCGGGCCTGGTCCATATGCAGGTACATGATACGGTTGCTGGTAACGTTGACCACCTTGAGGGAGACCTCAAGATTGCGCGTATCGGCTGTCGGGATGGTCTCGATCATGTCGACATCGCCCGAAAGGATGGCGGCCACGCGCGCGCCGGCATTCTTGAAGACGCGGAAGGTCACGCGGTCCCAGGGGGCCTTTTTGCCCCAATAGGCGTCGTTGGCCTGCAGAACGACATTGTCATCCGGGGTCCAGGATACGAACTTGTAGGGGCCGGTGCCAATGACGCCCTTTCCGGAATTCAGTTCCGCCGTGGGCGTCGTTTCCATCTCGGCCGGCAGGATTGCGATGCGGCTCAGATTGTTGAGCAGGAGCGGGGTCGGGCCTGATGTCTTGATGCGGACCGTCAGCGGATCGACGGCCGTCACTTCGGTGATCGCCTTCACATAGGCGGCAAACGAGCTCGGGCTGTTGGTCGAGGCCAAGGGGATGCGCTTGATGCTGGCGACCACATCGTCCGCCGTAAAGTCGCTGCCGTCATGGAACTTGACCTTCGGCCGCAGCTTGAACTCCCAGGTCGTATCGTCGACCACCTTCCAGGATTCTGCGAGCGCCGGTTCGATCTGCTGCTTGGAATTCTGATTGACGAGCCCGTCGAAAATGTTGCGCGCCATGGCGCTGTTAGGACCGACCACATAGAACTGCGGATCCATCGACGTCGTCATGGCCGCAAGCCCGACGGTGAGGTCCCGTGCGGATGACATGGATGGCAGGGCGGCGACAGACGCGGCGACGGCGGCCGCAAAAGCAAGTAATCTCATGATTTGGAGCTCCTCCAGTGTTCCGTAGTCCGCATTGCCTGCGGATCATGGGCCGGAAACTAGCCCTTCCCAATATGAAAGAAAAATTGCATTTGGTATTCCATTCATGCCTGAATGTTATGGAGGCAATTTGAAATGCGTCTGAAACCACGCCAGGTCGAGGCCTTCCGAAGTGTGATGATGGCGGGAGGTATTACCGCCGCGGCCGAGGCGATGAATGTCACCCAGCCCGCGGTCAGCCGACTGATCCGGGATCTCGAAGAAGCAGTGCGTGTTCCCCTCTTCGAGAGACAAGGCACGCGTCTTGTCCCTACCCCCGAAGCAAGCCAGCTCTTTCGCGAGGTGGAACGCCTTTATCTCGGCCTCGACCAGATTGCTCAGGCCGCCGACGACATCCGCCAGCATAAGAATATCGTTTTGCGCATTGGCAGTGTCACGTCGCTGGTCAGGCCCTATCTCCACCAGGCGATTATCGACGTTGTCGGGAACAGGCTGGATTTGCCGCTTGTAATCGACGTCGAAAACAGCCGGCACATCTGGGATATGGTCGAAAACAACCGATATGATCTCGGTTTTGTATTCAATTCACCGCGCATGGCCGACAAGAATGCGGTTCTTCTGCACAGTTCTCAGGCCGTGGCTGCGATGGCGCCTGATCACCCGCTTGCGTCGCGAGACGTGGTCACTCCGGCCGACCTCTTTGATGACAGGGTCTTGATCCCCGGCCGCAATTCTCCGCTCAGGCTGGCTCTCGATCGCGCCTTTGCCAGCGAGGAACAATCGCCGGCGAGCACGATGGAGACTTCCATGCTGAACTGCTGCTACTTTGCCGCCTCCGGAATGGGCGTGGGGATCGTCGATCAAACGACCATTCGGGCGGCGGGAGCGGATATCGTGGCAGTGCCCTTCCGCCCTTCGATCGAAGTCTCGTATTTCGCAGTGCGCCCGTCCGGCACAGGCCGCATAACCATCCTTGAGGACATCATCGAGCGAATGCGCGCGCTCCTGCGGCAGCCCAGCGACCTCCACGCGAGCTGATGCATGTCGCAAATGTGTGCAGTGGTTTTTGCGGCAACGACATGCATGAAAATAGAAGCGGTGCGTTCGAACCTACGCACACAATAATATGCGAATGGTTACGTTTGATCGAGATCAAGCCGGATGAGGCCACGACCTGTTATTTGTGAAAAATGACCAATCAAACGCACACACAGCATGGTTTTGAGCCCACTATGCTTATGCGGTCCGATCTCATGGCCAGCATAAGTTCGGACGCGGCAAACGATCTTGTCGCTTCGGCGGAATTGGTTACGTTCGAACCGCTGGAGACGATCTTTCTGGAGGGGCAGCAGGCCAGGTTTTTCTACTGCCTCCTCTCCGGCTACGTTCGTTTATTCAAGCGTGCCCAATCAGGCCGCACTGCGGACATCAGAATATACGAAGCTGGCGACGTCTTCGCCGAATGCATGCTGGCCGTCGACAGCACCTATCGCCATAGCGCGCAGGCGGTCGACAAGACCAAGGTTGCGCGCTTCGACATTGCCGCCGTTCGCAATCTCGCAACGAAGCATCCCAGCATCGACAAGGTGATCATGAAAGTCATGTCGCGTCATCTTCTTGAGCTGATGGATTGCGTCGCCAATGACCGTGCTCTCACAGGGCCGCAAAAGCTTGCGGCCTATCTCCTGGAGAGAAGTGCCACCGAGGGCGGCGACGGCGCAATTCGGTTGCCATTCCAGAAAAGTCTGCTGGCCTCCAAGCTCGGTCTTGCGCCCGAGGCCCTTTCAAGAGCCTTCTCCGCACTGAGAGATCGAGGCGTTTCGGTAAACGGTCGGAACATCAGGATCAATGATATCGAGGCTCTTTCTAATTTCTAGAGCATGCCGCGCAGAAATGTGCGCGGCTTTCCGATGACGGAGCTTCCGCACGCTTTCATCGATAACACAGCCGTCGTGATCAAGGGCGCGCCAGAGTCGGTGCTTCCAGCTGTTGGCAAGTCTCCCTTGCGCGCAATGTAACTCCCTGTAGATCCACAGTTGGTCCGGAGCGGCGCGGGGCCAGTGTTCTCGCTGTATCCTCAAATAGCGACGTAGTGCACAGCGGTGAGACTCCAGGCTCATCTCATCTGCAAAAGGCGGACATAGAATCTTCCTCGCGCGCGGTCGTGCTGACGCGGCAAGGACGCAGGGACCGCAAGCAAAAATGGAATCGCGATGCATGGGCGCCCGCCGTGAACTCGGCCTGCGGACCTTCCGCAGCTGTCCGGCTTGGAGGCAAATCATACCGGGCGCAGATGGCCGCGTCCGATGGAAGATCTGGACTTCAACTGAGGAGGAAAACATGACCACCTACAATTCTGGACCACCATCGACACTCTACGTACCGCCCACCTGGCTTCGTGTCCTGCTTGGGATCGTCATGATCCTTGGGGGTTTATTCGTCCTCGGCGATATCGCGCTGGCCACGCTCGTCAGTACGCTGTTCATCGGCTTTACAGCGATTGTCGTTGGCGCATTCGAAATCATTCATGCCTTCTGGACGAAGGGATGGGGCGGCTTCATCTGGCAGCTCGTGCTGGGAATCCTGTACATCATCTTCGGTTTCATGGTGGTGAACCAACCCATTTCGGGTGCCCTGATCCTTACCGCCGCTTTCGGACTGGCGTTCCTGGCGTCAGGCCTCGTCCGGATCATTCTTGCCTTCAGGCACTGGAGCGAGGGCGGTTGGCTGATGCTCATTTCGGGACTATTCGGCGTTCTGGCGGGTCTTGTCATTATCACAGGATGGCCGGCAACCAGCCTTTGGGTGCTCGGACTTCTGCTGGGCATTGATCTCATTTCCCATGGGCTGGCCTGGTTGATCCACGCATGGTCCCCTTCGACGCAGACAGTGTAGCGTCCTCCAGCGCAGTGCGTCTTATAAGATGCACAAGGTCGCTGTGGCGTTTTGCGCATAATACATAGCGGCTTGTTAGCTGGGAGCCATACTATGCGTCCTCGATCAGTCTTTGACGACTTATCTTTCGCGGTGACCGTAGGAATCGCGGCTTACTTGACTGCGAGCCGGTTCGATAGAGGCATACCCGTCAAAAATGGAGAAGACTACAGGACGCAGCGATCAAGGAAAGCGTCGGAAACTTACAGGTCAAAGAGAGTATCAGCTGCGAGGTGGCGCTCGATTCTAAGGCAAACCTACGCGGGAATTCGCGCTGATCGCATCTTGTCTGTGGCTGCGGGCGTTACATTCTATGGATTGCTGGCACTCTTCCCAACCATAGCGGCAGTCGTGTCGATCTACGGGCTGATGGCAGATTCCCAATTTTTGACTGAGCTATTAGCGGATGTCGGCGGAGCCTTGCCGACCGCTGGGGTCGAATTCTTACGCAACAGGATTGAGCGCAGCGGAACTGAGGCATCACTTAGCTTCGCACTTCTCATATCCATATTGACAGCGCTTTGGAGCGCAAACAGGGGTATGAAGGCCCTGTTCGAAGGCTTGAATGTTGCCTATGGCGAGATTGAAAGCCGAACTACCCTTCAATTGAATACGACTTCAATCATCTTCACGATCGGATTGTTGTTATTTCTGCTAATTTCAATATTAGGCGTCGCCGCTGTCCCGCTCGTATTCGACTTTGACAATCTTGATACGACAGGCTCGATCCTGCTCTGGGTCGGGCGATGGCCTGTCCTTTTCATGATATTATTGATGTGCTTAGCAATTCTCTATCGATTTGGCCCAAGTCGAAAGGATCCTCATTGGAGATGGATCAGTCCTGGTTCTCTGCTTGCCAGTTCAGCCTGGCTAATCGGATCATTTCTGTTTTCAACCTTTTTGGCACATTTCGGGGACTATAACCGGACATTTGGCACGCTTGCCGCCGTCGATACCCTGCTCCTTTGGATGTGGCTCTCCTCAATCAACATTCTGATTGGGGCGGAGTTTGATGCCGAATACGAACGGTGAAGTTCGCGCGCACGAGAGGTCGCTTCGCATCACGCCAAATCGTGAGCGTGAGGATATTCTTCTGAAGCGGTCGACGCGCGGAATAGCAGCCAAAGGCTGAGCACAAGCACAATGACCTCAACTAAAGTCATGAGAATGATGATCGCCAAATTCAGGATATCGCCGGCAGATACCCAACTGGCCGGGCCGCCCGTGGTCTGGACGACGGGGACGCCCGCTTTGGGTGCACGCAGAAAATGAAGAAAGAGCTGTATTACCTCGAACGACATGATCAGCATCGAGATAACAAGGCCAAGCATGCCTGCGGCAACCCCCACCCCCGCAGTCCGTCGAACGGCAGATGCAGGGGGGCGGCGATCGGGGTCAGCAATACGTGCCGCAAGCATTGTGTACCGGTACGACCAGATCGTCGTAAACACCAGTACAAGCAAACTTGCGGCAGTCAGGTATTTGACAAGCGCCAAGCCACCACGTGTTGCCAAGCTTGGATCTCGATCCAGTACGAAAATGTATACTGTCAGCGCGATAGCAATCGCACCAATGGCAATCTGCATCCAGAAGCCAATCCAACCCAAGCGCGCAAATGCTCTGGCGAGGCCCGTAGTCGATTTCAACATCCCCATAAACTCAGGCTGAATCTACATATCGGGTTGTGCGATGCTGGGACCGCGTTGGCAGCACGCAGCAGGCGTATCTACATAAAATACACAACATTTGGTCGGCGGCCAAGATTTCCGCATGCGCTTTGGGCCTGATCACGGGCAGAATTCAGGCCGATTCGGCCTGAATTCATCCTGATCTAGCCCAATGGTTCACCAGTTCGTCACCGAGCCGTCGCGGCGTTTCAGGTGCGGCGCTTCCCAATACTCAAAACTTTGCCTTGCAATCAGTTCCTCATTCACCTCAATGCCAAGGCCAGGTGCGTCGGAAACGGGGTAATACGCGCCTTCGAGCCGCGGCTGGACTGGGAAGAAATCCGAATTGTCGAAACCGAGATGGGTCTCGGCAGGGCTAGCGCGGGTTTCCAGCCAGGCAAAATTTGCAACCGCCGCCGAGAAATGAATGGTCGCCGCGGTGCAGACCGGTCCCAGCGGGTTATGCGGCATCATGTCTACGTAATGCGTTTCGCTCCATGCCGCGACCTTCATCGATTCCGTCAATCCGCCGACGTTGCAGACGTCCAGGCGGTTGAACTGATGGATATCGCGCTCGATGTAGGGCTGGAACTGCCACTTCGAGGAAAACTCCTCGCCGATCGCAAAGGGAACATCCGTCATGCGGCGCAGCGCCTCGTAGGCGCCAGGCGATTCATCGCGGATCGGCTCCTCAACGAAGTCGAGCGTGCCCTTCGGCATCTTCTGGCAAAAGCTCGCCGCCTCGGCGACGGTCAGGCGGTGGTGATAGTCGATGCCGAGAACGACATCGTCGCCCAGCGCTTCTCGCGCTTTCACGCACCATTTCGCGGTCGTGGCGATGTGTTCCCGTGGCTCGTAGACGTCCTTGTGCTCGTGGCCGGAGGGCGAAAGGCGCATGGCCGTCCATCCGTGCTCGAGGAGCATCTGCGCCTGCTCGATCATGGCAGGGCCGGGCTCGGCGAATGTCGTTGCGAAAGTCGGGATGCGATCGCGCTGCTTGCCGCCGAGCAGCTCATGGACCGGCACGCCGAGCGCCTTGCCCTTGATGTCGTGGAGCGCGATATCGATGGCGGAGATCGCCGCCTGCAGCACGCGGCCGCCTTCGAAGTACTGGCTGCGGTACATTTCCTGCCAGAGGGCGCCGATCTTGAACGGATCGCGTCCACGCAGGAATTCGGCGTAATGCTCCAGGGCTCCGACGACAGCCTTTTCCCGGCCTGAAAGGCCGCTTTCGCCCCAGCCGAAAATGCCCTCGTCCGTCTCGACCTTCACCAGAAGCTGGTTGCGGATGCCAACCTTGACGGCATAGCTCTTGATTGCTGTGATCTTCATCTTCTTCCCCGTCACCAATGCCAGAGGGTGCCGTCTTCGAGACGGTTTACCGGCAGATAGGCACGCTGATACGGATATTTCTCCGCAAGCTTCTCATCGATGTCGACGCCGTGGCCGATCGTTTCGCCCGGATGCAGATAGCCGTCCTTCAGGCTCCAGGCGCTCGGGAAGACCTCGCAGATTTCCGGCAGATAGCCCGAATATTCCTGAATGCCGAAGTTCGGCACCCAGAGGTCGAGATGCAGGTTGGCGCCGAGGCAGATCGGCGACATGTCCATCGCGCCATGGCAGGCGGTGCGGACATTGTATACGCCGGCGTAATCCATGATGCGCCGCATGGGCGTGACGCCACCCGCATGGACAGTCGTCATTCGGATATAGTCGATGAGCTGCTCCTCCATGAGCAGGCGCGCGTCCCAGATCGTGTTGAAGACCTCGCCGACGGCAAGCGGCGTCGTCGTATGCTTGCGGATGAGGCGGAAGCCTTCCTGATGTTCGGCAGCAACCGTATCCTCCAGCCAGAAGGGCCGGGCGAATTCCAGATCCTTGCCGAGACGGGCGGCCTCGATCGGCGTCAGGCGATGGTGGGTGTCATGCAGCAATTCGATGTCCCAGCCATGCGTCTGGCGCAGCGCCTCGAAGAGCTTCGGGATGTGGCGCAGATACTTCGATGTGGACCAGGTTTCCTCGTGCGGGAAGGCATCGTCGTCGGCATTGTTGGTAACCGCCTTGTTGCCGGTCCCGTAGACATCCGGAAGGCCGGGAATGCCGACCTGGGCGCGGATCGCCTTGTATCCCTGATCAATGCGCTTGCCGACCGCGTCGACGGCCTCGGCGATGTCGCGGCCTTGGGCATGGGTATAGCAGAGCACCTTCTCCCGGCTTGCGCCGCCGAGGAGCTGGTAAAGCGGCATATTGGCCGCCTTGGCCTTGATGTCCCAAAGCGCAGTATCGATGCCGGCAATGGCCGCCATCGTCACGGGACCGCGGCGCCAATAGGCGCCCTTGTAGAAATACTGCCAGATATCCTCGATACGGCCTGGATCGCGGCCGATCAGCAGGGGAGCGAGATGGTCCTGCAGATAGGCGACGACCGCCTTTTCACGGCCGTTCAGCGTAGCATCGCCCACACCGGTCAGCCCTTCATCGGTGAAAATCTTGACGGTGACGAAGTTGCGCCCCGGCGAGCAGACAATGATTTTGACGTCGGTAATTTTCATGGCTTATCCGTTGGCTGAAACAGTGCGTGTGGGGTCGTAGCGGAAGCGATTGTGAATGCGCCGGTCGCGTGGGTCGGGATGCGGAATGGCCGACAGGAGTGCGCGCGTATAGTCATGCGCGGGATTATTGACGACCTGATCGGTCTCGCCGGCCTCGACGATCTTGCCGCGATACATCACGGCGACGCGATCGCACATGTAGCGGATGACCGACATGTCGTGGGAGATGAAGACGTAGGAAAGACCAAGCTCGTCCTGCAGTTTCATCATTAGGTCCAGCATCTGCGAACGCAGCGACACGTCGAGCGCCGAGGTCGCCTCGTCGGCGATGATCAACCGCGGCTTGACGGCAATCGCGCGGGCAATCCCGATGCGCTGGCGCTGGCCGCCCGAAAAAGCGTGGGGATAGCGCTCGCGCCAGGCGGGCTCGAGGCCGACCTGTTGCATGAGCTCGGACACCCGGTCGTCGAGTGGCCTAGCTCTCATTCCCGCAAGCTTCAGCGGTTCGGCAATGATCTGCCCGACAGTCTTGCGCGGGCTGAGCGAACCCACCGGATCCTGGAAGATCATGCGGATATCGCGGCGCACATCTTTCAGCGTCGCCCTGTCCGTCGTGCGCAGATCGACCGTGCTGCCGTCCCTGCGGCGATAATCCATGGCGCCCAGTTGCGGATCATAGATGCGCAGCAGGCAGCGCCCCATCGTCGTCTTGCCGGAGCCCGATTCTCCGACAATGCCGAGCGTCTCGCCGGGGCGGACAATCAGGGAAACATCATCGACGGCCTTCAGGCCTGAGGGGAAAGTCAGCGAAAGGTTCTTGACCTCCAGAAGCGGCAGCGCCTCCGCCGAAATCTGCGGCCGCGACAGGCGCACTTCCGCCTTGCGTTCCAGCTTCACGACCGAGCCGATCAGCCGGCGCGTATAGTCATCCTGCGGGGCGTGGAAGATCTGGTCGACCGGCCCCTTCTCCATCACCTTGCCGCGATACATGACAAGCACCTCGTCGGCGATCTCGGCAACGACCCCCATGTCATGGGTGATGAAAAGCACGGCCATGCCGTGGCTCTTCTGCAGCTTACGGATGAGGTCGAGAATTTCAGCCTGGGTCGTCACGTCGAGCGCCGTGGTCGGCTCGTCGGCGATCAGGACGGACGGGTTGCAGGCGAGCGCCATGGCGATCATCACCCGTTGCCGCATACCGCCGGAGAACTCGAACGTGTAGCGGTCGATCGCGGTTTCCGGCCGCGGGATTTCCACCTGCCGCAGCAGTTCCAGCACACGTTCGCGCTGCTCCTTCTTCGGCGTACCAAAATGGATGCGCAGGGCCTCGCCGATCTGTGTGCCGATGCGGTGAACCGGCGACAGCGAGCTCATCGGTTCCTGGAAGATCATGGCGATCTCCTTGCCGCGCACGCTGCGGATCTCCTTGCCGCGCGGATCAAGCTTGGCGAGATCGGTCGAGGATCGGTCGGCCCGCGTCAGAACGATCGAGCCGCCCTCGATCCGGCCGGGCCGGTCGACGATCTGCAGGATGGAGCGCGCCGTCACGGATTTGCCGGAGCCGGACTCGCCGACGACGCAGAGGGTCTTGCCGCGCTTCAGCTCGAAGGAGACGCCATCGACAGCCTTGAAGAGGCCGGTGCGGGTCGGAAAATAGGTCTTGAGATTATCGACCTTCAGGATCGTGTCGTCAGGGATGGTCATGAAACGGACTCGTAGGGATCTGCGGCATCGCGAAGACCGTCGCCGAGGAAGTTGAGGGAAAGCACCGAGATGACGATGGCAGCAGCCGGCGTGAACAGCAGCCACGGGGCCTGGGCAACCGCGCGGATGTTCTGCGCCTCCTGCAGGAGCACACCCCAGGAAATGATCGGCGGCTGCAGGCCGATGCCGAGGAAGGACAATGCCGTCTCCGCAAGGATCATCGAGGGGATCGCAAGCGTCAGCGTCGCGATAATGTGGCTCATGAAGGACGGCACCAGATGGTGGAAGATGATGCCGATCTCGCTCATGCCGTCGAGCCGGGCGGCGATCACGAAATCTTCGTTTCGCAACGACAGGAACTTGCCGCGCACCTCGCGCGCCAGGCTCGTCCAGCCGATGAGCGAGACGATCAGGGTGATGACGAAATAGGTACGAAGCGGCGGCCAGCCGATGGGAATGGCTGCGGCAAGACCCATCCAGAGCGGAATGGTCGGGATGGAGCGCAAAAGCTCGATCACGCGCTGGATGCCGAGATCGATCCAGCCGCCGAAGAAGCCCGAAATGCCGCCGATCGTCACGCCGAGCAGAAGGCTCATGAAGACGCCGACGAGACCGATCGAAAGCGAGATTTTGGCGCCATGGACGACGCGCGAGAAGATATCGCGGCCGAGGCGGTCGGCGCCGAAAATATATAGGCTGTCGCCCGGCATGGGATTCGCCAGGCCGAAAAGCTTGGTCTGCATCGGGATAAAGCCGAGCAGGTAATAGGGCTGGGGCGCTGGAACAAGGAAGCCGACGGAAATGGGCTTTGCCGGATCCGGCGTGAATTCGCGCCGCATGGATTCGGTGTTCAGCGTCATCTTGAGCTGATTCACATGCGGTCGGAAGGAGCCGTCGAGGATCAACGAGAGCCCCTGAGGCGGTGCATAGGTGAACCGCGCATTCGTGGCATTCGGATCGAAGGGCGCGATGAAATCGGCAAAGGCAGCGACGAGGTACATGAAGACGATGACGACAAGGCTCGCCAATGCGATCTTGTGCTTCTTGAACTTCAGCCAGAAGAGCTGCCATTGGCCGGCAACGGCAATGTCCTTGCCGTGAAGATCGAGCGACGGGCCGGATTCCGGCGGGAGATGGGTAATATCTGTCATTGGAACCGGATCCGCGGGTCAGTGATGGCGAGCAGGATGTCGGAAATCAGCGTGCCGATGATCGTCAGCACGGAGATCAGAAGGATCAGCGAACCGGCTAGATACATGTCCTGGGCGAGCAGTGCGCGCAACAGCAAGGGCCCCGTCGTCGGCAGGCTCATGACCACCGAAACGATGATCTCGCCCGAGATCACTGCAGGCAGGATCCAGCCGAGCGTCGAGATCAACGGGTTCAATGCCAGGCGCACCGGATAGCGGATCAAAAGCTCGAACTCGGACATGCCCTTGGCGCGTGCCGTCGTCACATAGGGCTTCGACAGCTCGTCAAGCAGGTTGGCACGCATAATGCGGACGAGAGCAGCGAGCGAACCGAGGCCGATAACGATCACCGGCAGCCAGACGTGCTGGGCAAAATCGAGGAGCTTGCCGAAGCTCCAGGGCGCATCGACATAGGCGGGCGAGAAGAGGCCGCCGACGCTTTGGCCGAAATAGGCGGACATGACGTACATCGCCGAAAGCGCCATCAGAAAATCGGGCACGGCGAGGAAGAAGAATGCGAGGAAGGTCGCCGAATAGTCGGAGATCGAATATTGCCGCACCGCCGACAGGATGCCGATCGGGATCGCCACCGCCCAGACGAAGCAGAGCGTCAGGAATGACAGGAGCAGCGAGAAACCGAGGCGGCTCCAGATCAACTCGGTGACGGGCTTGCCGAGTTCGAAGGAGATGCCGAAATCGCCATGCATCAGAATGCCAGCGATCCACTTGTAGTACTGGAAATAGATCGGCTGATCGAGGCCGTATCGCTCGCGCATCGCGGCAACGGTGCCCTCTTCCACCGCACCGCCCTGGCTCGCCCAATCGGCCATGAGCGTAGTGAGATAGTCGCCCGGCGGAAGCTGGATGATCATGAATGCGATGATGGAAACGGCAAAAAGCGTCGGTATCGCGAACACCAGCCGTTTGGCGATATATCGGAGCATGGGATTGGCCGCTCGATCGGATCGAAGGGACGGACCGGCGGGGAGGAACTTCCCCGCCGGTCCAGGGAGGATCTTAGTTAGCCGGCTTGTCGAAGTACCACTGGGTCAGCGTCGGTGCCGGATGCCAGAGGTTTCCGGTGATCGGAATGCCGTTGACCACGTTCTTCAGGTTCTTCGACACCATCATGTATTTCGGCATGGGGCGCGAGATACCGATGTTGAGGAAGTTGTCGGCGGAAAGGTTCAGGAATTCCTTCATCCGGTCGCGGCGGTCGTCATTTGTGACGGCGGCGTTGACCTTGTCATAGGCGGCCATCAACGCCTTGATCTGTTCCGGCGGCTCTTCGCCCGTCGCATGGTTCGAATACCATTCGCTCCAGCGCATCGCGAAGAAGATGTCGGCCTTCTGGAAGGGCATGTAGCAGCGAGGGTCGGTATAGACTTCCGACAGGCCGCCGACGCAGTTCCAGATATAGGCATCCTGCTCATTGGCCGCCCACATCGTGTTCAGGCGGGCGCGGTCAGTCGTCCGCAGCTGGATGTCGATGCCGACATCCTTGGCGTATTTCTGAACCATCTGCATGACGTCAGGATAGGAGAGTCCGAAGACGTCGGCGACCATGAAGTTTATGGTGAAGCGCTTGCCCGTCTCATCGAGGCGGAAGCCTTCGGCATCCTTTTTCGGCATGATCTTGTCGAGCATCTCGTTGGAGAGCTTGGGATCGAATTCGGTGTACTGCGTTGCCTCGCGCTCGTTGAAGAGCTCATGTTCGGGCTGGGTTGCGACCTGAGCCGGTGCGCCCTGGCCGACATAGACCAGATCGATGATCTCCTGACGGTTGATGGCGTGGCTGAGCGCGATGCGGAAATCCTTGTTCTGGAAGAGCTTGCGCTTCACATCGTCGGTCGAGTTGAGGTTGAGCAGGATGACGGCGTCGTTGGCTGGCAGGTCCTTCACATCGACGAAGCGATAGTTGCCGGTTTCCTGGCCGTCGAAAAGCACCGATTTGAAGGTCGCGTTATTGATGTGACGGAAGGCAAAGTCGAATTCGCCGGAGGTCATCTTCAGCGCCATCAGCTGCGGATCGTCTAGCTTCGCCCAGGTGATGCCGTCGATATAGGGCAGCTGATTGCCGTCCGGATCGACCTTCCAATAATAGGGATTGCGGGTCGCCACGACACGATCGCTGTCGGCATAGGGCACCGTCAGGATCCACGGGTTCATGGTCGGCAGGTCGAGGTTCTGCCAGTAGGGCGGCTGGAAGGTCAGCGAAACCTTCGAGTTGAAGAGTGCGACCCAGTCGCCTGCGGCAGGATTGGCCTTCAGCAGCGCCGGAATGCCGTCCCTGTTATACTTCTCATGGAACTGGCTGAGATAGTGCTTCGGATAGATGACCGGCAGATGCCCCTGGCCATAGGCCAGCTGCTGCAGGAAGAGGCCGTAGGGAGAATCGAACTTGAACTCGACGGTCAGATCGTCGATCTTGCGCACCTTGACCGGCTTGCCGGCGACCGTGAAGGTCGGGTTCTTGGCAGGCGAAAGCGCGTCGTTCATGAATACGTCTTCGTACCAGAACATGATGTCGTCTGCCGTAAAGGGCTGGCCGTCGCTCCACTTGAGCCCCTTGCGGAGCTTGAAGGTGTAGGTCGTTGCATCGTCGGAGGCCTTGAACTCCTCGGCGAGTGACGGAACGACCTTCTGCCATGCCGGATCCCAGCGGACGAGAAGCTCGTTGGCGATCGTGCGGGTCAGGTTGTACTGGTCGCCGTTGGCGAGAATCGTGGTGCGCAGCGTGCCGCCATATTTTCCGATCCCATCGACCATGGTCTCGACATAGGGATGCTCCGGAAGACGGTCTGCGACGGCGGGCAGCTTACCGCTCTTGACCTGCTCGTCGAGCATCGGCGCCTCTTTGTAGTCAGTCGCCCAAGCGGGAACCATCGTCCCGACGAGCATGGTCGTCAAAAGCCCCGTCGACAGGACGAGGCCGCGCAGCATGTGCTGGTAACCCATATTCTCTCCTCCGATAGCCGGCCCTCTCCGCCGGATTTTCATCCCTGAACCGAGTACCATCCGGCCCTCGTATTGCACGAAAGCTTCCAGATCGTACATTATTTGTCAACACGAATGTATCAAATGAAATGTTTTACTCTTGGCAAACCCCCGGAAAGTGCATTAAAAGCAAGCTTATGAACACGATAAGCACCATACAGCCTGTCTCCGAGCATGATGTGCTGACGGAGGATGCTGGTTCTTCGATCTATGAGCGGCTGCGCGACGACATCATCCACGGTCGTGTGAAGGCCAATGAACGGCTGAAGGTGGCGGAGCTCGCAAGCCGCATGGGCACATCCACGAACCCGGTGCGCGAAGCGTTGCAGCAGCTGCGAGGCGAGGGCTTCGTCGTCATGACCCCCAATCGGGGCGCTCGAGTACGTCCGATTGACGAGGAATTCGTGCGTGATATCTGCGAGATCGAAGTCTTGATCGAGCCCGCTCTAACGCGTTGGTTTGTCGGAATTGCCACCAAGGCTGATGTCGAGGAGTTGGAGCGTATACAGGCAGAGATCGAGCAGCTGAACTTTGCCGACGAGATGAAGCATTCCAATCTCGACCTGCAGTTTCATCAATTGATGTACGACCGGCATTACAATCGCCATGCCGTCGATCTGTGGGTGCGCCATCGCCAGATACTTTGGGCGATCAGCCGAGGCTTTCCGACGTCACTCAGTCGCCAGTCGAACGTTCTGGAAGAACATCGCGAGCTGATTGCCTGTATCAAAGCGCAGGATGCGGACGGTGCGGCGCGTGCTATTGGCCGCCATGTCGAAGGCTCCGGCCGGCACATCATGGAGCGGATGCGGCTGGATAAACGAGTGTCTTAGAACAATTCTAGGAAGAGTGCGCGGCGGTTTTCCGTTCGGAACTGCATAAAAACAAGAGGTTAGAGCAGTTCTGAGATTCCCTGAAAAGCTGAACCGCTCTAAGCCACGCGGTCGCCTTCGAGCGCGACAATATTCATGTCCAGCCTTGCCGATCCGCATGGGATCACCAGCGCGCGCCTCTTTACTGGCGTTTGTTCTCGCGAGCCCGCTCGGCTGTCGTCCCCTCCGCGTCATCGTCCAGGATCCGCCAGGCGGCTCCTTCGAGATCATCATATTGTCCGCTCTTCAAAGACCAGAGAAAGGCGGCAAGACCCAAGGCTCCCATGAACAGCGCGATCGGGATGAGATAGATAAGCATATTCACGTGAGAACCCTCATCATCCCTGGCGGTTGAGACGCAGTGCGTTGGCGACGACTATCAGCGACGACGTCGACATGGCGATTGCGGCGATCAGCGGCGTCGCATATCCGGCAATGGCGATCGGAACGGCGATAAGGTTGTAGCCTATCGCAAGCGCAAAGTTTTCGCGGATCAGCCGGCCGGCGCGACGGGAAATGTCGATTGCGACCGGTACCGCCTCCAGGCTCTCGTGCATGAAAACAAGATCGGCCGCCTGCCGCCCCACGTCGGCCGCGGTGGCGGGCGCTATCGAGACATGAGCGGACGAAAGCGCCGGCGCGTCGTTGATGCCGTCTCCGACCATGAGAACGCGATGGCCGGCTTGGCTGAGTACTTGACATTTTTCGACCTTGCCCTTCGGCGTAAGGTCGGAAACCCAACGGGCGATGCCAAGCCTCAGCGCGGTCGCCTCGACGACGGGCCGGTGATCGCCTGATATCAGCGCGGTCGCATAACCCTGGCTTTCCAGAGTGGCGATGGCGCTTGCGGCGCCAGAACGCAGGCCGTCCTCGAATTGGAACCGGGCAAGCTCCGCGCCGTCACGCGACAGGACGACCTCCGACAAGGCCTCGCCGCCATCCGCCTCCCGCCCGGTGTTGCAGGCGAAAGAGCGGTTGCCAAGCCGATAGACGCTGCCGTCTCGGAACGCCTCCAGGCCGGCGCCTGGATGTTCGGCCACGGTTTCGAAGGCCTCGCCTGGACCGCCCGCCTGCCGCGCAAGCGCCAGGGAGAGCGGGTGGCGTGAATGCGAGGCAAGCCCTGCGGCAAGCGCCCATTCCCCCGGTCCAGCGCCGATGGACCTCACGAAGCGCGGCTTTCCGAGAGTGAGCGTCCCGGTCTTGTCGAATGCGACGGCGTCGATTTCGGCCAGCCGCTCGATCGCCGAGCCATCCTTGACCATAATGCCCTGCTTGAAGAGCCGGCCCGCGGCAACGACCTGGACCACCGGAACGGCGAGCCCCAGCGCGCAGGGGCAGGTGATGATGAGCACGGCGACGGCGACCAGCATCGCCTGTTTCCAATCGCCACCGATGAAGCCCCAGGCGAGAAAGCAGACGAGCGCCAGAAGATGCACGACCGGCGAATAATAGCGCGCGGCCCGGTCGGCGATGCGGCGGTATTTCGCCCGGCCGCCTTCGGCTCCTTCCATCAGGCCGATGATCTCCGAAAGGAGTGAATCCTTTACCGCCGCGGTTGCTTCGATGACGAGCGAGCCGGTGAGATTGAGGCCGCCGGATTTCAGATCGGCGCCGGCCGTCACCGGGATCGGCACACTCTCGCCGGTGACGATCGACAGGTCGACATCGCTTGCGCCGCTCACGACACGGGCATCGACGGGAATGCGGTCACCGGCGGCAAGGGCGATCCTGTCGCCGATTTTAATCTCGTCGACCGGCACGTAGCGCCTCGCGCCGTCCCCGCCGATGACGAGAGCACCGCGCGGAGCGATCCGGGCAAGGCCGGTGATCGCCGCCCGCGCCTTGTCTCGCATGATGTGGTCGAGCGTGCGGCCGATCAGCAGGAAGAAGAGCAGCGAGACGGAAGCGTCGAACCAGGCGTGTTCGCCGTGATGGATGGTCTCCCAAAGCGACATCGAATAGGAAAGGATGACGGCGAGCGAGATCGGCACGTCCATGTTGGCGCGGCCGTGTTTCAGCGCGTTCCAGGCAGAAACAAAGAAGAAGCGTCCCGCATAGACGAGCGCGGGAGCGGCGATCATCGCCGAGATCCAGTGGAACATGTCGCGGGTCGCAGCATCCGCCCCGGACCAGATGGAAACCGAGAGCAGCATGATATTGGCGGCGGCAAAACCCGAAACGCCGACGGCGATCAGCAGCTTGCTGCGCACATCGTCTGACTCGTCGCCGATGGCGCTGAAAAGATGTGCGCGGTATCCCTTGGCTTCGATCGCCTGCAGAATATCGGCCGGATTTGGCCGGACACCATCGACCTCCTCGTTCCAGATGCAGCTCACCCGTTTCGACGTCAGGTTGACGCGTGCGCTGCGGACAAAAGGCAGCCGCTTCACCGCGGCCTCGACCGTCGAGATGCAGGCGCCGCAGTGCATGTCCGGCACGCTCATGTCGAGTTGACGCAGCCCGCCGCCGAGCGGCCGGCTCGCAAGCCAGACCTCGCCGGAGGAGGGAGCGGCGCCAGGACTAAGCGCGAGCACACCCTCCGCGTCCAGCGTGCAGCAGGTCATCGCGCGCCCTCCCCGACATAAATGCGGAAAGCTTCGTGCATGATCGCGTTCCCGCCACGCTGAGAGATGATCTCGACGATCCATTCACCGGGTAGCACGGCATGCGCCCGCTCGAACCGCCCTTCGCCCACCTTCGAAAGTGTGGCGGTGAAATCCTCGTGATCGCCGACCGGACGCTTGAAGTGAACCGTCACGTCATCTGCGCTCGCCGGGGAGCCGTCGCGGTTTCGCAGGCGGTATGCGATGAGCCCCTCCTGGACGGAAACCTCGCCGGTGATGCCGCTTGCCGCCATGGCCCGCATCGCCTTGGCCCTGCCGTTGAATTGCTGGCTGGCGACATAGGTGTTTTCGACGACAAGGCCGCTCCAACTCGAAGAGGCGTACCAGGCGTGCGTGATGTTGACGCCGATAACGACTCCGAAAAAGGCGACCATGATCGCCAGCATGTGACGTCCGGTGAAGCCTCGGCCGGAAGGGATGTAATGACTATCGCTCATTTCGCGGTCCTCGGCGCATTGAACGCCGCCTTGTAGGATGCATGCTCCGCTCCCGCCGCATCGTCGGCGAGAAACAGAAATTCGTTGACCTCTTCACCCGATGGATCGCGCGTGACGAAGATCCTGAGGCTGGTGACGCTGTCGGGCTGGGCCTGAATGTCGAAGCTTCGACCCTCATCGGGCCAGATCTCCGGGATCTTCATGGTTGCCCCTTTCAGCCCGCCCAGGCTGAGCCGGATCGTGCGCGGATGGGGAACCATGTTGAGGATGCGAAGCGTGTAGCCGTTGCGAATGGAACCATCGGATTCCATGACGAACTGCGGGTTGCGGTCATGCAGCACATTGAGCTCCAGCCGCTCGCGCAGGCTCAGATGCACGACCATGGCGATGCCGACCGCTGCCCAGATCAACGCATAGAAAAGGACGCGGGGGCGGAAGATGATACGCCAGTTGAAATGCCTGATTTCGGGAACGAAGCTGCCGTCGGTATTGTGCACGGCCTCCGGCCGGATCGCGGTTTTGCCGTTGTCGGTCGCAAGCGCCATGTTGACGGAATATTCGCTGAGCGTCGCATAGGCGATCAGGCCTCGCGGCTTGCCGATCTTGTCCATCACGCTATCGCAGGCATCGATGCAGAGGGCACAGGTGATGCACTCCATCTGCTGGCCCTCGCGGATGTCGATGCCCATGGGACAGACCGCCACGCAGGCATTGCAGTCGACGCAATCGCCGACCGGCTGGCCTGCGAGTGCGGCTTTCTTCGCATGGCGCGAGCGCGGCTCGCCGCGCCAGTCGTTATAGGTGACGACGAGCGAATTCTCGTCGAGCATGGCGCCCTGGATGCGCGGCCAGGGACACATGTAGGTGCAGACCTGCTCGCGCATCAGCCCGCCGAGCACATAGGTCGTGAAGGTCAGGAAGGCGACTGTGGCGTAAGCAACATAGGGCGCATCTCCCTTGACAATCGATATGGCGAGCGAGGACGCGTCGGCGAAATAGAATATCCAGGCGCCGCCGGTCGCAACGCCGATGAGCAGCCAGGCCGCATGCTTGGCGAGCCGCTTGCCGAGCTTGCTCACCGACCAGGGCGCACCATCGAGCTTGATACGCGCATTGCGATCGCCTTCGATGGCCCGCTCGACGACAAGGAAGAGGTCGACCCAGACCGTTTGCGGACAGGCATAACCGCACCAGGCGCGTCCGACCGCCGTCGTCACCAGGAAAAGACCGAAGCCGGCCATGACAAGCAGGCCGGCGACATAGAAGAATTCCTGCGGCCAGATTTCGATGAAGAAGAAATAGAATCGCCGGCCGGCGAGATCGATGAGGATCGCCTGATCCGGTGCATAAGGACCACGGTCCCACCTTACCCAGGGCATCAGATAGTAGATGCCGAGGGTGATCAGCATCACGATCCACTTGAAGCGCCGAAACCATCCTTCGACCCGCTTCGGAAAAATCTTCTTGCGGGCCTCATAGAGCGGCTTGCGATTGCGGGCGGAATTGACCGGTTCGACCTCCAGCCGCTCGGGCGCCTGGCGTTTGTCATTAGGATCTGGAGCGGTGTAGATATTCATGTGCCGGGCACCCGTTCATCAGGGCCTGAATGCCATCGGCCGGTCGCTCCGTCCTTGACCCAGGTCAAGTTTCGGCCATCTTGCCACCGGAAAAAAAATGCCACGCCCGATGAATGGGCGTGGCCAAGGTAGTCCATGGGATCCATGGACGGGACGTCTTTCTCTAGCGTGCGGTTTCGGCCTTCTCTTTGAGCGAGATCAAGCTCACCATCGCCTGGCCGATTTTTTCAGGCGGGTCCTCCTCAGTCTCCGCACCGCCATCCTTCTTGCCGCGTACCGACACGCGGGAATGAATGACGGAACGGGGCTCGCCGTATAGGGAAAGCAGAACGTTTGAGCATTTTGTCGTCATGACAACCTCTCATTCTCCGCCGCCGAGCGAATGCACAAAGACCGTAAGCTCCTTGACGGTGGTGTCTCCAAGACGCCCCGTCCATGCCGGCATCACGCCATGTTTGGGCGCAGTGACCTGCTGGGCGATCGCCTTTTCACCCCGGGCTTTCAGCCAAATGGCATCGGCGAGATTGGGAGCGCCCATATCGCGGTTGCCCTTGGCGTCGTCGCCGTGACAGGCGGCGCAATTTTCCGCAAAGACCTGCTTGCCGGTTTCGATCAGCGAAGGATCGGCGGATGCTCCTGTCAGGCTTGAGACATAAGCCGCGACGGCATGGATCTGTTGCGGATCGAGAATATCGGCGAAGGCGGGCATTTCCGACACACGCGTATCGGCATCGGCATCGTAGCGGATGCCATGCGAAATCGTCTGATAGATCGTGTCGAGATCGCCGCCCCAGAGCCAGTCGTCGTCATTGAGGTTCGGGAAGCCGGGACCGCCGGCCGCGCCCGAGCCATGGCAGGTCGCGCAGTTGACCTTGAAAGCGGAAGCGCCGCCGGCGATGGCAAACTGCCGGAGATTGACGTCCTCATAGATCTCCGTCACCGATTTCTGAGCGATCTGTTCGAGATAGACGTTCTGCGCCAGATTCGCCTTTTCTACATCGGCCGCAAGTTCGGCGCGGCTCGAAAAGCCGAGCATCCCCTTGGTCGCGTCTCTGATGAGCGGGATGGAGGGAAAGGCAATCGCATAACCCATCGCCCAGAGGATCGTGGCGTAGAAGGTCCAGACCCACCATCGCGGCATCGGATTGTTCAATTCCTTGATGCCGTCCCAATCATGGCCGGTTGTCTCGACGCCGCTGAGTTCGTCAATATGTTTGTCAGCCATTCTCAGTCATCCTTCAATGGTATGGCGGCGGCCTCATCGGCGCTTTTCTTGCCGCCCGGCCGGAGCGTGAACAGCACGGTCCCGACGAAGAACAGCGTCATGGCGAGAAGCCCCCAACTGTCGGCGAAATGACGCATTGCGGTATAGGTCTCCATGTCGCGTCCTCCTCAGCGGTAGCCGGTTGCATCGTCATAGGTCGAGAAATCGATGAGCGTGCCGAGCATCTGCAGATAGGCGACGAGCGCATCCATCTCGGTGACCTTACCGGCATCACCATCGAAATCGCCGATCTTGGCCTTCGGATAGCGCTCCAGCAGCGCCGTGCTGTCGGCATTCGGATCGGCCTGTGCTTTCAGGTCGGCATCCGCATTGCCGAGCATGTCGTCGCTATAGGGTACGCCGACATCCTTGTTCGCCTTGAGATCGGCGGCCGGGTCGTTCACCTTGAGTTCGCGATCCTTCAGGAAGGCGTAGCTCGGCATGATCGATTCCGGCACGACTTCACGCGGATGGGAAAGGTGCTGGACGTGCCATTCGTTGGAGTAGCGCCCGCCGACGCGCGCCAGGTCCGGGCCGGTGCGTTTTGAACCCCATTGGAACGGGTGGTCGTACATCGATTCCGCCGCCAGCGAATAATGGCCGTAACGTTCCACCTCGTCGCGGAAGGGTCGGATCATCTGGCTGTGGCAGAGGTAACAGCCTTCGCGGATGTAGATGTTGCCGCCGGCGAGCTCGAGCGGTGAATAGGGTCGCATGCCCTCCACCTTTTCGATCGTGTTCTGCAGGTAGAAGAGGGGTGCGATTTCGACGATGCCGCCGACGCTGACGACGAGCAGCGATCCCACCAGGAGAAGCGTCGCGTTGCGCTCGAGGATTTGGTGTTTGTCGAGAATTGACATCGATCTTTTCCTTATTCGGCGGGCTGCGCGAGTACGACGCCGGGCATCGGCGCCTCGTCCCTCTGGCGGCCGAGGATCGTCATGGCGATGTTCCACGCCATGATGAGGCCGCCTGCGAGATACATGCCGCCACCGATGGCGCGCAGCAGGTAGTAGGGGAACATGGCTGCTACGGTTTCGGCGAAGGAATAGACCAGGAAGCCCTGGCTGTCGTATTCGCGCCACATCAGGCCCTGCTGGATGCCGGCAACCCACATGACCGCCGCGTAGATGACGATGCCGAGGGTGGCGAGCCAGAAGTGCCAGTTGACCATGCGCAGGCTATAGAGCCGCTCGCGGTCCCAGAGCTTCGGGGTGAGATGATAGATCGCGCCGAAGGTGATCATGCCGACCCAACCGAGGGCGCCGGAATGCACGTGGCCGATCGTCCACTCGGTATAGTGGCTCAGCGAATTGACGGCCTTGATCGACATGACCGGCCCCTCGAAAGTCGACATGCCGTAGAAGGCGATCGCCATGATCATCATGCGGATGATCGGATCTGTGCGGATCTTGTCCCAGGCGCCCGACAGCGTCATCAGGCCGTTGATCATGCCACCCCAGGAGGGCATCCACAGCATGACCGAGAAGACCATGCCAAGTGTCTGTGCCCAGTCGGGCAGCGCGGTGTAATGCAAGTGGTGCGGACCGGCCCAGATGTACATGAAGATCAGGGCCCAGAAGTGAATGATCGACAGGCGATAGGAATAGACCGGCCGGTTTGCCTGCTTCGGCACGAAGTAATACATCATGCCGAGGAAGCCGGCCGTCAGGAAGAAGCCGACGGCGTTGTGGCCGTACCACCATTGGGTCAGTGCATCCTGCACCCCGGAGAAGACCGAATAGCTCTTCGAGCCGAGGAAGGAGACAGGCACCGCCAGATTGTTGACGACGTGAAGCATGGCGATGGTGACGATGAAGCCGAGATAGAACCAGTTGGCCACATAGATATGCGGCTCCTTGCGCTTGAGGATCGTGCCGAGGTAGGCGACGAGATAGGCGACCCAGACGATGGTCAGCCACAGGTCGACGTACCATTCCGGCTCGGCATATTCGCGGCTCTGGGTGATCCCGAGCAGATAGCCGGTCGCGGCCATGACGATGAAGAGCTGATAGCCCCAGAAGACGAACCAGCCGAGCCCGCCTCCGAACAGCCGGGCGCGACAGGTGCGCTGCACGACGTAGAATGAGGTGGCGATCAGGGCATTGCCGCCGAAGGCGAAGATGACGGCGGAGGTATGGACGGGCCGCAGGCGACCGAAATTCAGGAATGGTGCGAAGTTGAGATCCGGATAGGCAAGCTGGAGGGCAATGATCACACCGACCAGGAAGCCAACAACGCCCCAGAAGACCGTGGCGATGACGCCGTAGCGGACGACCTCGTCGAAGTATTCCGTTGTCGGGCGCACACGTGCGACCGTTCCCGCCGGCGGGAAGCTCGCCCGCCGCAACAGCACGAACGTGCTCACCAGAAGCACGAAGAAAAGCACCCACATGTGCGCCGCAAAGAGGCTGTCATGGGCAAAGGCGGCGCCAAGCAGCGCAAAGAAGGCGCCCACGGCCACAGCCATCGTCGATATCGTATAATTCATAATGTCGCCCCCGAAAGCGATGAGACGCAGGCGATGAGCACTGGACCTGCACGATGCTGTGCTGCCATGCGGGAGCGCGGCTAACCTTGACATAGGTCAATAGCCTCACAAATGCGCGGGACCTGTGGCCACCCCGCCTCGGACGAGAGCGGCAGCGCCGCCCTCGCGTAGTTTCAGGATCGGCGACCTTCTATCCGTGTGTGGGTCGGGCCGCGCGCCAGACCAGAGGAACCAGAACTAGGGCGACCGCCGGAAGCACGATCCAGTTGATCGTCTCCCAGCCGGAACTGTGGAGAAGCGATCCGGCCGAGAAGGAGGCGCAGGCGACCGTTCCGAAAACGAGGAAGTCGTTCGCACCTTGCACCTTGCTGCGTTCCGCCGGCGTGTGGGAGTCGGCCACCATGGCGGTCGCCCCAATGAAGCCGAAGTTCCAGCCGATTCCCAGCAGCACTAACGAGATCCAGAAGTGGGCGATGTCGAAGCCGGAGAGCGCGACTGCCGCCGAGCTGCCGATGAGGAGAAGGCCGACGGCCGCCACCCGTTCCTTGCCGAAACGCACCATCAGACGCCCGGTGACGAAGCTCGGGCCATACATGGCGAGGATGTGCCATTGGATTCCGAGAGCCGCCTGGTCGATCGAATGTCCATGCCCCACCATGGCGATCGGCGATGCGGTCATCACGAAGGTCATCAGTCCGTAGGACACGACTCCTGTCGCAATAGCCAGGAGGTAGCGCGGCGCGGTCAGGATCTGGGTAAGGGGCCGCTCCGCAGCGCCTTCCCTTGCCCGCCTCTTCTGCGGCGAAGACGCGCGAAGAAGAGACAGGACCGGAAAGGCCAGCGCGGCGAGCGCAGCCTGGCTGAGGAAGCTTCCCGCGAAAGGCGTTCCAGGACGAGCGTCACGCGTCCAGATGACGAGCTGCGGCCCGATGATCGCCGCCGCGAGGCCGCCGATCATGACGCGGGCGATCGCCTTCTGGCTCTCAGCCCCGGTCGCATTGTCGGTCGCGGCGAAACGATAGCTTTGAACGTAGGAAGAATCATGAAGCTTTCGAAGACGATGCCCGCTGCGGCGATCAGGCCGGAGATCATGCCGATCGTCGTTCCAAGCAGATAGCCCGGCCGTCGCCCGAACCGACGCATGACGTAGGCCGCAGGCAGGGTTCCGAGCGCTAGTCCAAGGTTGAGCAGGCTGACCGGCAAGGTAACGAGATCGGGATCGGGCGACAGGTGTTGCCCCACCAACCCGCCGAGCGAGATGACGATCGGGGCGTTCGCGCCGCCTAAAGCCTGCGCGACGGTCAGAATCAATGCGTTTCGCCTTATGCCCGGCTCTACCGAGCCTTGATGCATCACGTTCATTCCGCGTCGATCTTCGAAAGGATCTCGCCCGTAGCCCGCTCCGCGGCGATGATAGCGCCGGCGAGATATCCGGGTTCGGAAGGACTGGTCTCGCTTCCGGCCAGAAAAAGGCGTTCCTTCCACGGACCGGCGACCCACTGCGTGCTTCCCGGCACGGGATGGCCGCCGGCCGCACGGTCGGCGGCGGTCGCCGTCAGCGGATCGGCGGCCCAGTCCTTCAGGATGGTCGCACGCGGTTCGAGCGCATCCGGGCCGAAGAGCCGCGCGAACTGCGTAAGGCACGCCTGTTTCAACACTTCCTCACCGAGCGCGGCGCGCTGGTCGGCCGCGACGCCGAGAAAGCCGAACAGAGCTGCCTTGCCGGAAGCCGTCGTTGCGTCATGGATTTCGACCATCGGCCCGACCATGCTCTGCGCCGTGCCCGAGAGGCCCGCCGTCCGCCAGAAGGGCCGGTCGTAGATCGCGAAGAACTTGGCATGCGGGGCCATCCATGTCGGGCTGGCGCGCCAGCGGGCGGTGGTTGCCGGCTCCTGCCCGGGCGTGAAGCTCACCGTCGCTTCCAGCAGCCGTGGCGGCAAGGCGGCGACGACATGCTCCGCCTGTAGGCGATCGGCGCGTCCCTCGCCCATTTCCACGGTGAGCTGGACACCGTGATCGCTCAGAGCCATCGCCGTCACCTTCGTATTGAGGAGGATGCGGTCGGCGGGGAGATCGCCGGCCAATGCGCGAACCAACGCCGCCGTGCCGCCTGCAAGCCGCACCGACTGCTGCTCCAGTGCCGTCGGGCTGTAGCGCTGCGGCTTCTCGCGCGACATCCGTTCGAAGACCACGTCGCCATCGCTGTTCTGGAAGAAGGATTGGAGCCCGAGCTGCCCAATGAGCGTCGCCATGGCCGGCTGCATCAGCGGCCAGTACCAGGAAGGGCCGAGATCGAAACCGTCTTCCGCGGAAAGGCCGGATTCATCGGCCGTCAGAATACGGCCTCCGAGGCGGTCACGCGCCTCGATCACGATGACATCGACGCCGGCGGCCTTCAGCGCCCGCGCGGCGTACAAACCGGCGAGACCAGCGCCGACGACGGCTATTTTGCAAGCTTTCATGTCTTGTCCTTAGAGAGTTCGGGCGTGAGTTCGGCATTGTCGAAAAGGCAGACGTCGTCATGCAGGAGCGGCGCCGATTTGTACCAGACCCGCGCGCCGCGCTTTCCGACCTCAGCATGCAGCCGTTGCCCGGAAGGAAGACGCAGCCAGCTCCAGCGATCGAGAACATCGCCCGCTTCGGTGAAAGTGCCGTCGAGCACCAGCAGCTCAAGTCCTTGCGGATTTGAGATCTCGACATCGGCATTCGGCTGCCAGTCCTCCAGCATCACGCACTCGCCCGACCCGTGGAAGAGGATCCTTGACGACGTGACGCCGGGACGAGACTCGCCAGGCTGACCTTCCCCGGGCAGACAAGCGACGCGCTCGCGATCGCCTGCCTTGAACTGCCAGAGCTTCACCAGGATCGTGCAGCCGCCATCGCTCCTCGGGGCGTGCCCGGTCCCAGGCGGGTTCCGGACATAGGCGCCGACGGGGAAGTCGCCACTCTCGTCCTGGAAAATGCCGTCCAGAACAAGAAATTCTTCGCCGCCCGGATGCTCGTGATGGGCGAACCGACTGCCGGCGGCGTAGCGGACGATCGATGTGGCGCGTGCTTTCTCCTCGCCGATCCGGAAGAGCATGCGCCGGTCAACGCCCTTCGCGGGGCTTGGCACCCAATCGAGTTGCGTAGCGTGGACAAGCGTGCGTCTGGAGAGATCTTCGTTCAACAGCATGATCAGAGCTCCGATCTGCCGCCGTCGATCACAATCTCTGCTCCGGGCATGTAGCTCGAGGCGTTGCTGGCCAGGAAGAGCACGGCGGCTGCGATCTCCTCCGGTTTGCCCATGCGGCCGAGCGGCACTTGCGAGCCGACCCGATCCGCATACGCGCGAAACTCTTCCTCGCTCTGATTTCTACCACGGTGGATCGGCGTCTCGATCGAGCCGGGGCTGACGGCGTTCACCCTGATCTTGCGGTCGAGCAGCTCGGCCGACATCGTTCTTGCGAAGGAGCGAACCGCCGCCTTTGAGGCGGACAGGATCGCCCGACCGGGCGTCCCGACCCGATTTAGCCAGGAGGTGTTGAGGACGATGGAACCTCCGTCGTGCATGAGGGGAAGGACGGACTGCACCGTAAAGAAAACGCCCTTTACGTTCACGTCCATGATCTTGTGATAGGTCGCCTCGTCTGCCGTCGCAAGCGGCGTGCCAAGCGCGGCGCCCGCATTGACGAACAGGATGTCTAACGAGCCGAACGCGTTCTGAACCTTCGTCTTCATGCGGCTCAGATCGTCGAGCGAGGAAACGTCCGCCTGGATCGCAAGGATCTCGCCGTCGAGTTCGGCGACCGCAAGGTCGAGCTTCTCCTGCGACCTCCCGGTGATCGCAACACGCGCGCCGTTGTTGCGTAGCGCTCGTGCGGCAGCGAGGCCGATCCCGCTCGAACCATCGGTGACCAGCGCGGTCTTTCCCTGAAGCATCATTCGTCAATCCTCTTGTCTGTCGCCCGAATCTAACGCGGGGAATTGCATTCGCGAGGAAAACCCGCCATACCGCACAGAAAGAAAAACTTTGTCGTGAGCGACATGAGAAATCTGACCAGACTGAGATCGCTTCAGGCGCTGGAGGCATCCGCAAGACACGGCAGCTTCGTGGGCGCCGCCAGCGAACTCGACGTAACGCCGCCCGCCGTCGGTCAGCTCGTCCGTTCGCTGGAGGACTGGGTCGGCTATCCGCTGTTCAGAAGGAGTCGTTCCGGCGCCGAACGCCTGACGCCCGTCG
This sequence comes from Sinorhizobium sp. CB7, assembly GCF_041357635.1. Taxonomy (NCBI): domain Bacteria; kingdom Pseudomonadati; phylum Pseudomonadota; class Alphaproteobacteria; order Hyphomicrobiales; family Rhizobiaceae; genus Sinorhizobium; species Sinorhizobium sp. CB7. Next base: position 110,498 of record NZ_JAULLL010000004.1, read on the forward strand.
ACGAGGCGCAGGACGCCCTCGAAGATATCGCGCAAGGGCTCGACCTGCTCGAGGCAGGATTGAGGAAGCTACGTGGCCGCAAGGCACGCTCCGTCGTAGTGGTCACGGCTTCGCAGGCATTGGTGGCCAATTGGTTGCTTTCACGACTGGACGACTTCGCAACCAGCTACCCGAACATCGACGTTCGGCTCGACGTCTCGGACAGGATCATCGATCTCGCCCAGGGCGAGGCCGACATCGGCATTAGATGTGGACTGGGCTCATGGAAGGGCGTGAAGTCAACCTTTCTGATGGGCGAAGAAATCATTGCAGTCTGTCACAACCGGCTGTTGCCGGTCGATCAGGAGGTCACCGCCGGATGGATCGCCGAGCAGACCCTGATCCACGACGGCACGCCTCATCCTGGCGGCGACTTTCCCGCATGGAGCGACTGGCTTTCCCGATCCGGAGCGAACCAGGCGCCCGCCGACCGCGGACTGAAGATCAACTCCACAGCCGCGGTGATCCATGCGGCAATCGCGGCAAGGGGTGTGGCCCTCGTGCGCAAGGCGCTCGTGGCACAGGAACTGGAGAGCGGCCGGCTGGTCCATCTGCTGCCGCAAGTCCGGTGGCCCGTGAAGTGGGCCTACTACGTTGTGGCGGCTCCAAAGGTGCTGCGGCGGTACGAAGTCGCGGCTTTCCATGACTGGCTCGTAGACCATAGACCCAAGTTATGACCGTGACGGGCCCGAAAGCCGCCGTGACGCTTCTCCGCGACTACTGCATGGTTCCTTAAATCGGAACTGATTTAAAATGCTGCAGCGACCTTTGTGCGTCTTACAAGAGGCACGACCCCTGTAGGGTCCTGAACCTGCTTGCTGCGACCGACAACAAAACGGTTACGCCGAGCGCTCGTGGATTATTCTGCAACGCTGAAAATATTCTGTCCGTTTGCCAGAAGATGCTTAGGATCATACCGCTCTTTAGCTGCCTGCAGGACCGGCCACATCTCTCGAAGCTGTTGCTTCCAATCATCGAATGTCAGGTTGGCTGTCCCTACAGGGTAGATAGCTCCTCCGACGGACCTCGCCATTTTGTAAATCTCGTCATTAGAGACCATCGGGCCATCGACTGCATTATGAGGAATTGTGCGCAGGAGTGCGAAGAGAAATACAAGCTCTTCATCCGGAACCCGCATCATCGGTCTTCGAAGCCGCGCTCTTGTGATCGGATAAAGCAGGATAACGCCAGATGGTCCAATATGGTCTGGCTGGAGCTCGGCCAAGGTGCGCTTCACAAAATCGATGGTTCTCGATCCAGGCAGAAACAGATTTAACCAAGGGTGCGTCTGTTCCCACTCGCCGGAAAGTTTGAAACAGGTGATCGAAGGTTCGATCCTCTCAAGGAACTGAAGATATGTTGTCTCGGATATCTCGACCGATGCGGGATCCGGGCAGAGGCCCGCAAGAAGTGAAGTGTCGTCAATACTTTCGGATGAATCTAAGAACTTCGCAACTTCCACGGCATAGATCCAGCGGCCAGCGTCGTCCCAATAAATCTGGCCCTCCAGATAATCGAATCGAGCCTCCTTCAGCAGGCGGCACTGAACATCGATCAGTTCGTGAAGATGCTGATATGCGATCTTAAATCTTCGAACTCTCGTGGGCGCGGTAATCAGTTCGAGTGTTGCACTGGCAATGGCGCCGCATTGGCCGAGCCCGCACAGGATAACATCAAACAAATCGGCATGGACGGCAGCTGAACAATGAATGATCTCGCCGTTCGCAGTTACCGCTTCCACTGCCGCCACGTTGTCGGCTTGGGAGCCATGCATGAAAGATGTACCGCCAAGGCCGCCAACCGATAAAGTTCCTCCGACGGAGAGACCGAGATAATCGGTCAATACGGGCGGTGTCAGTCCGAGAGGCAGCGTCCTTGCCAAAACCTCACGCCAAGACGATCCTGCACCGACGACGACTTGTGTTGGTGTAACGCTGTCGATGCGGTTGAGCGTTGACAGATCGATGACGACCCCTTCCGTCAATGCTTGACCGTTGGTCGAATGCGCCTTTCCCCGCACGGCAAACTCGACCCCGTAATTCTGGCAGTGCCGGAATGCTTCAGCCACATCACCCGGGGTGTGCGGTCTTAAAACTGCAGCAGGAGTTCGCCGGATGATATTCCCAAAATCGCTGGAAGCGGCAAAACGCGCTTCGAGATCGGTGTGCACACTTCCCCGAAATTGCGTTTCACGGAAGAGTTTTCCTAAGAACCCGGCATGTTTGGGTAATGATAAGCCGGGAGCTATTCGTCTCGCCATTGCTAAAACTTTCGCGAACCGCGTTCGAACTCATATTTCGATCTGCATAAATTTGATCCAAACCATACAAGCTGCTGGTCATTTTCAGAACAGCACTTTGATAAAATCAAGGGAGATGCAGCTACAGATGAAACATGGCACGCGCCGCGATTGCGCGCGAAGAAATCGAGCGCGGCGTCGCTAGATGTGAGCTTTCGGGACATTCGGAGCGGATCGAGGAGACTGGAGTTACCACACCTCAGTTTTCCAGGATCGGCCCCGAATGAACATTCACAAGAATGCCCGACTGACGCCTGTGCGTCGAGAAATGGCGTTGGCCGCTATCAGCGGTCGCTTGTCGCAAGCCCAAGCCGCCGGCGTCTCGGCGAAAATCGTTTCGCGCTGGGTCTGCCGGTTCAGACCGCAGGGCGCGAGGCCATGAGAGATCGGTCGTCCCGGCCCAAAAGCAGTCCACGGCGAACGGATAACGTTCTGGCCGAGCGGATCATCGCGCTTCGCCGTCAGCATCTCTATAATTGGCATCGCCCGTATGGCGGCCTAAACTCAAAGACACCCATCAGCCGCCTGGCTCTATCCAGGGACAACCTGTTGAGGCTCGCCCCTCGCAAGCCGCTGGATCTATAGGCGCTGCTTTGTGCCGGCACTCTTGCCGTCGGAGCTTTTCGAACGCTCCTCAAACCGGGCGGGACCTTTCGCAAGGTCTGAACCTTTTTGAGCCTCCACCTTCCGTTCCTCGTTGGCAGCGCTCCTTTTCAAGCCTCGTGCCGACTGCTTTCCTTTTTCTTCTCGGGTCCGCTCAACCATTGGATCTCCTCCGCTGCTAGCGCCGGATAAACGTTCGCGCCATCGTTTCGTTCCTTACCTTGCCGACCCGATCATCAGAGGTGTTGTGACGGGACCGGACAGTTGGTCTTGGCCTTCACGGCGATCCAGATGAAGCGCGGCGAGCCGATGTTTTCCATCGGGCGCATGCACCGCCGCCCCTTCCTTTGCGGAGTTTTTCAAAGAAAGCTCGCTTTTTTCCCCGGCGTTCCCACGCGGTGGTGCTCGCGACCTCTGTTGACCAATGGGCGAGCCGCGGGCTCAATCGAGAAGTTCCCGCAGGCGAACCGCCAATTCGCGTGCCGTATAAGGCTTTTTCAACCAGCTTCCCGACTGGGCGAGTTCCCGGCCGGCAATCGTTGGCTCGGCATAGCCGGAGGAGAACAGGATCTTGATCCCGGGATTGAGCCCACGCACCTTCTGGGCAAGCTCGTCGCCCGTCATTCCGCCAGGCATGACGATGTCGGTGAACAGCAATGCGATGTCGGGATTTTCTGCCAGCCGCGCAAGGGCCTCCCTGCCGTTAGCCGCCTCGACAACTCTGTATCCGGCATCAAGAAGCCTCGATACGGCCACGCGGCGGACACGCGCGTCATCCTCGACGACCAGAATTTTCTCGGAGCCGCCGGGTATGCTGGGCTGTTGTTCCAAGGGACGTTCCTGATCGCCAGCTTCAACGCCGGTCTTATGCGCCGCGGGCAGGAAGATGCGCACGCTCGTCCCCTGATCGAGTTCACTGTAAATCTGAATGTGGCCGCCGGATTGCTTGGCGAAGCCATAGACCATGCTGAGGCCGAGGCCGGTACCCGAACCCGTACCCTTCGTGGTGAAAAAGGGCTCGAAAGCGCGCTGCTTGACATCGTCAGTCATGCCCATGCCGGTATCGGTCACTGCGATCAGAACGTAGTCGCCGGTGCGCACCTGCGGGTACATTTGCGCATAGTCGACGTCCAGCCGCACGCGGGAAATCTCGATCGACAGCCGGCCGCCACGCGGCATCGCATCGCGGGCGTTGAGCACGAGGTTCAGAAGCGCGTTCTGGAGCTGGGAACCGTCGACCAGCGCTTCGTTTGCAGCGCCTGTGACGACCGTGCGGAATTCGACGGTTTCGCCAAGCGTCCGCCGGAGCAGGTCGGAGAAACCGGAAACGAGCTGGCCGACATCCACGAGCTTGGGATTGAGCGGCTGGCGGCGACCGAAGGCGAGCAACTGGCCCGTAAGCCTGGCGCCGTCTTCGGCTGCTCCCTGCGCCTCTCGCAGCAGCGACCGAAGCTTTTCGTCCTGCAGCTTCATCTCGATCATTTCGAGATTGCCGCTGATCACGGTGAGCAGATTGTTGAAGTCGTGAGCGAGGCCACCGGTGAGCTGGCCGATCGCCTCCATCTTCTGCGACTGTCGCAGTTCCTCCTCGATCTTGTGACGGCTGGTGAGATCGCGGATGAAGCCGGTAAAGATGCGCTTTCCATTCGCTATTGCCTCGCCGACAGACAGTTCCATTGGAAAGATGGAGCCATCTTTGCGCTGCCCACTCACCACGCGGCCGTAGCCGATGATCCGGCGCTCACCGGTGGTCAGGTAGCGCGAAAGATAGCCGTCATGCGCCTCACGATCCGGCGAGGGCATCAGCATCCGGACATTCTGGCCGCAGACCTCATCGGCGGCATAACCAAACAGGCGTTCGGCCGCCGTGCTGAAGGAAGAGATCGTCCCGTTGTCGTCGATCACGATCATCGATTCAGGCACCGTATCGAGGATCGAGCGCAGATGCGCCTCCCGTTCTGCCAGATCGTCCTGAATTCTCTTCATATCGGTTACATCGTTGTTGGTTTGAATGATGACCGGCTCGGAAGCGAAAGACGGGTTGATAATCACCCATCGCGTCGCAACGAAAATGGTCCGGCCGTCCTTGTGCCTGTGGACTATCTCTCCCTGCCAGGAACCCCGGTTTCGGACCTCGGCATGTATTTCGTCCAGAGCCTTCGGAAACGTCGTCGAAAGGAGTTTGTGAACGACCTGCCCCAGGGCTTCCTTCCGCGACCATCCGTAAAGGTTCTCGCATCCGCCGGTCCATCGGCTGATGACGCCGTCGAAGCCGTGAACGATGAGATTGGCCTCATCCAGGACACGAGCGATCTCGTCGAGTTCAGTTTCGGTCGTGAGCTTGGTCTTCAGTTCGCCGTCCATTATGCCTTCATCGTTGACAGTCTCAGTGGTGCTGCCGACCTCCGCAGGCGATCAGATCGCCGCGACCGTATTCATCATCATCTCCGGAGAGTTGCGCAAGGGCTCCCTGCTTCAGAATGCGAACGGTGTGGCGGCCAGAGGAAGCGACTATCCCTTTGTTGGCAAGCTTTGTCATCGTACGCGATACGGTCTCGATTGTGAGGCCAAGATAATCAGCGATATCGAGCCGCGTCATCGGCAGATCGACAGTCGCGTTCATACGGCCTTGGGCGAACCCGCGGCGTAGTTCCTTGAGAAGAAAAGTACAAACCCTTTCCTCGGCATTCTTGCGCGACAGCAGCACCATCTGATCCTGCGCGGCGGCCAATTCGTCACAAAGGCGCGCATAAAGCTCGGGACGAAGCTGCGGAGAGTTGTTGACTTCGCTGTCGAAGGCCTTGCGCGAGAAGCGGCGTACCTTCGTTTCGGTGATCGCTTCCGCGCTGTAGAGATAATGGTCCTTCAAAGAGACGCCGACGATATCGCCGGCATTGAGAAAGCCGGTAATCACCCGCCGGCCATCGGAGATGATCTTGAAGACGCGCAGCGTACCTTCAGTCACCTTGAAGAGATGCCGGGCGGCATCGCCTTCGAAGAACAGCGCCTGTCCCGCATCCAGATGTTCGACAGGCTGCTTCCTGAAAATTGCCCGCCAGCAGTCCGGTTCGGAGCCAAGCACGGCTACGTTCGTGATGTCCTTTGCCTGATGAAGCGCGCTTGTCTGCAACATGATTCGTCTCTCCGCTTTGTCGATGAGGACAAATGACCGCACTCAGGTGACATGCGGATGCGCTGCGTGTTAAACACGGTGCCATCGTGTAACAGCGTGTAACAAATCTGCGCCTCGAAGCATTACCTGGACCTAATAATGTCTGTTTCCCGCCGTTACGACGCACATCTTCTTGTGGTCGACGACGATCCCCGAATTCGCCAGATGCTGAGCCACTACTTCGAGGATGAGGGTTACGCGGTGGTCGGTGCGGCAGATGGCGCGGAAATGCGCGCGCATCTGCGCCAGCGGAATTTCGACATCATCCTGCTCGATCTGGTGCTGCCGGGCGGACAGGACGGCCTCGACCTCGCCCGAGAGATCCGCGCACAGTCCGATATCCCGATCATGATGCTGACGGGACGGGACGACGTTGTCGACAGGATCGTCGGGCTCGAGGTCGGAGCGGACGATTATATTGCCAAGCCCTTTCACCTGCGGGAGGTTCATGCCCGCCTGAAATCGATTCTGCGCCGTCGCCAGGCGCCTGCGCGAAATGCCGTAGAAGCTCCAAGAGAGGAAATCATCGGTTTCGAGGATTGGAAGCTGAACCTCATCCGGCGGCAATTGCTTGATCCGGCAGGCGTCGAGGTCGAGCTGACGACCGGCGAATTCGATATGCTGACGGCCTTCCTGCATCACGCGGGCCGGGTCCTCACCCGCGAGGTCCTGATGGATCTGACGCGCGGGCGCAACCTGGAAGCCTTCGATCGGACAATCGACGCCCAAATCGTCAGGCTGCGCAGGAAGATAGAGACGGATCCCAAGCGTCCGCACTTCATAAAGGCAGTCCGCGGCGTAGGTTACGTCTTCACCGGCAAGCTGGACTGACCACATAAGTGCGTTCGATTTGGTCCGCCTGCAACGGGCCGATTTCAAAACCTGGGCTCATGTCGTCCTCCCGGCAGCATGCGTCCGATCCGGCGCAGATTATCGTGCCAGCCGAGCGCTTCCTCGATCAGGTGCGGCATGTGGCCGCCTCGGGCGGCGGCACGCTTGTAGAAATCCACCAGTGCCTCGCGATATGTGTGGTGAATGCAGCTGGCAATGATCGTTGCCGCGCGTTCGCGCGGGGCCAGTCCGCGAAGATCGGCAAGGCCGATTTCGGTGGCGAGGACATCGACATCGTGCTCCGTATGATCGACATGACTTACCATCGGCTCCGGACATCGAAGAGCTGCCGCCTTCCTCTCTCCCTCAATGCACAACGATCCGCTTCCGTTGGATGATCGCTAAATAATCTGACAGCGGAGTCCTCTGCGAAGGGTCAAACTATCTCATCAATACAAGTTCGATGGAGATGATGATGACGATCAGAAGTGCCAATTCCGCGTCTTTCTTCCGGCACGAGGGAACGGGGTCCCCAGCGGCACGCGGGCTGATCTCCATATCGATGTGGCTTGCCGCAAAACTGCAGGCGCGGCGCAACCGCAATGCCCTGCTCGCGTTGTCCGACGATCAGTTGAAAGATATTGGTCTCTCGCGCGGTCAATCCTTTAGCCATGAGCATATTTACACCCGTTACAAGTAAACTGTGCTAAAACCGGAGCGCCCACGCCGCATCATGTCGGAATGCATCATGTCAGGTCTTTCAGTCGACCTTCTTCTTAAAACAAAGACCGTCGCGTTAAGAGACGTCGTCTGTGACGGTGCATGCCGGCATAAGAGCGACGAGGAATGCGCCCATTCGACAAGCCTCGTCTATCCCTATCGCGGCGCCTTCATACGTCATGTCGGGCGCAAGGATTCCGTGGCCGAGGCCAACCAGGTTCTGTTTTTCAACAAGCAGCAGGGATACAGGATCAGCCATCCGATCGAGGGGGGCGATGCTTGCCTCGATGTCGCGATTGACGACGCGCTGCTTGCGGAACTGGTTCCGAAGGATCAACAGCAGACGGCAGATGGGCTCATCTTTCGCCGCCAGCGCCGGAGGATCGATCCACGGGCACAGGCCCTTGTCGCCCTGCTGCGGCATAGCCTCAAGCGCGGCGCAATTGAGGCGCTTGAGGCCGAAACGCTTGCCCTGACGCTCGTCCGGCGCTCGCTTGGCGAAGGGACCTCGCATGCCGCCGGCGCATCAGTGGGCCGGCAAAAGCTGGTTGATCGCGCCAAACTCGTGCTGTCTTCCGACCTCACCCGGCGATGGACGCTGGCCGATATCGCCAATGACGTTGGCGTCTCTCCAGTCTACCTGACCCAGGTTTTTCAGCAAGTCGAGGGCATTCCGCTTTATCGCTACCAGTTGCGCCTGAGGCTTGCGCGCGCGCTTGACCTGCTTGGCGAGTACGACGATCTGACGGCACTTGGCCTGGATCTCGGCTTTTCAAGCCATAGCCATTTCAGCTCCGCCTTCAAGCAGGCCTATCATCGCACACCTGCGGAATTTCAGCGGCTTGCCTCATTGCGTGACAGGTAAATCGCTAAAGAATCTGACAGCGGCGACGCGGGCAAAATGATCTCCTTGCCTCACCCCTAGATCAGGATGATTTCAGGCTGAATCGGCTTGAAATCTGAATCCTGATCTACATCAAGGAGTTAGAGCGGAATTTCAGCCGAAAACCGCGCACACTTTTCGGCACCCCGCTCTATAGGGGAACGTCAAAATGGAGGAATGGAAATGGATCTGCGTACATGCGCTGCCTGCGACTGCGAACTCGATGTCGAGGCGATCAAAGTCAAGCTTGGCGGCAAGATCGTTGAGGTCTGCTGTGAGGAATGCGCTCAAGCACTCAAGGAAGCGGAGACCGCGACCAATACCGGTGATGAGATCTGAAAGGAACGTTCGAAGTGGTTGAGAGCGCCCGAGGCGCCCTCGGCCTTTAAACTTATCTGTAGCCGGTCATTTCCAGGTAGCCCAGTCCCGTCGAGCTCCCGGATATTCGTATCGGCCCTTCCCAATATGGAAACTGGGTTGCGACCCATGCGCCGTCATTGAGCGCCTTAACCGTCGCGTCCAACCCTCGGCTCGGCAGTTCCAGTTGCCATCGGACCGGAACCTTCCTGCCGGCGACAGTCGCGGTGTCCAGCGGCGTGATCTTGAGTTCATCGGCCGCTAGAGGAGAAGGCTTGCCTTCTGCAGATATCCATGTGCCGGACGTGAAGCCGCCGCCGGATGTATCGCGAAGGCGGAACGCCATCAGCTTCTCCCCGTCGTCGAAGTGGAGGGAGAACCAGTCCCAGCCGGTCTGGTTTGAGGCCAACGGCTGGCTCGACCATTCCCGGTCCAGCCAAGCCTTGCCGGTGACCGCCACATTCCTATCCGGCAGGTGCAACGTTCCGGAAACGGCATAGAACGGCTGTGAATAATAATAGCTGGCTTGACCTTCCTTGGACTTCACAGAATAGCCGCGCTCGCCCTGCGGCACGATCGGACCATTGGCATCAAGCTTCAGCTCATAGGCGAAGTCCGCGCCACTTGCCGACATCGTCAAATGGTTGAGCTCGTCGCCTGAGGCGAAAGGCTGGTGCGCCGCCATCGTCCACTCGTCGATCCAGGCTGAAAACGGAGACGTCGTCACGCCCGCCTGGCCCACGCCGCCACGCGCCATGCGCTCGGTCGAGAACTGCTTGTCGGGGGTGGTAACGGCGGCGTTGCCCATCCAGACCTGCGGACTGGACCAGCCTGCACTCTCGCGCGGAGCGACCGCCGAGCGGAACAAGGTCCACTGTGCCCCGTAATTGAGGCCATCGGCCCCTCTGAGGTTGGCCGTCACATACCACCATTCGATACGGAAATCGGGATGCGCTCCATGATCTCGCGGAAACTGTAACTCGACACCCGGCTTCGCTATGGAAAAACCTTCCGCCCTGGTTCCAAGTCCCGCGAAACCCTGGGCATTCGCGCTTCCGAACAGGCATAGCAGTGCTACGAAAATAGCTGGCAGCCTACCGTTCATTGGAAAAGACCATGAGAAGCATGGATGGCGTCACCTTCGAAAGCCGTATCAGAGGAACAGCGATTGACAGAAGTGCTGCGACAAGAGCCAAGCCGGCGAGACGAACCCAATCCGCGGGAAATATGAGCAGCGGCAGGCGCCATCCGAAGGCTTCCACATTCACCACCGCAAGCAACACCCACGCAAGAACGAGACCGACGGGCACCGCCAGGACGAGCGTGATTGCGACGAGAAAAAGCGTACGCCAAAGCTCGAGAAGAGCAAGCTGCCTTCGAGTGAGCCCCATGGCCCAGATCGGCGCGAGTTGCGGCAAACGCATTCCTGACAATGTCGTCATGCTGGCAAAGAGGGCGATCCCGGCGACCGTCAGCGTCAGCACGTTCAAGGCGGCAGTCACTGAGAAGGTCTGCTCGAAAATCTCGATCGACCGGCGTTTCAGTGCCGCCTGGTCGGTGATGTTCTGCGCCGGCAGACCGAACTGCTGTGTGAGAGCCTCTTTCAGGAGATGGACCTTGGCGGGGTCGATCCTCACTCCGAACCGGAGCCGCGGCACCTCCGGAAAATGCCGGATGAGGGCGGAAAGGCTGACAATCGCCTGGGCGGTGGGATTTCCGTAGTCGGAGTATACGCCTGCCACCTTCACTTTCCAGCCACCCGGAAGCGATACCGTGTCCCCAAGGTCGAGATGCTGACGGCGATAGAGCTGTTCGTTGACAAATGCGGCGTCGCCTTTTGAGATCTGTTCCCAGGCATCGGGCTCCGCCAGAATGAACGGCCAGTTGTTCCGATACGTCGGATGGTCGACAATACCGAAGACCTGGCCGGGTTGGCCTTCGATTTCCCCCTCGCTGCTCCATATGGGCAGAACCGCGTCAACGCGCGGCTTCAGCCAGGCGGCCAGCGCATCGCCCTCCGCATCATTGCGCGCCATCATGTAGAGTTCGGCGGCAAGTCGCTGGTCGAGCCAGCCTGTAAACGTGGACCTGAAGCTCGCGACCATGGTGCCGACACCGACATTTGCCGACAGCGCCAGGAGGAGCGCCATCAAGGCCAGTGCAAGCCCGGGGAGCTGCTGCTTCGTGTCCGCCCAGAACCACACGGCCACGGGCCTGGAGGACACGGCCGCCATCACGAGAAGGAACAGCGCAATCAGCCCGGGAAGGAGCAGGGCAGCTCCAAGGAGCAAGCAGCCAAGCACGGCAAAGCCCATGACAAGGCCGCTTCCCCAGACGTTCAAAGCGCCCGCTGCAAGGAACAGCGTGACCGCCGCCACGCCTTGAACCACCAGATCGCGTTGAGACGCCATCGCCCAAGCCCGCGGTTGTGCGGGAGCAAGCAGCGGCATGCGGGCAATACGCCAAAGGCTCTGTGCGGCTGAGACAAGGGTACCGAGGACAGCAATCGCCAGTCCGCTTGCGATCCATGCGGGCCTGAACGCCAGAGCACCCTCGACACTTGCACCGTACAGCGCGCGCAGCGTCGCTGCGACCCCCGGAAGAAGAAACGAAGCGAGGAGATAGCCGAGCGCCACGCCGATGATCCCTGCCAACAGCGCAAACGTGGCAAGCTCGAAGAGCAGCAAACCCATCAGGGTCGATGCGGGAATCCCGAGAGAGCGCAGCGTCCGGAAAGTCGTACGCCGCTGCTCGAAGGCGAGACCGATCGTCGAGTAGACGATGAAGAGGCCGACGGCGAAGGCGAGAAATCCGAAAGCGGTCAGATTCAGATGGAAACTGTCGGTCAGGCGGCTGATGTCGCTGGATGCCTCGGGCTTGCGCAAAACGAGGTCAGGCGCGACGGCCGAAAGCTCTTGGCGCCCCATCGGTTGATCCGGCGAGACGATGAAGCGGGATATCCGCCCCGGCCTGTTGAGGAGCTGTTGGGCTATGCCGATATCGGCAATCGCCGTTCCCGGAAGCATGTCCGCGGCAAGATGCAGCGGCGGCGTCGGCTCTCGCTCCAGTGCGCGGGCAGTCGAGGGAGAGACATAGACAAGGCCGGGCGGCGTGATGAAAGCCAGCAGATCCGATGCCTGTCCGAGAGCGCCTGCCTGCGCGCCCTTGGGAAGACTGACCGGCTCGATCCCGATCAGGTGGATGCGGACCGTTCCCACCCTCCAGTCTCCTTCGAGGACGGGCGAAACCCGCCAGCCTGCGCGGCTCAAGCGGGCAAACACGTCGTCCGCAACGTCCTCGCCGTATGCCGGAAGGAGCTGATCGAAGCGATCCTGGCCAAGGAGGGCGGCTGCGCGATCATAACTTGCCCTCGCCTCCGCATTAATGGCCTGCACGCCCGACCACAGCGCCGTGGCAAGCGACAGCCCAAGAAAGAGCATGGCAAGCTGGAACGGATGACGCCGCCAATGGGAAAGCAGGGCCACGAGTCCTGACGCAACCATCAGACGATCCGCCCGCCGGTCAGCCTGACCTGCCGGTCGAGGCGAGCGGCTATCTTGGCCGAATGGGTCACCATCAACAGCGCCGCTCTCGTTTCAGAGATTAGGCTGAGCATCAGTGACAGAACCGCATCGCCGTTCACCTCGTCGAGGTTTCCGGTCGGTTCATCCGCAAGGATCAATGGAGGGCGCATCGCAAGCGTGCGCCCGATGGCAACGCGCTGCTGCTGGCCGCCGGAAAGCTGTTCCGGATAGCGTGTGAGAAGCGCACTCAGGCCGAGCCTGTCCGCCAGGGTCGCCTCCCAGGAAGGATCCGATCGCCCGGCGAGACGAGCGTGGAAAGATAGGTTCGCGGCGATATCGAGAGAGGGGATAAGGTTGTATTGCTGGAATACAAGCCCGACGAGGCTGCGGCGAACCCGCGCCCTTCCCTTGTCATCCATTTCGGAGACGGCTTGTCCCGCCACTTCGATCTGTCCTGCATCCGGACGATCCAGCCCGGCGGCGAGGTGCAACAGGGTGCTTTTGCCACTTCCGGACTCGCCCGTCAGGGCAAGACTCTGGCCGCTATCGAGGGTCAGATCGATCTCGCTCAAGACGTCGAGCCTGCCTTCCGCAGTATCATAGTGCTTGCTGACGCTCTTCAGCGATAACAGCGTCGGCGATCCTGCATTCGCGGCCATCCGCACCTTCCTAAGAATTTCGAAAGCGTCGATCCGATCTGATCTACATAGACTGCGGGCTGCGCCACAGGAAGCGTTTCTGCCAACGTCCTATCGCCATTTCTCATATGCGGTGCGCACTCGGCTCGCGCCTGGTTATAGGGCTGCAGAGACATTTGCGGATGACCGGGACCGGTCCAGATTCGAAAGCTGACGCCCAAGCTGCGCATGGAACCGAGAGCGGCAGCAGGGATTACCTTACAGAGCATGAAGGGAGAATATCCAATGCCTGACAAGAAATCGCCTGCCGTCAAATCCGTGGAACAGGAGCGAGCCGCTTCGCGCAAGCGAGACAAGAAAGGTGAGCTCGATAAGGGACTGGAGGACACCTTCCCGGCGTCCGACCCGATCTCGACGACCACAACTGCCGTCTCAAGCGGCCGCGCGGACACCGAGGAAGCCGAAAGGGTGAAGCGTAGGGCCGAATGAGGACTCTGTTCCAGCACGGCTTTCGATCACAGATCGTCCGCCACCTCGATGCTTTGGCTGTCCGACTGATGTTTCCTGAGGACCGGCCAAATTTCGACTTCACCCAGCCTGCCGGCGAGCGCGCGCTTGTCGGCCCCGACTCCATTTCGTGGCGTATCTTCAAGAACCCGGTCTCCCTGGTCGTCGGGGGGATCGCGGCCGTCATCCTGGAATTGGCGGAACCTGCTGTCCGCACAGGCGTGTGGGAGCACAGCTCTTTCCGAACTGCTCCGATGAGGAGACTGCAGCGCACCGGGCTTGCAGCAATGATTACTGTCTACGGGCCTCGCAGTGCGGCCGAGAAGATGATCGCCGGCGTCGTGCGCCGGCATGAAACCGTATCTGGAACAACGCCTGCCGGCGAGCTTTACCACGCAAACGACACGCCTCTTCTTGACTGGGTACAGGCAACGGCCACCTTCGGGTTCGCCAAGGCCTACAGCCGCTATGTCTCGCCACTTGGCCGCGAAGAATTCTCGCATCTCTTTTCGGAGGGGCGGGAGGCTGCCCGACTTTATGGAGCCGTCAATGCACCGACTTCGCTCAGCGAATGGGAGCGACTTTTGGAATCCATGAAAAAGCGACTGGAGAGGTCGCCGATCATCTTCGAGTTCCTCGAGATAATGCAGCAAGCCGCGATCCTCCCCAGACCATTTGGACCGCTCCAAAGGATCATGGTCCGCGCCGCGGTCGATATCACACCTCAATGGGTTCGCGAGCGTCTCGGGCTCGGGTCTGTTCATGGACTGCGTACAGGTGAGGACATCTTTCTGCGGTCGGTCGGAGGTGTGGCCGACGAGATCGCACTTCCTTCGGTTCCTCCTGTACAGGCATGTCTTCGGCTCGGGCTGCCCGCGAACTACCTCTACGGCAATTCGCCGGGTCGCGATCGTCGTAGCATGGCGCCTGCAGCGCCGCGCGTCTGATGAGACGCTCGGTCCCGATTTAGGCAACCATCTAATGCATGTCGCGCAAAAGTGTGCAGCGTTTTGCGGCAACGACATGCATGAAAACAACAATCTAAAGCCTGTCGCGTGAATCTCTTTTCACGCGACAGGCTTTAGTCGGGCTTTAGAACGGCCGCACCGCTCAGACGACCCGCGCGCAAATCGCCGAACGCGGCATTGGCTTCACTCAGCGGATAGATAACCGTGTGTGTCTTCACATTCGCCTGCCGAGCGATCGGCAAGAATTCTGCAGCATCCTCGCGCGTCAGGTTCGCAACCGAGACCACGCATCGTTCGCCCCAGAGGAGCGCATAGGGCATTGCAGGAATGTCGCTCATGTGGATTCCGCCGCAAACGACACGGCCGCCCTTTCTGACGGCCTTCAATGCCGCCGGGACGAGATTGCCAACCGGCGCAAAGATGATTGACGCATCGAGCAAGACAGGCGGAGCCTCGTCCGAGCCGCCAGCCCAGGTAGCGCCGAGATCGCGTGCGAAACGCTGCGCCGCCTCGTCTCCGGGGCGCGAAAAGGCGCAGACTTCCCGCCCCTGCCAGACGCAGATCTGCGCAATGATATGAGCCGCCGCACCGAAGCCATACAGCCCTATCCTTCTGCCGTCACCGGCCTTTTTCAGCGAACGCCATCCGATGAGACCGGCGCAAAGAAGCGGCGCCAGTGCAACCGGATCGGCATCCTCGTCGAGAGCGAAGGCATAGTCGGCATCCGCGACGACGTGCGTCGCAAAACCTCCGTCGCGCGTGTATCCCGTGAATTGCGGCTGATCGCAAAGGTTCTCCTGGCCCGTCTGGCAGAAGGAGCAGCATCCGCATGTGTGGCCAAGCCAGGGCACACCGACCCTGTGCCCGATCCGTGAAGGCTCCACACCGTCCCCGACCGCTTCGACGATCCCGACGATTTCATGCCCGGGAACGAGCGGAAGCTTCAGGTTCGGCAGTTCGCCGTCGAAAACATGGAGGTCGGTCCTGCAGACGGCACAGGCCTCCACCCGCAGCATGAGCTCACCCTTTCCGGGCAAGGGATCAGGGCGCTCAATCAGGCGCAAGGGAGCGCCTGTCTCTTCAAGCACCATCGCCTTCATAATCAGGTCACCATAACTGTCAGCCTGGCAAAGAACAGGCTGCGACTACCAGCAAAATACCTCTCGTCAGCATTTCTGACATCTAACAAAATAGTGTCTTTGGCAAACCGCTTCGATGAGCGAACGGGATCGATCTCCGGTCCCGTTCGCCGGTGCAGTCAAGCTATTGGCCAATTTGGGCGATCGCCGCCTCGATCCTCTCCTGCGCCTTCTTCGGCAGCTTCCCGGCCTTGATCACCTCGAGATTGGCAGGCGCATCGCCCACGACAATGAGCCCAACCATACCCATGGCAAAATGGGGAGTGCATTTGACGAGATATGCACCGGGAACGTCGAACGTCACCTTGAGCGTCTCGTTCATCTTGCTTTTGAAGGCAGGCGCGCCATCGGGGATCATATCCTTGACCGTTTCCGCATTGTGCCCCTTGTCCGTCGGGATGAAAGTGACAGTGTCACCCGGGCCAACCTTGGTAAGGGCAGGCTCGAACACCATCGCGCCATCAGCGCCTTTATTCAGCATGTGGACTTCAAAATCGGCTGCCATGGCCGGCACCGCAAAGACCGCCAGTAAAGTCGCAACAGCAATATGTTTTGTCGAAAGAATATGCATCACTTTCTCCTTGATATGGAAATCTTGCGGGATTTCCGTGATCACTGCTTAAGCTGATGCAGAGACCGCTTCTTTGACGTTGCGCAAATTGCGGGGCCGATCCTGGCTGAATGGTCTTGCTGACTGGCGTGGTTTCGATGGTGGAGAATGTCCCGATGCGATCGCGACGTCGGCGCTGAAGACGCCGAAACCGGCCGGTTCATTGAGCTTGCGCAATGTTAAGACGATCAAGCTCTCCTAGGGTGTTTCGATTGAAACGAACAAAGGAGACCGCATGTCACAGGCTCTTATCGAAAAATATGGCGAGGCGCGCCTGCCGCGCTATACCAGCTATCCGACCGCGCCGGGCTTTTCGCCGACCATCGGGCCGGGAACATACGGCGATTGGTTGGGCGCGACGACAGCCAGCACACCTGCCTCGCTCTACCTCCATATTCCGTTCTGTCGCTCGATGTGCTGGTATTGCGGCTGTCACACGACGATCACCCAGCGCGACCAGCCGATCCTCGACTACCTCGACTCGCTGCGCGATGAGATCCGCATGGTCTCGGGCATGATCCCTGAGCGGCTGAAGATCAACCATATCCATTTCGGCGGCGGCACGCCGACGATCATGCAGCCGAAGGAATTCCTTGAGCTCATGGAATTGCTGCGCACTTCTTTTGGCGTCGGCGCGGCAGCCGAGATCGCTGTTGAAATCGATCCGCGGACGCTCGACGACCAAATGACGGTGGCGCTTGGACAAGGTGGTGTCGACCGCGCGAGCCTGGGCGTTCAGAGCTTCGATCCGGTGGTCCAGAAGGCGATCAATCGAATCCAGACGGTCAGGCAAACGGAAAAAGCCGTGACCGGGCTGCGCAAGGCCGGCGTCGGCAGCGTCAACTTCGACCTTATATACGGCTTGCCGCATCAGACAGTCGCATCCTGCGTCCAAACGGTGAAAACCGCCATCCGCATGCGGCCTGAGCGCTTTGCCGTTTTTGGCTATGCTCATATTCCTTCCTTCAAGAAGCATCAGCGGCTGATCAACGAGGAGGTCCTGCCGGATGCAAAGGCCCGCGACGCGCAGGCTGAGGCGATCGCCGATACGCTCGTCGAGGCCGGATATCAGCGCATCGGTCTCGATCACTATGCGCTGCCGGATGATGATCTGGCCGTCGCACAGACGATGGGAAGGCTGCATCGCAACTTTCAGGGATATACGACGGACGGCTGCAAGACGCTGATCGGCCTCGGCGCTTCGGCGATCGGTCGCCTGCATGAGGGCTACGTGCAGAACGAGGTGGCGCCCGGCCCTTATGCGCAACGCATCGCATCGGGACGGCTGGCAACCCTCAAGGGGTACCGATTGACGGCAGAAGATCGGTTGCGCGCCACTGTCATCGAACGATTGATGTGCGATTTCCGGGTCGACATTCCCGCGGTTGCCGCCGCCCACGGATTCGAAGCGGGACCGCTGCTCGACGACAACACGAAGCTCAAGATGCTGGAAGCCGACGGCGTGCTCGATCTTCAGGACGGCGTCATCCGGGTCCGGCAGGATCGTGGCTTCGTCATCCGTGCAGTGGCCGCCGCCTTCGATGCCTATCTCGACCAGGCGGGCCGGACGCATAGCAAGGCAGCATGACCGCATGCGGCTCCGCCAAGCAACAGCTGGCACATTGGCCGGTGATGCATTATATAACTGACTATCTGACTAGGTCGCGAGCGATGGCAAAACACACGGAACTGACAAGAGCAAAAGGCCGGCCGCTGGCGGGACGCTGGAAACTTCAGGACGCGAAGGCACGCTTCAGCGAAGTCGTGCGGCAAGCGCGCGAGGATGGGCCGCAACGCGTCACCATCCGCGGGCACGATGCCGTCGTGGTAATGAGCGTCGAGGAATTCGAGCGACTTGCACCCCAAAAGGCCAGGATGCCATTCGTGCAGTTCATGGAGAGCCTTCATCTAGACGGACTCGATCTTGAACGCGAGCCGGACTTCGGCCGGGATATTGAACTTTGAGGGGCTGGCTGCTCGACACTAATGTGGTGGCCGCATTGATCAATCCGCAGGGAGCGCCATCGGTTAAATCCTGGGCCGCGCAACAGGCCGAAGAGACACTCTACATCAGCGTCCTGACTCTCGTGGAATACGACAAGGGCATTCACAATCTTGCAGAAGATCACCCCGACCGACCTCGCTATATGGCCGCACGCGACGCATTGGCCGGGCGCTTCGGAGAGCGAGTATTGTCACTCACCGATCGCGCCGTTCGACACTGGGGACGGATTTCCGGCGAGGTAAAGCGGACCACTGGTCATCCACCGCCCGTCATTGACACCATGCTGGCCGCAACGGCGATTGAATATGATCTCTGCCTTGTGACACGCAATGTGAGAGACACCAGGCCTTCGGGCGCTGTCGTATTCGATCCATGGAACGATGATCCGGCGCAGTTCCCCTTGAGCCTTCGCACCGGCCGCTCGAGCTAAAACAATTTACGTAAAAACAAATGGTTAGAGCGGTTCTGCGCTTCTATGGAAAGCGGAGCCGCCCTAGGAGCAGATCAGAAACGATAGGCTCCAGCCGTCGTCCCACCTCTTGTTGCAGCCACATAGCCGTTAGCGCAGCGCATGGAAAGGATCGGGCCGCGCGTCAAATGAGGGCAACTCACCGAGAAGTGGGAGCACCCGGCCGAAGACGGCGCCACCAAGGGGGGCTGCGTTCCAGCCGGCGGTGCGGAAGCCGTAGGTTTCCGGCAGCGCCTTCGGTTCGTCGAGTATGGTGAGCAGCAGGAATTTCGGATCGTCCGCGGGAACGATGCCCATAAAGGAAGTAATGTTCAGCGTCTTCGAATAACGGCCGGCAACGACCTTTTCGGCCGTACCGGTCTTGCCGCCGATCAGATAGCCGTCGACCCGGCCGTTTTTCGCTGAGCCGACCTCTGCGTTCAACGTGAAGAGATAGCGCATCACCTCGCCGGTCTGCGGCCCGATGAGATCCGAGGCGATCAGACGCGGCGCGAGCGGCGACGCCTTGATGAAGGTAGGCCTGATCAGACGCCCGCCATTGATCAGCGCCGCCACGCCCATGCTTGCCTGAAGCGGCGTCACGGCGATCCCGTGGCCGAAGGAGGCGGTCGCGATTTCGACGTCGTTCCATCGCTTCGGAAGAATTGGAATGGCCGTCTCGGGCAGTTCCGTGCGCAGCACATCCATCTGCCCAAATTGCCGCAGGAACAACCGGTGGCGCTCCTTGCCGACCGCCATCGCCATCTTGGCCATCGAGATATTGGATGAATAGATGAAGGCTTCGGGCAGCGAAAGCGGCCTGTATTTGCCCTGGAAGTCGTGGATCCTCATGCGGCCGAAGGCGAGCGGCCTGCTTGCGTCAATCATCGAGCGGATCGAGAACTGGCCGGATTCGAGCGCCATCGCCGTCGTCAGCGCCTTGAATGTCGAGCCCATCTCGAAATCAGCGGCCGCGATGCGGTTGATCCGGTCCGGCTTCAGCGCATCGGCGGGGTCGTTGGGATCGAAGCTGGGCAGGGATGCGAGCGCAAAGACCTCGCCCGTCTCGACATTGAGAACGAGCCCCGCACCGGCCTTCGCGTCATATTTCCTCATCGCTCTCTCGATCTCCGCTTCGAGCGCGTGCTGGACGCGAATGTCGATGGTCGAGACGACAGGGGCAAGTGCCTCGCTGGAAAGATCCATGCCGCTTTGGCGAAGGGTCGAAAGCCCATCCGTTTCGATCCATCTCTCAAGACCGGATATGCCGACATTGTCGATATTCACTGTGCCGAGCACATGCGCAGCGAGCGTCCCATTCGGATAGAAGCGCCTTTTCTCCTTCTGAAAGCTCAGGGCGGGAATGCCTGCATTCCACAGCGCCTGCTCCTCCGATGGCGTGATATGCCGCTTGATCCAAGCAAAGTGGGCATCGGATGACAGTCGGTGATAAAGCTCCCGTCGGTCGAGATCAGGAAGGACCGCCGTGATGCGCTCCACCGCCTCATCAACATCGACGATGAAGCGCGGGGCGGCAAAAGCACTGGTGACCGGCACATCCATCGCCAGAACCTGGCCATTTCTGTCCAGGATCGCCGGCCGTCCGTTCTCAATATTCCTGGGCACCTCCTGGGAAGGCGGCGGCGCAAGCAAGCCGAGATAGATCAGACGGCCGATGACCATCAGGAAGGCGGCGCAGAAGACCGACATCAACAATGCGATGCGGACATGCGCGGATTTGTTTCGGAATACCAAATTCATGATCCGCACGCGTGACTAGTAAAGGCCGCCGGTGCTTTGCAGCAGCCGGTCGCGCAGGTCCTCATCGAGACCTGCTCCACCGCCGGCAACATCGAGCTCACCGTCGCCGTCAATCACTTCGCATGACGCCGCGCAGGGGCCGGTACCCGGCTTGAAGGCTTCCAGAATGGAGCCCTCGACCGCATCCGTCTCGTGGCCGCTGCGCCGGTCTATACGGTGCAGGACCATGCCATCAGGAGAATGGAACGGGAGTGCTTTGCGGCCGGCGAGCGCCGTCTTCATGAAATCGATGAAGATCGGGGCGGCTAGGCCGCCGCCCGTTTCGCCGTAACCCATCGGTCGCGGGGTGTCGTAGCCCATGAAGACCCCGGTCACCAATTCGGGCGTATAGCCGATGAACCAGACGTCCTTTTCATCGTTCGTCGTGCCTGTCTTGCCGGCGATCGGCACACCGAGCACCCTGACGCTTCGCGCGGTTCCGCGCTCGACGACGCCCTGCAGCATCGACGTGATCTGATAGGCGGTCATCGGATCAAGCACGTAGTCCTTGTCGTCCACCAGCGTCGGCTCGGCTTGCCCGTGCCATTGCTCCGCGTTGCACGCCTCGCAGGTTCTGCCGTCCTGCTTGAAGATGGTACGCCCGTCGCGGTCCTGAATCCGGTCGATCATCGAAGGATGCACCTCCCGGCCGCCGTTGGCGATGACCGCATAGGCCGAGACAAGCCGCAACAGTGTCGTTTCACCGGCACCAAGCGACATCGGAAGATATTCCTTGAGATCGTCATAAAGGCCGAAGCGCTTGCCATAGTCGGCAACGACATCCATGCCGACGGCGCGGGCAAGACGCACGGTCATCTGGTTGCGGCTGTTCTCCAAGCCGACGCGCAGCGTCGAAGGCCCGTCCGAGCGGCCGTCATAGTTCTTCGGCCGCCATACCCGGCCCGGCCCGTCAGGGATCGCAAGCGGCGCATCGAGCACGAGTGTCGCCGGCGTATAACCGGTGTCGAGTGCCGCTGCGTAAACGAATGGCTTGAACGCAGAGCCAGGCTGGCGATAGGCCTGGGTTGCCCGGTTGAACTGCGACTGGGCGTAGGAAAACCCTCCGGCAACGGCGACAACGCGGCCTGTGCGCGGCTCCATCGAAACAAGCGCGCCTTGCACCTGCGGCGGCTGTCTCAGCCGATATCCGTCGCTAGTCTTCTCGACATAGACGATATCGCCGATCGCGAAGACCTGCGTTGCGTCCTTGAAGCAAAGTCTGCGTCCTTCCGACAATCTGCACAGCGCCCAGCCGATCGCCCGCCGGTCCATGGTGATGGAGGGGGCGCCGCCTTCGAGGCGCAATTCGACATTATCGACATCAACCTTGGAAACGGCGGCAAGCTGCCATTCCGGCACGTCGTCAAGCGGGGCAATTTTGCGAACTGCATCTGGCCACGCTTCGCCGGGTGCAAGGCGCCCGATCGGACCGCGATATCCCTTTGCCTGGTCGTACTCGATGAGCCCCTTGCGCAAGGCCCGCATCGCCGCCTGCTGGAGCAGCGGGTCGAGTGTCGTGCGGACGGAGAGGCCGGACGTATAGAGCGCTGCCTCGCCATACTTCGTCATAAGGAACCTCCGGACCTCCTCGGCAAAGTACTCGGCATCGGTGATCGGCGACCGTCTTTCCTTGAACGCGACTTGCAGCGGCTCAGCGGTGGCCTCTGCCGCCTCGGCTATGCTGATGAAGCCGTTGCGCTGCATCTGTTCGATAACCCAGTTTCGACGGGCAACGGCCCGGTCGTGGCCCTTGATGGGATCGTAGTTGTTCGGCCCCTTCGGCAAAGCCGCAAGATAGGCCGCTTCTGCAATGCTGAGTTCGTCGACCCCTTTGTCGAAATAGGTGAGCGCTGCCTGTGCGATCCCATAGGCCCCTGCGCCGAGATAGATGTCGTTGAGATAGAGCTCGAGCACCTGGTCCTTGGTGAAGGCCTGGTCCATCCTGACGGCCAGAAGCGCCTCCTTCAGCTTGCGCTCGAAGGTGCGGTCGGCGGTCAGCAGAAAATTCTTTGCGACTTGCTGGGTTATCGTGGATGCGCCGACGAGACGCTCACCCGACAGGGCATTGCCGACATTCGACAGGAACGCACGGCCGATACTGATCGGATCGATGCCCGAATGGCTATAGAAGTTCTTGTCCTCGGCAGAGAGGAACGCTGCCTTGACGCGCAGCGGCACCGCCCCGATCGGCATGAAGAGCCGCTTTTGCCTGGCGAATTCCGCAAGCAACGTCCCGTCCCCGGCATAGAGCCGCGAGGTGAGCGCCGGCTGCCACTCTGCGAGAGCGTTATAGTCCGGAAGGCTAGCGGCAAGATCCTCGATCAAGACGAAGGCCGCAAGAGCGAGAACCAATCCCGCGTTGACGGCAAGACTCAAGAACAGTGCAATCAGCTTCATCCCGCGCTCCGCTTCCGCAAGGGGACAACACCCCTTCCGCACGCAGCCACCCACGGCCTAGGGAAGGCCGTGCCGCGTCCTTGAGGAAACGAGGCTGCTGTTCATCTGCATTTGCCCCGACCCCTCAATGGAACGGGCGCTCCGGTGAAGTTTGAGTACAGGGCTTGATAGCGAGGCACAAACGACGTTATTTGGTATCAGATATAAATTTTTTTAGGCTATCATGGTCCGTCCGCATCTTCCGCTCAATGCACTTCGCGCATTCGAGGCCTCCGCACGGCATTTGAGCTTCACGCGGGCCGCGATCGAACTCTGCGTCACACAGGCAGCCGTCAGCCATCAGGTGAAGCTCCTGGAAGACCGGCTGAAGGTCAGCCTGTTCAAGCGCCTTCCGCGCGGCCTCAAGGTGACGGCGGAGGGTGAGGCATTGCTGCCGGTCGTGCGCGACTCCTTCGACCGCATGGCCGATATGCTGGAGCGTTTCGAAGGCGGGTATGTCCGCGATATCCTCTCCGTCGGCGTGGTCGGTACCTTCGCCGTCGGTTGGCTTCTGCCTCGTCTCAATCATTTTCACGACCGCCATCCGCATATCGAACTCAGGCTTTCGACCAATAACAACCGGGTCGACATTGCTGCGGAAGGCCTGGACTATGCCATCCGCTTCGGCAGCGGGGCATGGCACGACACGGATGCGGATCGCCTCTTCGAGGCGCCGCTTTCGGCACTCTGCATTCCCGAGATCGCAAAGAGGCTGCACCGTCCGGAAGATCTCGTCGGCGAGGTGCTGCTGCGATCCTACCGATCGGATGAGTGGACCGGCTGGTTCGAAGCCGCCGGAATGAACAGCGATCCGCCGATTGCGAAGGGCATGATGTTCGATTCCTCGCTCGCGATGATCGAGGCCGCAATACAGGGTGCCGGCGTCGCACTCGCTCCGCCTTTGATGTTCGACCGGCTGCTCACGTCGGGATCCCTGCGCCAGCCGTTCAATGTCTTCGTTTCGCGCGGAAGCTACTGGCTGACATCCCTGAAATCGCGAGGCGAAACGCCGGCAATGCATGCCTTCAAGCAATGGCTTTTCGAAACCGCCGCAGTCTGAAGGCTTTCATGTGCCGCTTCGATGCCTCGACCACGCATGCCTGACGAAGGAAACTTTGGTCAGGCATTAGAAAAATTATTGGGTATTATGCAGAGAGTGCCGGTGATCGTACGGGCCTAAACCCGCTCGGGGAGACATCGATCGCCTGGACCCTCGACGCCGTCAGCGGCAGCCAATCCGTTTGCCGCTGCTCTGCTCGAATAGATGCACGGCATCATTATTGCCTTTGACGTCTACCTGCTCACCCACGCGAATTTCCGCGTTGCGTGGAAATTCCACCGTCAACATTGCTTCGGCACCGATGTCGATATAGCCATAGGTCTGGCTGCCGAGCCTTTCGGCAACGACCAATTCGCCGCTGAACCAGGCTGCCTCCGGCCGACAGGCCGTGAGGTCCTCCGGCCTTATTCCCAGGACGATCTTTTCCTCGGAAAGCTTCGCACTCTGTGGCAGCGATATCCGTCTTCCAAGGATATTGAGCGCCAGACCTGATTCATCCGACGAAAGGACATCGGCGGATATCGTGTTCATGGTGGGACTGCCGATGAACCGCGCGACAAAGAGACTTGCCGGCCGATGGTAAAGGTCGAGCGGTGGCCCTACCTGCTCGATCTGGCCGCCGTTCATGACGACGATGCGGTCGGCAAGCGTCATGGCTTCGACCTGGTCGTGGGTAACATAGACGGTCGTCGCCTTCATCCGGTTGTGCAGCTTGGCGATCTCCAGGCGCATCTCGACGCGAAGCGCGGCGTCGAGGTTGGAAAGCGGCTCATCGAACAGGAAGGCAGCAGGTTCGCGGACGATCGCACGGCCCATCGCCACGCGCTGGCGCTGGCCGCCCGAAAGCTGGGCCGGCCGGCGTTCGAGGAAAGGGCCGATTTTCAGGATATCGGCCGCCTGAGCGACGCGTTTTTCGATGCGGGCGACATCGGCACCGCGCATCTTCAGCCCGAAGGCCATGTTCTCGTGCACGCTCATATGCGGATAGAGCGCATAGTCCTGGAAGACCATTGCGATGTCGCGTTCGGCCGGCGGCAAGTCGTTCATCACCTTGCCGCCGATGTCCAGCGTGCCGCCGCTGATCTCCTCCAGCCCCGCGATCATGCGTAGAAGCGTGGACTTTCCGCAGCCTGAGGGGCCGACGAGAACCAGGAATTCGCCGCTTGCGATATCGATGTCGATATCATGGATGACCTGCAGCGAACCGTAGGATTTCCTGATCTGCCTCAAACTGATTGCTGTCACGACATGCCTCCCGAATGCGCTTTTGGCCCTTGACGCCAATTATCGATATCAATATCAATAATGATAACGCATGCAAATGGAAATCTTCGAAGCGAGATCGATGTCCTATTTTTCCGCCAGACCCCCGGGCAGACCGGCGACGGCAAAGCCGGCAAAATCCACCGGCGCCTTCAACGCGCTGAAGCGGGATATCCTGCTCGGCGCGCTGCCCGCCGGCACGGCGCTGACGGAGCTCGATCTCGCCGCCCATTTCGGCTGCAGCCAGGGCACGGTACGTGAAGCGCTGCTGCAGTTGCAGGAAGAGGGTCTCGTCCTTCGCCAGGGCCATCGCGGCACGCAGGTCTCCGCCTGCACCGAGGACGAAGCCGTCGAGATGTTTCGCGTGCGCCAACAGGTCGAGTGCAATGGTATCGTGCGCGTGCTGAAGGCGCCGAGCCGGACGCTGATCAAGGATCTGCATCAGCTCTTCGAGGACATGCAAGAGGCCGCCCGCCAGGACGACGAGCTGGAACTCGCCTCCTTCGACCGCGATTTCCATCGCCGCATCTTCCAGGATGCCAACTTGCCTGCCCTCGACCCCATCCTGCATCGCTGCCTGGTGCATAACCATCGCTTCAAGATTTCGCGCAGCACGACCCCGCGCGACCTGATGGCGACCGCTCTGCGCCACGGCTCAATCATCGAGGCGATCGAAAGCGGGGATGCGGCCAGGGCGACCGCCGCTCTTCATCATCATATCGCGACCATTGTCGATCTCGGTCCCGATGTCTTTCCGGATGCCAGTCAATGACGGTCACCTCTCCCAAGACCGGCCAGCTGTCGCCGGAAATGGCAGCCCTCATGGCGCGCGTGCTTGCCGAGGACGGTCCGCAGCCGGATTTGACGATGTTGCCCTCAGCCGAAGGCCGAGCGATCTCGGAAAGGAACAATCGGCGCTGGAACCGGGACCTTCCCGTCATGGCATCCGTCCAGGATCTATGGCTTGAGGCCGATGCCAGGCTCGGAGCCGCCCGCACGCGTGTTCGCGTGCTTGTTCCGGAGAAGAGAGCTTCCGGTATCCTTGTATTCGTGCACGGCGGTGGCTTCGCCTTCGGCAGCCCGGAAAGCCACGAGCGCTCCGGTCGCGTGCTGGCGCTTCAGACCGGCATGCCGGTGCTGATGCCGGATTACCGCCTGGCGCCGGAGAACCCCTACCCCGCCGGCCTGATGGATGTCGTCTCCTGCCTGCGCCGGATCGAGGCGGAGCCGTCGGCCTTCGGGATCGAGCGGGGCCCGGTCATCATCTCGGGCGACTCTGCCGGCGCCAATCTCGCCCTTGCGGCCATGCTGCATGAGCAGGCAGCCGGTCGCCCGGCGCTTGCCGGCGCGCTGCTCTTCTACGGCACCTTCGCGCATGACTTCGCAACGCCGTCCTACGCGGAATTCGCCGAAGGGCCGGGCCTGACGCGCGGCAAGATGGAGCGCTACTGGCAATGGTATGCCGGCGATCGCAACGTGACGGCCGATCCGTTTGCCTCGCCGCTTGCCGCTTCCGACGAAGCCCTGCTGGCGCTGCCGCCCCTGCATCTGATGGCTGCGGCAATCGACCCGCTGCTCTCGGACACCCTGCTGCTGCACGCGCGCCTGAAGTCACTCGGCCGCGGCGAAGACGTGACCGTTATCCCCGGCGTCACGCACGGTTTTCTTCAAAATACGATCGACCTGGCTGCAGCGCGGGAGGCGCTGGGGGCCGCAGGACGACAGGCAAAGGAGATGGCGGCGCGTATCTGACCGCCAGGAGGAGGAGAGAAATGAGGAAATTTTTAAAGAGTCTGACGCTCGGCGTGGCGCTTGCGGCAGGCATGGCGGCAAGTGCTGCCTATGCCGAAACGGTCCATTTCTGGTACCATTTCGACAATCCCGAAAACCCGATGGACGAGCTGGTCGCCAAGTTCGAGAAGGCCAATCCCGGCATCACGATCGAGGCCGAGAACGTTCCCTGGAACAGCTATTACGACAATCTCTATACCTCGATCGTCGGCGGCAATGCGCCGGATGCGGCGATGGTTAAGCTCTTCGCGCAGCCGCGCCTCGTCGAGATGGGCGCATTGGAGCCGATCGGCGAACGCATTAATGCCTGGCCGGGCAAGGCCGATCTGCTCGACAACCTCGTCGAAATCAACAAGGGACCGGACGGGCAGCAATATTACCTGCCGATTCAATATGTCGTCCTCTATCTCTATTACCGCACCGATCTCTTCGAAGCCGCCGGCCTGAAGCCGCCGACGACCTGCGAGGAATTCCGCGACGCGGCGATCAAGCTCACCAAGGCGCCCGATGTCTATGGCTTCGGCCTGCGCGGCGGCAAGGGCGGCTGGGACCAGTGGGGCGCCTTTGTGCTCTCCCAAGGCGCGGAGCTGAAACCCGGCGGCCTTACCAAGCCGGAGGCGGTCGCCGCCAATCAATGGCTGATCGACCTCTTCCAGAAGGACAAGGTCATCCCGCCCTCGGCGCCGAATGACGGCTTCCAGGAAATCATCGCCGCCTTCAAGGCCGGCAAGACCGCCATGACGATCCACCACATCGGTTCGTCCAAGGATCTCGTCAAGGCGCTGGGCGACAAGGTCTCGGCCGTGCCGGTGCCAAAATGCGGCGGCGGCCAGTGGACCTCCTATGGCGACGAGTCCTTAGCGATCTTCTCCAGTTCCGAGGTCAAGGATGCCGCCTGGAAATGGATCTCCTTCCTCGCCGAAGGCGACAACAATGTCGAATTCAACAAGGCGACAGGCCAGATGACGGTCACCAAGAGCGGCTCGGAACATTGGACCCTGCATGAGCGCCGCTTCGTCGACGCAACAGTTCAGTCCCTGCCTTTCGCGCACGTGCTGCCGCAGAACACGGCGACTTCGGAATTCGTCAACACCGCCTGGCAGACGGCCATGCAGCAGGCGCTGACGGGCCAGATCACCTCTGAGCAGATGATGCAGCAGCTCGAAGGCCTCTTCGCGCAGCAGTAACAGCCCTTCGGGTGCTCGCTCTGGACGATATCTTTCGCGCCGTTTCGGCGGCGCGGAAAGCTCTCATCGGAATGACAGGTCAGGAAATTCGAAATGTCCGTCAGCACGCTCAGTCCGGGCCGGAATATGGCAAGGCCAAAACTGCTGAACGCCAGGCTGCTGCCCTATATGCTGCTGGCGCCTTCGGTCATCGTCACGCTCGTCATCGTGTTCTTCCCGATGATCCAGGCGGTCGTCACGAGCTTCTACGATCTCGTTCTGTGGAAGCCGAATGCGACGCGCTTCGTCGGCTTCAACAATTACATCAAGCTCTTCCACGATCCGGTCTTCTGGACTGCGCTCTGGAACACGGTCATCTGGATCGGCCTCACCGTGCCCTCGCAGATGCTGCTCGGTCTGGTCACTGCGCTTCTTTTGCAGCGCGAATTTCCCTGGCGCGGCCTTGCGCGCGCCCTCATCATCATCCCCTGGGCGCTGCCGAGCGTGGTCATCGCTCTGATGTGGCGCTGGATCTATGACCCGACCACGGGCGTGCTCAACGACATCCTGCTCTACACTTCCGTCATCCACAGCGCAGTGCCGTGGCTCGCCGACCCAAAATTCGCGCTCTATTCGATCATCGCGACGCTGACCTGGCAGGGCTTTCCCTTCTTCGCGGTCATGATCCTTGCCGGCCTGCAGGGTATTCCGCGCAGCCAGTACGAGGCCGCCTCGATCGATGGCGCCTCGCCCTGGCGCCAGTTCGTGCACATCACCCTGCCCGGCATCGCGCCGGTGCTGGCGACCGCGGGTCTGCTGCGCGTCATCTGGGTCGCGAATTCGATGGATGTCATCTTCGTGATGACCGGCGGCGGGCCTGGCTACGCCACCCACACGCTGCCGCTCTACGCCTTCATTCGTGCCCGCCAGAATGTCGACTTCGGCTACGGCACGACGATCGCTGTTACCTTCACCATCCTGCTCGGCGTCGTTGTCGCGGTCTATCTCGCCAGAACGATGCGGGAGGTCGAACGATGAGAAAACAGAGCACGCTTCGGCGCATCCTGACGACGGACATCCCCGTTCTGATCATTCTGCTCTTTGCCATGGCGCCCTTCGTCTGGATGATCCTGACTTCGCTGACGCCGACAGCCGTCCTCAGCGCCACCGGCGTGTCGCTGACGCCGGGCGGCTGGAGCTTCGACAACTATACCCGGCTGCTCGCCCATACCGCCTTCCTCGGAAATATGCTGGACAGCCTGATCATCGCCGCCGGCACCGTCGTCGTCGGCCTGGTGGTCTCGGTTACGGCGGCCTATGCCTTCTCGCGATTTCGCTTCATCGGCCGCAAGCTGCTGATGCTGCAGTTCCTGCTGATCAACATGTTCCCGGTCGTCCTCCTCATCCTGCCGCTCTTCGTCATGATGCGCAAAGCAGGCATCCTCGATACCCATATCGGCCTGATCCTCGCCAATTCGACGGTCGCGATCCCCTTCGCCGTGTGGATGCTGACGAGCTATATTTCAGCCATTCCGAAGAGCCTCGATGAGGCGGCGATGATGGACGGCTGCTCACGGCTGACGGCGCTCCGCCGTGTCGTCCTGCCGCTCACCATGCCGGGGATTGTCTCGACAGGCATTTACATCTTCATCACCGCCTGGAACGAATATCTCTATGCGCTGACCCTCGGCGGCCGCAACGTCCGCCCCGTTACCGTCGCGATCCAGACGCTGATCGGCGAATACCAGATCGAATGGGGGCTGCTTGCCGCCGGCGCCGTCGTCGGCGCGCTCCCCGCCACCGTGCTTTTCCTTCTCGTCCAACGACGCTTGATCGGCGGCCTGACCCAAGGGGCGGTGAAGGGCTAAGCAATCCAGGAAAAGTGCGAAGCGGTTTTCCGTCCGGATTGCGTGAAAACAGAAGATTAGAGCGGTTCTGCGCTTCCGTGAAAAAGCAGAGCCACTCTGATGCCAAAGAAAGAGGAATGATCATGAACCCCGTCGGGTTGATATCGATGCAATATGCCAGGCCGTTTACGGCCGAGCATTTCCCCCTGTTTAACCGCATGCGCGAACTCGGCTACGATTTCGTCGAGCTGCTGGTGCCCGAGCCTGGCGAGCTCGATCTTACCGAGACGAGAGCCGCCCTCAAGGACGCGGGCCTCGACGTCGTTCTGGCCGCACGCGTCAATCTGCAGCGCAATCTTTCCTCCGCCGAGCCGGAGGCCCATCGCGCCGGCATCGACTATCTGAAATATGCCGCCGATTGCGCGGCAGCCCTCGGCGCGAAGATCGTCGGCGGACCGCTCACGGGCAATCCCCTGGTCTTTGCCGGCCGGCCGCCGCAGCCGGTCAGCGAAGACGAACGTCTCGCCCGCAAGGAGAGGAGCGTCAAAGGTCTGAAGGAGGCCGGAGATCATGCCGCGAGGGCCGGCATCCTGCTTGCCGTCGAGCCGCTCAATCGCTTCGAAAGCGACGTGCTCTGCACGACGCAGCAGGCCATCGAGCTCCTCGATGCCGTCGATCACCCGGCCGTGCAGCTCATGCTCGATACTTTCCATATGCATATGGAAGAGGCTTCCATCGCCGAGGCGATCCGCCTCGGCGGAAAGCGGGTCGTGCACTTCCAGGCCAATGAGAACCATCGTGGTTTTCCCGGTACCGGGGCCACCGATTGGATCGAGGTGTTCCGCGCACTGCACGAGATCGGCTACCAGGGCCCGGTTTCGCTCGAACCCTTCCGCCGCAACGACGACCGGTTCGGCGTTCCCTTCGCGCAATGGCGCCCGCCGCATGAAGACGAAAGCGAGCGGCTCGCCTCCAGCGCCGCCTTCATCAAGTCCCACATCACACTGACGGAATATCGCCGATGACATTGAAGATTGGTTGGATCGGGTGCGGCGTCCACGCGACCCAGATGCTCTTGCCGCAACTCGTTCGCCATAATGTCGAGCTCGTTGCACTTTGCGACATCGACACCAAGCGCCTGGCATCCGCCGGCCGCCAGTTCGGCGTTGCGAGGCTGACGGCCGATGCGAACGAACTGATCCGCACGCCGGGCATCGATGCTGTCGGCATGGCCGTCGGGCCTGACCAGCACCTCGCCTTCGGCAAGGCGGCGCTAGAGCGCGGCCTGCCGGTCTTCATGGAAAAGCCGCCATCGGGCAGTGCTAGCGGCGCCCGCGAACTTCGCGCCGCCTCAGAGAAAGCCGGCAAGCCGCTGCTCGTCGGCTTCATGAAGCGCTATTCCGCCGGCAACAAGATCGCCGCCAACATCCTGCGTTCCGGCCGCTTCGGCAGCGTGCTCGGCCTGACCGGCTATTACATGACCGCACCTGGCTATTTCGTCGGCAATGTCGACTATACCGGCTTCTTCCTGCATCACTGCGTGCACTACATGGACCTTGTCTCCTTCCTGGTCTCGCCGGTGACGAAGCTTTCCGCGCGCAAGGTCGAGAAGGAGCCGGGCAAGGTGCTCTTCCACATCAATTTCGATTTCGAATGCGGTGCGATCGGCACGATCGCCATGGGCACGATCCAATCGCGAGGCGCGCCCGTCGAGCGCATCGAGCTGATGGGCGATCATCAGCGCATCGAGGTCGACAATGTCATCGAAGTGCGCTGGAACCGCAATCCGCCCTTCAAGATCGATGACCCCGAGGCGACCCTCTCCGATACGGTCGACAATCTGACCTGGAAGCCGAACTTCACGGCGGCTGCCAACGAGGATCCCAAAGGCTACTATTCGCTGCTCGCCGATGTCGTTCCGGCCCTTGGCGGTGCTACGACAGCGGCACCTGACATCCATGACGGAGTGATCGCCATGGAGCGGTTGGAAGCCCTTCGCCGCGAGCTATCTCTTTAGCGCCAGGCGCGGCGTGCTGCTGATGCAGCCGCGCCCCGCCTTCCACCATCGTTGTCCGGGTCAGCGCACATGTCCGGTGTCAGGACCCAGCTCGTCGGATGAGCTCTATGACGTCAGCCATTGAATTGGAAAGATCAGCGGCACCGGCGTCGCAGAGCCGTTCCGCCAAACCGTCATAGGCATGCCCGCCGCCGGTAAATCCTATGGCTCTCATCCCAGCGCGCCTCGCTGCCGTGATGCCCGCGAAAGAGTCCTCGATGACAATGCATTCATCCGGATCGAAGCCCATCTGTGACGCCGCGTATAAAAAGACGTCCGGGGCGGGTTTCGGACGCCTGACCTGGCTTACCGAATACACATGCGGCTGGAGGAGATGCAGAAGTCCTGCCTTCTCCAGGTTCGCCGTTAAGCTGGGCAAGGATGTCGACGAGGCCGTGCACACCTGATGACCGAGCGCGGCGACTTCGGAGAGCGCAAGGTCGGCGCCAGGGACTATGGCCAATCCAGTCTCGAATCGGCGGACAGATTCCAGTCGTAGCTGCTCAAACCAGTCATCGGGCGGTTGAAAGCCAATTTCCTCCGAAATCGTCGCCCATGCGTGCCGGTGCGCCATCCCCGCAAACCGCTTTGCGATATCGGCTGCAGTCGTAGGATGGCCAAGCCGGGTCAACGCCTCGGCATCGACCGCGCAGTAGACCACTTCCGAGTCAATCAGAACGCCGTCACAGTCGAAGATCACTAGCATCCGCGATCCTTGCTTCAATATCTGGTGACAAATCTTCTATGCAATTGCGATGGGCCGATCAAACCTTCAGTGGAGCGTTCCCTGTCCGGGACCATATTCTTCGTTGTCGTCGCGCAAATCGAGCGAATCTTTTACCGCTTGTACCTGCGGCAGAGCTGAGCGCGCGACACCTGCGCGCGGTCAAGACGAAAGGAACACGCATGACCTTCGATCTGATCATCCGAAACGCGAACCTTCCCGACGGCCGGACCGCCATCGATATCGCAATCCAGGGCGGCAAGATCGCGGAGATCGCAACCAAAATCGAAGCGCCCGCCGGCGAAGAGATCGACGCCACTGGCCGCCTCGCCACGCCACCCTTTGTCGATCCGCATTTCCACATGGACGCGACGCTGTCGCTCGGCCTGCCGCGCATGAACCGTTCCGGCACCCTGCTCGAGGGCATCGCGCTCTGGGGGGAATTGCGCCCGACGCTCACCCGCGAGGCCGTGGTCGAACGGGCCTTGCGCTATTGCGACCTCGCGGTCTCGCAAGGACTGCTTCATATCCGCAGCCACGTCGACACCAGTGATCCGAGACTGGTAACGGTAGAAGGCCTTCTCGAAGTCCGCGAAAGGGTGGCTTCCTACATCGACCTGCAGCTCGTCGCCTTTCCGCAGGACGGCTACTACCGTTCACCGGGGGCGATCGATGCGCTGAACCGGGCGCTCGACATGGGCGTCGATATCGTCGGCGGCATACCGCATTTCGAGCGCACCATGCAGGAAGGCACCGCTTCGGTCGAGGCACTCTGCCGCATTGCCGCCGATCGCGGCCTGCCGGTCGACATGCATTGCGACGAGACCGACGATCCGATGTCACGCCATATCGAGACCCTGGCGGCTCAGACGATCCGCTTCGGCCTGCAGGGCCGCGTCGCCGGATCGCATCTCACCTCCATGCATTCGATGGACAACTATTACGTTTCCAAGCTCATCCCGCTAATGGCCGAGGCCAGGATCAATGTCATCCCCAATCCGCTGATCAACATCATGCTGCAGGGGCGCCACGATACCTATCCGAAACGCCGCGGCCTCACACGGGTGCGCGAATTGATGGAAGCCGGGCTCAATGTCTCCTTCGGCCATGATTGCGTGATGGATCCCTGGTATTCCATGGGCTCCGGCGACATGCTGGACGTCGGCCACATGGCAGTCCATGTCGCCCAGATGGCGGGCGTCGAGGACAGACAAAAAATCTTCGAGGCGCTGACCGTCAATTCGGCAAAGACGATGGGCCTGGAAGGCTACGGGCTGGAGAAAGGCAAGTATGCCGATCTCGTCATCCTGCAGGCGCGCGATCCGATCGAGGCACTGCGATTGAAGGCAAGCCGCCTCGCCGTGATCCGCCGCGGGAAAATCATCGCCCGTTCCGCCCCGCGCGTAAGTGAACTGTTTATTGATGGCCGGCCGGGGCGGCTCGACGGAGCAGACTATGCCCCGCAAAAATAAAGTCTCTGACCGGATCAACGCACTCAGCTCTGCTGCAGCATGAAGCCCTCGAAGAATGCGGTCAGTTCGGCATAGGCATTGAGCGGAAGAACATGGGCGACATACTGGTCAGGCCGAACCACGACCATGCAGCCTTTTTCCCGGTCGATGCCCCGCATCTCAAAAATGTCGTTGCCGCTCTTCAGATCCGGACAGAAGATTTTTTCATAGTCGCAAAGGCCGTAACGACCCTTGCGCGGCAAAAGGAAGGCAGGCATGGCTTCGACGGCAAACTCGCGATGGCCCTGCTGAAAGATCGCCCGGACATCGATCACGGAATCGATATCTGCCGCGGCCGGCGTGTATCGCCTTCCAGGGGATTCAGGAGACTTGGCGAGAAAGTCGCACAGCGCGTTTATGCCGGAGGAACCAGCAGTCGGATCGTCCGCGCCGGAAAAGGCGAACAGCCGCCAGCGGCCATCGGCCTTGAGCACGTGGCCCAGATGGACCGGCTTGGCATCGGCCAGGCGGATGACCGGTGCGGAATGGAAGCGCATCCCAACCACCAGCCCCCTAGCCAGATTCTGATAGGTCGGCTCGGCGCAGATGATCGATGGAGCGTAGCGGGTTGCGGTCCCCGCCGTGAAGCGTCCCTGCTTGACAAAATATCTCTGAAATTCCGCGGGATCCACACCTTCACCGTCAGCATCGGTCGCTTCTTTGGGCGGGGCGCTGAACATCTTGGCGAATTCGCGATCGAAATCGATCAGTTCCTTGGCAATGGCCCTGCGTTCCGCCGAATAGCTGTGCAGAAGATGCGGCGCGCACCGACCCTGAATTACGGATGCCAGCTTCCATCCCAGGTTGAACGCATCCTGCATGGAAACATTCATGCCCTGACCGGCTTTCGGGCTATGGGTGTGGCACGCGTCGCCCGCGATGAAGACTCGCGGGAGCCGCCCGTCGACCTGCTCTTCCAGTACGTCGTCGAACTTGTCGCAAAGCCGCTGGCCGATTTCATAAACCGACCACCATGCGATCTCCTTCACCTCGAACGAATAGGGATGGAGGATCCGTTGTGCCGCCGCGATCAGATGATCGGCGGTGATATTGCGGCGAGCGATGCGCTCGTCATCCTTCAGCTTGTCGAGTTCGATATAGAGGCGGACCATATAGCCGCCCTCCCGGGGAATGATCAGGATATTGCCTTCATTCGCCGAATGAATGGCTGCCTTTAGCCGGATATCGGGAAAATCGGTCACCGCGAGCACGTCCATCACACCCCAGGCCTGATTAGCCGAATCTCCTTGCAGGGCCCGGCCGAGCGACTTGCGCACCGCGCTACGTGCGCCATCGCATCCGACGACGTAACGCGCCCTTACTGTTTCCACCTGCCTTTTGTGAGCAGGGTCGAGGCGTTCGAGACGCACCGTTACGGGATGATCGGTAGCCCCATCCCCACCGGACGCCGCCGGTTCGATATGAAGATCGAGCAGGCGCCGTCCGTAGTCGGGCTCAAGCCGCAGAGGCGAATGGCGCATCACATCCAGATAGAAATCATGCACCCGCGCCTGGTTCAGGATCACATGCGGGAATTCGGAGAGCCCGTCTTCCGTATCCTGGATCCTGCCGCTGCGGACGATGTCTTTTCGCTTGTTATCGTCGGGCTTCCAGAATGTGGTTTCATTGACCCAATAGGCCTCCCTCGTGACGCGTTCGGCAAAGCCGAAGGCATGAAACATTTCCATCGTGCGGCAGGCGATGCCATCGGCCTGGCCAACGAGCAGCGGACCGGATTTCTGGTCGACTATCCGGGTCCTGATGTCGGGAAAGGCTGCCAGTTGCGCCGCCAGTGTCAGGCCAGCCGGGCCGCAGCCGACGATCAGAACATCAACTTCGCTGGGAAGAGCCGCCAGCTCGGACGTCTCGGTGCGATTCTCAAGCGGCTCGGAGATATCTGGATCGCCGTGCCGAAATCCGTTGAGATGGAACTGCATGATACCCGTTTCCTCCAACCATTTCCCTTGAAGCCTCTTGAGCCACCCTGCGCAAAGTGAACGCTGGCGCTCTTCTTCACCGAGTCTTCACCGGGAAGTTTCCCTTGCGAGATGATGCCCTGAGCGCTTTCGCAGCCTGGGCCTGGAGCCATCACGCTTGAAATCGACCCGGCAATGCTCAAAACAAGCTCGACAGACATAATAGTTATTCAGTATACTGATCATCAGCATACTGTCAATCCAAGCGCACGTTGGGAGACTTCGTGAAAGACATCGAGGATATGCCAGGCCATTTGATACGCCGCTTCAACCAGATAGCGGTGGCAATTTTCCATGCCGAGGTCGGCGAAGCCGGCTCGGATCTTACGCCTGTCCAATATGCGGCGCTCGCAAAGGTTCGGACGCATCAGGGGGTCGATCAGGTTACCCTAGCCGGTCTCATCGCTTACGACCGAACGACGATCACTGGAGTGGTAGACCGCCTGGTGCAGAAAGGCTTCCTGAGGCGTGACGTGAGCGACAAGGACCGGCGCGCCCGGGAGCTACAGATAACCGAGGAAGGGGTGGATATCCTTCGAAGGATCGAACCGTCGGTCGAGGCCGCACAGCGGATCATGCTGAGCGGCCTTTCAGAAGAGGAGGCGGAAACATTCCTGCGGCTTCTCAGGAAAGCGACCACCGCTGTCAACGACCTAAGCCGGGCCCCGCTGCGGGCGGCGGGTACCAGCGACAAGTAGCCAGCAGACTGCCGACTTCCGCGGAGGAGCTCTTGTGGCAGCCGACTGGCCCGGGGTGATCCCCGCGTCAGGCGACGCGCTTGGCTTTGGCGAGCGACCAGTAGGCCGGACCCGACTCCACCTTGTAGCCGATGTCGATGCGAGGATTTCGGGCGATCACATAGGAGAGCGCGATAATGCCGAGCAGCGGCAGATCGGTCAGGACCTTCTTTTCGGCTTCCTGGATGATCGCGATGCGCTTGTCGAAATCCGGCTGGTCCTGCGCCTTGGCCAACAGGTCATCAATGCCCGGAATGGCCACGCCATAGTGACTGTAATTGCCCTGACCTTTTCCGTCGGACTTTACCTCGGCGGCCGCCGACAATTGTGAAGAAAGGGTCCATGTCGGAACCGGGGGGAAGCTGGACGAGTAGAGCGCCAGCGTATTCTTGTCGAGGCGGTTGTCGGAATGCATCGTGTTGTGGTCAATAATGCTGAGATCAAGCTTGATGTTGGACGCACGCAGCTGCTCCTGGACCATCAGCATGATCGAAGAATAGTCCTCGCGCTGGCTGACAAAGCAGGGAATCGTCATACCGTCTGGATGGCCCGCTTCCGCAAGCAGGGCTTTCGCCTTTCCGGCATCGGGCTTGTACTGCAATTCCGGCGGCAGGTCTTCGATCTTGACCGAGCCGGCAAACTGCGAGGCGATGACGCCGACCATCGGGGTCGCCATGCCGTTGAATGCGGCCGCAATCGCTGCATTGTCGATGCTGTACCGGATCGCCTGACGTATCCGCAGATCATCCAGCGGCTTACGGGTCAGGTTGATATGCAGCGTATTGTGACTTCCTGGAGCCGTTGCGTCGAAAATGGTCTCTGACGAGCGTTGTTTCATCGTGTCGATCCACCCTGGCGCGCGCACGCCCTCGATCATGTCGACCTGGCCGGAAGCGAAGGCGAGCGTACGGGCGGTGGTATCGGCGATATACGAGATTTGAAGGTTGGTCGTGGCCGGCGGTCCTGCGAAGTGGTCGGCAAAGGCGACGAAATGGATGCCCGCTGTCTGGTCGAATGTCTGGACCTGGTAGGGTCCTGTGCCGATCGGGTCGGTATTGAAGGCGTCGCCCCGTTCCTCGAATGCTTTCTTGCAGAGGATGGAGACGCTGAGGGTTGACGCGCAGCTGGCGTTGAACAGCGGGTCCGGGCTCTTCAGGGTGAAGCGCACGGTCATCGGGTCAACGGCATCGCAGGCGGCTATATTGGAATAGAGCACCTTGTTGGCTGTCACGAGCGTCGGATCGATCTGGCGTCCGAAGGTGAAGACAACATCGTCGGCGGTAACCTCGCCGTAGTTCTTGTGGAACTTGACGCCCTTTCGAATCCTGTAAGTCCAGGTCTTGGCGTCAGAGGAGGATTCCCAGCTCTCGGCGATGGAAGGGACGAAATCTTCCGGCTTTACCGCCCAGCGGCCGTAAGGTGCCCTGACCAGCGTGTCGTACATCTGGTAGACCGCCCAGTTGTCGCCGCCGTTCAGGCCGGTTTTCTGGGGATTGAGGCCGACAGGCCCGCGCGCTGCAAGCGCAATGCTGATGGTATCGCCATCGGCGGCAAAGGTAGGCGCGCTGCCGATACCGGAGCCTATTGCGGCAGCCGCAGTCGCCAGGCCGGTTTGAACGAGAAATTCTCTGCGTGTAACGCTCATCTTTCTTCCTCCCAGAAGTGTTCAAGCGACTTTCAGTTGTTTATCGGGATCTTCCGGCGCTCCATTTCCGCGGCGTCGAATTCCATGCCGAGGCCGGGGGCGGTCGGCAGCCCGAAGCGGCCGTTCTTCGGCTCGGACGGATTGACGAAAATGGAAGCTCCCCTCTCCCAGTTGTCCGCCAGTTCGACGGGCTTCGCCAAATGCATGATCGTGCTCAGGACATGGATGTTGGCGAGATGGCCGACCGTCGGCTGCGTCTGGTGGGGGACAAGTTCCACACCGGCCGCATGGGCAACCGCGGCGCATTTCATCAGGCCGGTAATACCGCCCATCTTGACGATATCCGGCTGTACCATCCGCACGCCGGCGTCGATGAGATCGCGCAGCGCCTGCAAGGTATAGGTTTGTTCGCCGGCCGAGACGGTGATATCAAGACGTTGCGCCACCTCGCCCATGGCGCGGACGTTATAGTGCTGCACCGGCTCTTCGAACCAGGTGTAACCGAGGTCCTCCAGCGCGCGGCCGACGCGCATCGCGCCGCCGACCGAATAGCCGTTGTTGGCGTCGAAGCCGAGCATGAAATCATCGCCGAGCAGCTTGCGGACCGCCTTGGCCTTGGCGATGTCGCCCGGAATGTCGACGTCCTGCCGGGTGCGGTCGCCGTCCCAGCGGATCTTGACCGCCGCCGGTTTTTCCTTCTCGACGCGCCGCTCGACGACGCGGACGACTTCGTCAACCGTGCGCCAGGCGTTGCCTCCGATCGATGCATAGCAGGTAAGGCTCGTCCGCCAGGCGCCGCCCAGCAGCTTGTAGACCGGCTGGCCGAAGTGCTTGCCCTTCAAATCCCAGAGCGCGATGTCGAGGGCGGCGAGGGCCGCGGTGGTGACGCCTTCCGGGCCAAGCTTGACACAGCGGTGAAAGAGCTCATCGAGCAGGACTGCGTGATCGAGGACGTCCTTCCCGATCAGGAACGGCGCCATGTCACGGGCAATAATGACAAGCGACGCATAGCCGCCCTGCATCGGCGAAGCCTCGCCGAGACCGAACTGGCCATCTTCCGTCTCTATTCTCACGAATGCGCTCTTCGAGGCGCCGGCGCCTTCGCCAAGCGTGACCTGGAAAGGTTCGACTTTGGTGATCTTCAATGCTCTTCCTCCCGTGCGCGGCCTTTACCAGGTGACCGCGATATATTTGGTCTCGCTAAATTCCAGGATGCCGTGATGAGCGCCTTCGCGCCCGAGACCGCTTTGCTTGACGCCGCCGAAGGGCGCCGCAGGGTCTGAAGCCAGCCCGCGATTGAGACCGATCATGCCGGCCTCCAGCCGCTCTGATACGCGCAGCCCGCGGGCGAGATCACGCGTATAGACATAGGAGATCAGGCCGTATTCGGTGTCGTTGGCGGCGGCGATGACCTCTTCCTCGGTCTCGAAGGTCGTCAGCGCCGCAATCGGTCCGAAGATCTCCTCGCCGGTGATCGCCGCATCGGCCGAGACATCACGCAGCACGGTCGGCGGGAAATAGAAGCCCTCCTGGGAAAGCGGCTTGCCGCCGGTCAAAACCTTGGCGCCGCGGTTGGTCGCATCGACAACGAGGCCCTCAATGCGTTCGAGTGCCTTCCTGTTGATCACAGGCCCGCATTGCGTCGCCTTGTTGTAGCCCGGGCCGACCTTCATGGCGCCCATGCGCTCGGCGAGGCGCTGCGAGAAGGCATCGACAATGCCCTTCTGCACATAGAAGCGGTTGGCGGCGGTGCAGGCTTCCCCGCCGTTGCGCATCTTGGCGACCATCGCGCCTTCGATCGCAGCGTCGAGATCGGCATCATCGAAGACGATGAAGGGTGCGTTGCCGCCGAGTTCCATCGAGCAGGAGATGATGGTGTCAGCCGCCTCATGCAGCAGTTTGCGACCGACTTCCGTAGAACCGGTAAAGGAGAGTTTGCGCACACGCGGATCGTGCAGCATCCTGCTGACAACAGGACCGGACTTCTCCGTCGTGATGACGTTGACAACCCCGTCCGGAACACCCGCCTCGGCATAAAGTGCCGCAAGCGCATAGGCGGTGAGCGGCGTTTCGGTCGCCGGCTTCAGCACGCAGGTGCAGCCGGCGGCAAGCGCCGGGGCGATCTTGCGCGTCGCCATCGCGGCCGGGAAGTTCCAGGGCGTCACCAGCACCGCGATACCGATCGGCTGGTGCTGGACGATGATCTTGTTAGCACCCGAGGGAGCGGTCGAGATCTCGCCGTTCAGCCGCACCGCCTCTTCGGAGAACCAGCGGAAGAATTCGGCGGCGTAGGTGACTTCACCATAGGCATCGCTGAGAGCCTTGCCGTTTTCCAGGCTGATGAGCTCGGCAAGCATGTCCTTGCGCTCGATCATCAGCTCAAAGCAGCGCCGCAGGATTTCGGATCGCTTGCGCGGCGCCGTTGCCGCCCAGGCGGGCCCGGCGGCATAGGCGGCAGTCACGGCTTCCAGAGCATCCTCGATCGTGGCGTCGGCGACCGCCGCGATAACGGTGCCGGTCGACGGGTCCAGGACATCGAGCCGCTTGCCGGAGGAGCCGTCCCGCCATTTGCCCCCGATGAAAAGGTCCGTCGGCACCGATTTGAGATCGAAACCGATCTGCGATGTAATCTTCTGCATGATGCTCATGGTCAGCTTGCCTTTCGATTCCAATAGGGTAGAGCCGAATGCGGGGCGGAAAACCGCAATACACCTTTCCTCATCCTGCTCTAGCGTCCGCTCTCAGGCGGCTGCGGTCGCCGGCGAATGCCGCCTCCACGAGGATCGCCATCGTCTTAAGGTCCAGAGGACGCGGATTGTTTTTCACCAGCCGGGCGCTGCCCATCGCCTGCTCGGCCACCTGTGGCAACTGCGCCTCGACGATGCCGAGATCGGCGATCGATTTCTGAATCCCGATCGATGCAAAGAGGGCGGCGACCGCATCGATCGTGGCGTCGGCCCGATCGGCGCTCGATTTGCCCGCCAGTTCCAAGCCCATGGCCTGCCCGATTTCGGCAAGCCCCGGTTCGCAATAGGCGCGATTGAATTCCATCACATAGGGCATCATCACCGCCACACCTGCTCCATGGGCGGTATGGGTCATGGCGCCGACGGGATATTGAACCGCATGGGCGGCGGCGGTGCCGGCCGTGCCGAAGGCAAGTCCCGCAGCCGTCGCTCCCAGCATGAGGCGCTCGCGCGCTTCGATATCGCCGCCATTCTCATAGGCGCGCTTCAGGCTTGCGGAGATGTGGGAAATCGCCATCAGCGCATAGGCATCGCTCAGCGCATTCTTGCCCAGGAAGACGTGCTCATGGACGATGGCCGGCGTCGGCTCACGGCGGATGGTCGTATAGGCCTCGATCGCATGCGTGAGCGCATCCGCACCGGAGACGGCCGTGAGCCCTGGCGGGCAGGAATAGGTCAGTTCCGGATCGCAGATCGCCGTATGGCAGATGAGATGGGGGCTGGCGATGCCGACCTTCACCGCCCGATCCGGATCGGTGATGACAGCGACGGGCGTCACTTCCGATCCGGTGCCGGAGGTCGTCGGCAGAAGGATAAGCGGCAGTACCGGCCCCGGGACCTTGAACTCGCCGTAAAAATCCGAAGCCTTCCCGCCATGGGAGAGCAGCAAAGCCGCGACCTTGGCGGCATCGAGGCAGCTGCCGCCGCCGATGCCGATCACGATGTCCGCCCCGAAGGACTTGCCGGCCTCGACACCCTGGGCGATGCATTCGAGCGGAAGCTCGGCGATCGTGCCATCAAAGACACGGGTCTCGATGCCGGCCGCCCGCAGCCCGTCGATGATCTCAAGGAAATAGGCATCCGCGCTGAGGCGCGCATCGGTGACAACGAGCGCGCGGCGGCCAAGACTTCCCGCGTAACCGGGCAGCGCGCCGCGCTGGCCGGCGCCGAAGACGAGATTGCGCGGCGTGCGCATGGTTCCAAACAGCGACAAATTCCAACCTCCCTGACTTGCTATGCCGCAGCCTTCGCACCGGCCAGAACCTGAAGGCGCTCCCAGACGTCATCGGCGATCGGGACGCCCTCCTTGAGGCGCTGGTCACGGCAGGTTCGGCCACGCTCCCCCGGAATCAGAACTTTAGAAAAACCCTCAGCCGGATCCAGATTGCGGATTTCTTCGAGATAGGCGCGCAGATCGCAGCGCGGCCCATCGATGACGATGAAGACGTCTCCCTTGCTGCAGATGCTGGTATCGTCGAGCGTTCCGTGCACGTCCCGGCCGATTGCCGCACCTGCCAGGCTGCTGACAAGAAGCTCGAAGGCGAGGCCGAGCGCATAGCCCTTGGCCTGACCAAAGGGCGCGATCGAACCTTTCTTGGCGGCCTCCGGATCGGTCGTCGGATTACCGTCGGCGTCGAGCGCCCAATGGGAGGGGATCGCCTGCCGGCGATTGGCGTGATCATGGATCTCACCCATCGAGACCAGGCTCGTCGCGGTATCCATCATGAAGGGCACGCCGCCGGTCGGCACGCCGATGGCGATCGGGTTCGTGCCGAGCATGGCCTTGCGCGCACCCCAGGGATGCACCAGCGCCTCGCTGGTCGACAGGGCAATGATCGTAAAGCCCTCAGCCGCCACCCGCTCGGCATACCAGCCGAGCATGCCGATATGGTTGGAATTTCGGATCGCTGCCACGGCCACGCCCGTCTCGCGCGCCTTCACCTTCAGCGCATCGAGCGCCGCATTGGCGACGACGGGTCCGAGCCCGCGCTCGCCATCGACCCCCAGAAAAGCACTGCCGCGCCAGACATGCTTGCCACGTGCCTTCGGGTCGGTGACGCCATTGCCGATACGGTGAATGATGCGGTCGAGCCGCAGGAGGCCATGCGAGGGAACGCCGCGCAACTCCGCTTCCATCAGGAGATCGAGTTGCTCGATCGCATGAGCAGCGGGCACGCCGGCGCGCTCCAGGGCGCGCGCTGCAAGATTTCTGAGATGGGAAGCGTCAACAACAGCCACGACATAAAATCCGATCGGATATCCGATTGCAGTCAGGGCACTATGCTGATAAGGAGATGAGGCGTCAAGGAGCATTTCGAGAATGATAAGAGACGGTAAGGGTGCGAGCCAGAATGCGACGGGTCTGTTGCGCCGGCCGCCGCGCCTGGGCGATGAGGTCTATAACGCGATCTACGCGCAGCTGATGTCTCTGAAGATCCCGCCCGGCGGCCGCATATTAGTCGACAACCTCGTGCGCGAACTCGGCGTATCCCAGACACCGATCCGTGAGGCGCTGTCACGGCTCGAGGCACAGGGCCTCGTCGTCAAGACACACCTCATCGGCTACAGCGCCGCCGCGCAGATGGACCGCGCGCGCCTGCAGCAGCTCTATGAATTGCGCCTGCTCGTCGAACCATTCGCAGCCGCGCGCGCTGCCGAAAACATGAGCAAGGAAGCAATCGCCGCGCTCGAAGCCGTCGACCGCGAAATGCGCGAGATCCGCCATGAGGACGCCCGGCTCGCCTATGGCCAATTCGCCCAAAGCGACGGTGCCTTCCACGAGATGATCGCGCTCGGCAGCGGCAATGCCCTGATCCATGAGACACTGGCGCGGCTGCACACGCATGTACACCTCTTCCGGCTCTACTTTCATGCCCGCGCAACGAGCGACGCCAATGATGAGCACGCCCGCATCATCGCCGCCATCAGGGAACGCAACCCCTCTGCGGCCGAGGCTGCGATGCGCGATCATATCGAACGATCACGCAAGCGTTTCATGGTGATCTTTACCGGCGAGTAAGCGTAGCTTTCTCGGCATAGGCACGCGGCCAAGCCATGATCAGGTGTCTTGGCTTTTCGCGAGCGCGTCGAGAAGCTGGTTCGTATTGTCGATCGAAAACTGTACCCGCTCGCCCGGCCAGACCGTTTCAGAATAGGCGATGGGCGTTCCCTTCATGTCGACGTCCACTTTCTTCAACGCGATGATCGGCTGGGACACGCTCTGGCCGAGCTGACGTGCCTCCTCAGGCGTCGGCATCCTGACCAGAATGTCGGTCCGCAAGCGGATGTAATCGGGAACACCATATTCTGCCAGGATCACACTGACGCTACGTCCGCTGCGCCGTTCTTTGTCAAAACCGGGAAAACGACGGACGGGGTAGTAGGCATTTGACAAATTGATTGGCTCGTCGTCGGCAAAGCCGCGCCGGACGATATGATAGACCGGCTCAC
The DNA here is from genome assembly GCF_041357635.1 of Sinorhizobium sp. CB7. NCBI lineage: Bacteria > Pseudomonadati > Pseudomonadota > Alphaproteobacteria > Hyphomicrobiales > Rhizobiaceae > Sinorhizobium > Sinorhizobium sp. CB7. The sequence goes on from NZ_JAULLL010000004.1 coordinate 155,450, forward strand.
CCCGCGGCAGCCGAAGCGCCTCGGCGACGCCGGCGGAAGCGGGTATCTCCTCTTCACGGATCGCCTGGCCGAAGGGCTCCCTGCCTTGGTCGAGCAGATTCTGCGAAAAGCGCGTGCGCTCGGAGATCCGGTATTCGAGGCGCCCGTCCCGCACGAAAGTGCCCTTGCCCTGCTCGACGTCGACAAGCCCACGACTCTGAAGACGAGAAATGGCCCGCCGGATCGTGTGGCGGCCGACGCCGAATTGTTCCATGAGATCGGCTTCCTTCGGAAGCTGCGCCCTGGGGGATAGTCGGCCGCTCAAGATGTCATCGGCGATATCCTCTTCGACCTGCTGCCACTGCCCGTGCGACGATTTTTTCTCCATGTCTCTCTTTCGTCCGACTCCGCTCATGTTGTTCGAATGTCTACCTTTCGATGCGCCGAGTTTCAATCGCGATAGCTGATCACTCTACTGTCATCCCTGCGTAGAACAGGCGCGATAAAAGGAAGACGCTCATAAATAGCGCCATCAACTTCATATGACTGTCATCGATCGCCGCTAGAAAATATTCGAATGTTTAAGAATAAATTCGAATGATTTGGAGCAAAAGATGATCGAGATCAGCCGCCGGAAATTTATGGCCGGAGTTGCCGCAGCGACAGGCGCGAGCATGATGGCTGCATCGCCGGCACGTTCCGCCGATGCCGCAGTCGAAATTTCGAGTACGTGGGGTTCCGACAAGCCTTTTCAGAAGGTCGTCGACGCATTCAACGCTAAGAAGCTCGGCGTGACCGTAACCAATCGCTTCGATGGCGATTACGAGTCGGCAACCGCCAAGGCCGTGGCGAGCACCGCCGCCGGCCGGCCGCCGGCGATGATGATCACCGGCTGGAAATTCGGCTATTTCGCCAAGCGGACGCTCGGCGCGCGGGATCTCCGCGAAATCGACGCCGCCAAGGCCGAGGCGATCCTTGCCAATTTCCGACCCTCCGTTCTGCCGCTCGTCACCATCGACGACTCCGTGATCGGCCTTCCCTGGGCCATGTCGACCCCGATCACTTTCATCAATAGCCAGCTATGGAAAGAGGCGGGCCTAGATCCAGCGTTGCCCGAGACCCCAGACACGAAGTGGCTTTATGAAAACGCCCGCAAGCTGGATGCGGCGCTGAAGGGCAAGCATCCTACCTATCGTTCGGCACTGGCGCTTTCCAACAATGAATGGACAAGCCAGTCGTTCATTCAGAATGCCGGCGGCTATATCATCGATCCGGATGGCAAGCTTGCCCTCAACAGCCCTGAAGCAATTGCCGGAATGACGGAATATTGCGCGCCGGCATCTGAGGGGCTCTGGCTCCCCGTCAGCGCCAAGGACCAGGACGCCGCCTTCGAATCCGGCGCACTCGCCATCTGCACGACGAGCTCGACGCGCGCCGCAACTTTCCCCTTCGGCGCAGCTAAGGCGATCACCACCAAGTTCCCAGGCCTGGCCGGGCATTCGCGCAAGATGAACAGCGGCGGCAACTTCCTCGCGATCTATGCCCGGAACAAGGAACAGGCCGAGGCCTCGCTCGCCTTCCTCGAATTCTGCGCTTCGAAAGAAGGCCAGACGATCTGGTCGGAGGTCGGTTATCTTAATACCTCGGTTCATGATGTTCCGCTGATCAACGACTTCATGAAGCCTGCGGCCGGTCAGCTGACCGACGGCCTGACGGCGGAAACCATCTGGCCGGGCAAGCGCGGCCTCGAAGGTCAGGCCGTCTGGCGCAAGTGGGTTTCCCGCATGCTGGTCAAGGAGGTGACGGTGGCTGAGGGCATGAAAGGTGCCCGCGAGGAGCTGGCAGCGCTGGTCTCGGCTTGATCGGGTGAATCATGGCTTCACGCCTCAGGATTCTGGTCCCATATCTCTTCGTGGGGCCAGCTGTGCTTTCGGTCGCGATTTTCCTTTACGGCCCGCTGATTGCCTCGGCGCTGCTCTCGGTGCTGGACTGGAACCTTCTCTCTTCCGACGTTCGCTTCGTCGGGCTCGACAATTACACGGACGTCATCGCCAATGTCGATTTCAGGACCGCCGCCTGGAACACCGTGCTCTATTGCGCGATCCTCATTCCCGCCCAGATCATCCTTCCGCTGATCCTGGCGCTCATGATCCATTCGGTGCGCCAATCACCCCTGCAGGGTCTTTATCGCGGCAGCTTGTTCCTGCCGACGATCGTCGCCTTTTCAGTGGCGGGCGTGGCGTGGTCCTGGCTGCTCAATCCGGTCAACGGCCTATTCAACGAGATTTTCGGGTTCTTCGGCTTTCCCAAGTCTCGCTGGCACACGGATCCGGATCTGGCCCTGCTCTGTGTCTCGTTGGTCACCTTCTGGAAGACCTTCGGGCTGAACATGCTCCTGTGGCTTGCCGCACTCGCCAACCTCCCCCGTGAGCTGCGCGAAGCCTCGCAGCTCGACGGCGCAACCGCCTGGCGCCACTTCTTCACGATAAGCCTGCCGCTGATGACGCCCACCGCCTTCTTCATCAGCGTCACGACGTTCTTCCATGTCCTCGATGATATCGTGGGCGTCATTGACGTGCTCACCCATGGCGGTCCGGCCGGACGAAGCTCCAGCCTGCTTTATTTTCTCTGGCAGCAGGGCTTGCAGTTCTTCCAGTTCGGACCGGCAAGTGCGGTCGCCGTCATCATTATCGTTGCCGTCCTTGTCGTCACCTGGCTGCAGTTCCGCGTGGGCGAAAGAAGGGTGCATTACGGATGAGCGCCCTCCCGCTTCGCATCTCGCTCCATCGCCTGGTGATCCACTGTGTCCTCCTCTTCACCAGTGCCGCGACCATTTTCCCACTCATATGGATCGTCTCCTCGGCCTTCACGCCCAATGAGGTTATCACCGCCAAGGCTTTCCGGCTGTGGTCCGAAGAGCCAACGCTCGCCAATTTCGAGATCGCGGCCAGCCGCCACCCAATCTGGATGTGGCTATGGAATTCCATCCTTACCGCCACCCTGATCACGGTCGGAAAGCTGCTGCTGGCTGTTCCGGCGGGCTTTGCCTTCGGCCGGATGAAATTTCCGGGCCGGCAGGCGCTCTTCTGGTTCGTGATCGCGACCATGTCGTTTCCAAGCGTGCTCGCCATCATCCCGACCTATATTGCTGTCGTGAAGCTGCAGGCTTTCGATACCTATGGAGCGATGGTTATTCCCTCCATCCCCTATATCGGCTTCTATGTCTTTTACATGCGACAGGCATTCCGCTCGCTGCCCCAATCGATGTTCGAGGCTGCACGGATGGACGGTTCCGGTGTGTGCCGGCAATTCCTGGAAATCGGCATTCCGAACGTCATTCCCGCGATTGCGGCCTTGTCGGTCATCTCTTTCATGGGGGCATGGAACATCTATTTGTGGGGTCAACTCGTTCTCGAAGACGGGTTCAAGAAAACCCTGACCACGGGAATCGCCACCTTTGCCGACCTTGAGGGAACCGAACGCGTCTGGGGGCCGCTGACAGCGACCAGCCTGTTGTCGATCCTGCCCGTCCTCATCGTATTTCTGGCCGCGCAACGTTTCATCGTCGACGCGCTCGCGCCCGGCCTCGACGACAGATAGGCACCGCAAAATGCATCGCATCATTGTCATAGGTTCCGTCAACCACGACCGTATCTGGCAGCTCGAGGATCGGCTCGTGCCGGGAGGACGGCTGCGCTTTTCCGGACGCGACGTTCACCTCGGCGGCGGCGCCTTCTACACCGGCTGCCAGCTTGTTGATCTTGGTGCCGAAGTGGCGCTCGTGACCCGCCTTATGCAAGATGAGCAGGGCCTTTCGGCATTGAACGCATTGGATGCCGCCGGCTTCGACACACAGCATGTGACGATGCTGCCAGGCGAAACCATGCCACTGGAAATCCTCCTTGAGCCGAACGGTGAAAGAACGATCCTGGCGCCGGCCGGCAGAGACCGCACAGCCTTTTCAGCCGGCGATGCGCTGACGGGCGATGCCGCCTATATCAACGCTCTTCTGCTTGACGAGACGCTCGTCGGCAGGCTCTGCGATATTGCTCTCGTGGTTTCGCAACTGCCGCTGCGACAGGCCACGCCGCGTCCAGCCGATTACGTCGTCACGTCACGTAACGATGCGGGCGAGGAACCACAACTCGCGTGGCGCCGCGCCGTCAATCTCGCCGGCCCGCGTTTGAAGATGCTGGTTCTGACCGACGGACCGCGCCCGATCACCCTTTATGGCGGCTCGCGGTCAATCCTTATCGACCCAGCACCGGCGGTCCAGGGTGTCAGCACGATCGGCGCGGGGGACCGTTTCAGCGGCGCCTTCCTCTTTGCGTTGCTCAACGGGCGGGACGCGGCTTCGGCTGCCGCAGAAGCAAGCCGGCTGACAGCGGACTGGCTGCGCCGGCGTCACCGCTAACGGCACGTGTACCCGCCGTCGATCGGCAGGGAAACACCGGTAATCATCGATGCGGCATCACTAAGCAGAAATACGATCGGGGCGGCGATTTCGTCCTCGGTCGCCCAGCGGCCGAGCGGCATCTGCTTCAGGAAAGGTTCTGCGACATGCGGCTGGCTCCAGTGACCCGAGGAAATCGGCGTCAAGACGACCGTCGGATTGACGCTGTTCACGCGGATTCCATACTTGCCGAGTTCAAGCGCCGAGCAGCGGGTAATATTCTCGAGGGCGGCTTTCGAGGAGCCGTAGGAAATGTGCCCCTCCAGCGCCACCAGCGCCGCCTGGCTGGAAACGTTGACGATCGCGCCGCCCTTGCCGATGCGGACCATCTGCCGCGTCGCATATTTGGTGACCAGCAGCGCGCCGCGTGCGTTGATGGCGATGACCTTGTCGAAGATGGCAATGTCCGTATCCATCGGCGTCGCGATCTCGCCGCCGAAGCCGCCGCAGTTGACGACGCCCCAGAGATCGAGACCTTCGAGCGCATCGCGAATTTCATCCTCGGAGGCGAGGTCGAAGGTCACAGTGCGGCAGCCGGTCTCCTTGGCGATTGCGTCGAGCGCCTCACGGGACCGTCCTGCTGCGATGACCTCGGCATTGGCGCGCACCAGATGCCGCACGGTTGCGCCGCCGATGCCGCCGCTGCCACCCGTCACCAGAATTCTGCGCCCTTGAAAATCTGTCATAGTCTCCTCCTCTTCCTATTGTTCAGCTCAAACCGTAGCACTCCATTTTCGAAGGCCGTCAGTCGTCGGATTTCAGTATATTCGTGGTCAGTTGACGCGCGTCCTGGCGGGCACCGCTTGCGCATATGCCGAACTGTCGTCCGAAATCCTGTTGCCGGACGTATCAAAGAGATGGCAGGCAGAAGCCGGCAGCGAGATCGCGATGCGATCGCCCGCCTGGGCCATACGGCCGCGGCTGTCGCGGATGATGAGGCTCTCCTCGCCGTCACGAACGTGGATGAAGGTATCGCTGCCGAGAAGTTCAACCATCGACGCCTTGAGCACATGGACGTCAGCCTCTCCCTCGCCGGCCAAAACAATATGCTCGGGGCGGATGCCAAGCGTGACAGCGCTCCCCGGCTCGATATGCCGTGCCAAGGGAATGTCGACGGTCGACCCCAGTGCAAGGGCAACGGTCGCGACCGCGTCTCTGATGGCGACAACCCTCCCCTTCAGGAAATTCATCGCCGGCGAACCGATGAAGCCGGCAACGAACAGGTTGGCAGGCCGGTGGTAGAGGTCGAGCGGCGTGCCGACCTGTTCGATGCGTCCGCCGTTCATGACCACGATGCGGTCGGCGAGCGTCATGGCCTCCACCTGGTCGTGTGTCACGTAGATCATGGTGGACGCCAATTCGGCCTTCAGCCGCGCGATTTCCACGCGCATGCCGACACGTAGCGCGGCATCGAGATTGGAAAGCGGCTCGTCGAGCAGGAAGAGCCTCGGCTTACGGGACATCGCGCGGCCGATCGCAACGCGCTGGCGCTGCCCGCCGGACAGTTCCCGCGGCTTCCGCTTCAGGTATGATCCGAGCCGCAATTTATCAGCGGCGCGACGCACGCTTTCCTTGATCTCGGCTGCGGGCGTGCGGGCAATCTCCAGGCCGAAGCCGATGTTGCGGCCGACATCCATATGCGGGTAGAGCGCATAGGACTGGAAGACCATGGCAACGCCGCGTTCCGGTGGTTCGGCATTGCTCATATCGGCACCATCGATCAGGATACGTCCGGAACTGATGGGCTCCAGCCCGGCAATGATGCGAAGTAGCGTAGACTTGCCGCAGCCGGACGGCCCTACCAGCACGCAGAACTCGCCGTCCTCGATCGTCAGCGACAGTTCCGGAATGACCGTAAGGCTGCCGAAGGCCTTGGTAACTTTATCGATCAGAAGGGTCGCCATGAGTCTAGCCTTTCACGGCGCCAGCGAGCAGGCCGCGCACGAAGGCGCGCTGCACCAGCACATAGAGCAGAATAAGAGGAAGCGCGATCAGCGTCAGAATCGCGAAGAGCGCGCCGGGATTGGCCATGTACAGGCCGGAATACTGCATGGGCACGATGGTGAGCGTCTTCATCTCGCTTTTGGTCAGAACGATGAGCGCGAGGAAGAACTCGTTCCAGGTGACGATGAACTGCCAGATCATGACGAAGACCAGCGCCGGACGAACGAGCGGCAGCGCCACGTGCCAATAGGTCTGCCAGGCGTTGCAGCCATCGACCCGCGCCGCCTCGAAGAGTTCGCGCGGTGCGTCCTCCATGAAGGATTTGAGGATGACCATGGCAAATGGCACCCCGAGTGCGGCATAGGGCAGGATCAGCCCGATATAGGTATTAATCCAGCCGAAATTCTTGAGCAGGATGGCAAGCGGCAGCACCATGGAGGCGAGCGGCACCATCAGTGTCGTCAGGAGCGTCGTGTAGAGGAACGTCGAGCCCTTCAGCCGCAGGATCGCGCAGGCGAAGGCGATGAGCGAGGCGGCGACCACCACGATCGCAACCGTCGCTACCGTCACAATCAGACTGTTCAGGAAGATGCCGCCAAGCGGGTTGTCGCGGATCACCGTGATGAAATTGTCAAAGGTCACCGGCCAGGTGAAAAGCTTCGCATCGAAGGCCTGCGCCGGCGTTCGCAGACCAATCGACAGCATGTAAACCTGCGGGATCATCCAGAAGCCGAGCACGATGAAGAGAACGGCATGAATGACGAAACCGCGAAGACGGGTGCGGACAAACGGCGTCATGAGCGGCGTCATTACGATCGTTCCTTTCCGGAAGGAGACAGACGGGCGCCGAGGGCTCCAATCTGAATGAGCGAAAGGCCGAGCGCGATGACGAGAACGATGACGGAGAGTGCGGCCCCGCTGCCCGTGTCGCCGAGCACAAAACTCTGCTTGAAGATGAAGGTGCCGAACACCTCGCTGGCGCGGTTCGGGCCGCCGCCGGTCATCAGGTGCACGATCGGGAAGGTCTGCAACGTACCGATGACACCAAGGAGCAGCAGGGATTTCGTCGCCGGCGACAGCATCGGCACGATGACATGGACGGCAAGCCGCCAGCCCCGCGCACCATCGACGCGAGCCGCGTCAAGCACTTCGCTCGGCAAGTTGGCGATGCCGGCGATGTACATGAGCATCGAAAACCCGGTCCATTGCCAGATATTGACGAGGATCACCGCATAGATCGCAGTCTTCGGATCGCCGATCGGCGAGGTGGCCATGACGATACCGACATGCTTCAGATATTCCTGGGCGATACCGTAATAGGGTGCGTAGATCTGCACCCACACCAGGCTGATGACCGACACTGAGGTCACCACCGGCAGGAAGAACATCGTGCGGAAGAAGCCGCGTAGGGCGTGGGTGTGGCGCTCGATGAAATAGGCGAGCAGCCCGCCGATCAGCATCTGCACCGGAATGGTGATGACGCCCCACAGAACCATGTTTCGCACCACGATCCAGAATGTCGGGTCGCCGAGAACCGCCGTGTAGTTGGCAAGACCGACGAAGGCAATGCCACTGCTTGCTGTGCCGCCGTAGAGGCTTTGGCCGACAACCCAGAGAATCGGATAGGCGATGAAGACGACGAAGAGAAGTGTTGCCGGAAGGGCAAAGAGATAGAGCTTCGAGGCTCTGGATGCCGATCGCCGTTCGACCGCCGCGATGACGGGTCCGGCTCGCATGGCTTCTGCGCGCATGATCTCACCATTGCAGACCGATGGGGACCGGGCGCACCATGGCGCCCGGCCGTTCGTTGCGGCTTACTTGACAGCAAGCGCCTTCTCGGTCGCCGCCTGCACCGCGGCGAGCGCGGCTTCCGGCTCGATGCTGCCGGCAGCGACACCGGCGAGCGCGTTGTCGAGCGCCTCGGCAACCGCCGGCGAGGCAAAGCGCTGGTTTTGCGCTTTCGGCAGGTCCGCCATGAAGCGTGCCGACATTTCCTTTACGTGATCGGTAATGTCACCCTTCGCGGAATTGCCGTCGAAAGCCGGAAGGTCATTGAGGTCGTTCAATGCCTCCTGCAGGCCGACGCCATTGGTCAGTTCCGCGAGGAAGGTCCAGGCTTCGGGCTTCTTGCCCCCATTCTTGGTCAGTCCATAGCCGATGTCGATGCCGCCGACGGGCGGGCTTGCGGCATTACCGTCCTTGACGGGCGGCATATAGAAGAAGTCGAAGCCGTCCATGTTCTGGACGTATTCGGAGAGCGGCGGCGGGAATTTGCTTTCCTGCATCCACCACGAGCCGAGTGCCATCATGCCGACCTTGCCCTGGGCAAACAGCTGAGCGCCGGTCGGATAGGCATGAGCCCCGAGTGCACCCTGCTGGAAGACGCCGTCATCAAAGAGACCCTTCCAGGCCTTCATCGCCTCGACGAACTCCGGCGCCGTCCAGGGCGTTTCGCCGGCCTGAGCCTTGTCGACGATGCCCGCGGAGAACTGGTTGGCAAGCATCAGGAAGACGTTCTCATTCTGCCAGCCGTCGGCCGCCCCCTGGAACATCGGGATGTAGCCGTTGTCCGACAGCGCCTTTGCCGCGGCCTTCAGCTCCTCATAGGTCTTCGGGACGGTTAGATTGAGCTTTTCGAAGATCTTGCGGTTGTACCAGATGCACAGAACCTGGGATTCCTGCGGGATGATATAATAGTTTTGGTCGCCCGCCGGATTCCCCATCAACATCTGCCTGCGGTTGACGGGGAAAACCTTCTCGGCCCAGCCGTCGCCCCACTGCTTGGCGGCGCGTTCGTTTACCGCTTCGAGGTGTTCGCGATATTGCTGGGTCAGCGAGCCGGGCTGCAGTCCGATCACATCGGGCAGGCTGCCGGAGGCTGCTGCAGCCTTCAACGCAGTGATGTATTCGGGCGAGTAATTGTAATAGGTATATTTGACCTTGACGTCCGGATGGGCCTTCTCGAAGGCCGCAATCGACTTGTCCATGGTGCTCTGGACGAACCAGGACCAGACAGTCACCTCCTTTTGCGCTGCATTCGCCGATGCGGAAAGAGCGGCGGCAAGGATTGTCGTCGCAAGAAACAGCATCTTTCTCATCATTATTCCTCCCTATTTTCTCCCACATGTTGCGCGCCGCAGGCCTCCTACCCGCGGGCGGCGACCCCGCTGTGGGGTCACATTCGATCGCAAGCAGCGGCTCCGACTTCCGCCGCTGCGCCAATTCGGGCGGTCAGGCGGCCTTGGCGGCCGCAACCTTCAGCACGTCTTCCGTGATCATGCGGTCGTCAGCGAGCGACCGGTTCGGCGTCAGGCCCAGCTTCTGAAGTTCGCCGTGATAGGCGCGCACGGCCTCCTCCGGCCCGATCGCGCCATCGGCAACGGCGCGCATGAGCACGATAAGGTGAAGCGGCGCCTCTGCGAGATTGATCTTGCGGCCGAACAGGGCCAACCGCGCGCCGTAGCGCTCGGACTGGGCGACGAGCTCGAAGGTGTCGCGCGTGGTACCTGCACCGCCGCCGAGCACGCCGACAATCAGTTCGGAGTCGAAATTGACGAGCTCTTCCAGCTCCTTTGGTCCGTTATAGGGTGTCTTCAGAAATAGCGGCCGTTCCGCCCGAGGCACACTCGCAAGTGACTTGATGATGTGATCGTTGACGAACTGGCCGATCTGCTCGCGATCGAGACCGATATCGATACTCGGATTGAAGACTTCATAGAAATACTTGAAGCCGATGCGTGCCGCCTCGGCGCGGAATTCGGCAAAAGCATTCAGCGTACGAATGTCGAGTTCGACATTGTTGCTGAAGGATACCGAGTAGAGCGCAAGATCGGTTCCGGTCGTTGGGTAATTGGCAATGGCGCGCGCAAGATTGGTATCGCGGAAGGGTACGGATGCCGTCTGGGTATAGACGCCATGGCGGACTGCGCCCCAGCACATCGTTTCCAGATTGCCGCGGATCGCAGGCTTCACCTCACTGCCGAAGAAGGCCCCGCGCTCGTCCAGGAGATCGAGGTTGGACTGCGACACCAGCATGATATCGACGATGTCCTGTTTGATGATTTCCTCGATCTGGGCGATGAACTCCTGACGACTGCGGCGGCGCGGAGGCCTCACGGAATAGTCGAAACCGGTCGCCGTCACGCCGGCGCCCACGTCACTGTCCTTGGCGTCAGCAATGATGAAATCGATGGGCCTGTAGCGGCCTGCGCGGATATTCGCCAGCTTCCTGTCGAGTCTCGTGACCATCGGTGTTCCTCGATAATGTTGTTAGGATCGGCCGCGGGCGATCATTCTCTCACCGCTGCAGGCTTGTCATCATATGCGGATATTTCTCATATTCTGTCAATAGCTATCTTTTTCTTTCTAATTTGGGCCAAACTGGCGATCTGCACCAACGCAAAATCAAGCGCAATCCATGGGTGAAAATATACAACTATCAAATGCTTGATATATTTAAGAACCTCCCCGACACGCATCGAACATCCTCTTGATCTCTCCCGGAGTTCCTTTCCCATACAATTGAATTGCCAGCAGTTTCCGCTGGCTATGTGCGCAAATTGGCAAATCTTCGGAAAAAAACTTGAGCACCCGCACAAAAATCTTTGCTGCAATTGCCCTCTCGCCCCTTCAAAATTACCGCAATTGCTCAATTTTGACGCGATCCGCGAAAATCATATTGACGATTTGGAAGATAATGATAGCAATTGACATCATTGCCGAGTGAGGAGGAAACTGCGGCCATGAGTGACGTTTTCACCGGATCGTGGGCAGACCGCTATGCCGCCCTGGCCGATCCGCTTGGCGAGGATGCGCTGTCGACGGCGGGTCTTTTCCTCTGCGGCATCAGCGCCTGCATCGATGCACGGATCGCCATGCACGATATGCAACCGCTTCTCGATGCTCCCGCCGAAAGCCCTGCGGGCAAGCTCGCCGACCTTCTTCTCGCCCGTGCTGCACAGGGCGTCGGTGGCGAGCTACGATTCGACTGGCCGGAAGGTCCAGCGTGGCTGCGCGAGCGCCTGGCGATACGCTACGCTCTCGGCGGCACCGGTCCCCAGGCTGCCTGGGTGCTAGGACAGCTCGGCGTCCGCTCCCTGGTCGCCATCGAGGACCGCCACGCGGCGATGCTGCGGGAGATACCGGCTGGCGTCCTCCTGGCGGAGAGGGGAGTGCTGAAGTCGGCCGACGCAGTCTCGGCCGTCGGCCCTCACATCCCCGAAATCTTCATTTTCGAGTTTACCGCAGGGCGGCCGATCGGCACCGTCGTGCCGGCCCGCTCATCGCGCGTCATCATTCGTTTCTGCGACCGCGGCATCCAGCATGACGGCGACTTCGAGACGATGTCGCGCCGACTGGCGCCCTCGGCCGCTGCGGGCCTTCTTTCCGGGCTGAACGATGAGGCGGTGGAGGATGTCGGCGCCGCGAGCCGACACGTCTTCGGTCTCAGTCGCGACTGGAAGGCAGCTGGCCTCAGGACCATACATTTCGAGTTAGCCGGCTATGCGACGCAACAGGCTGTCCAGGAGCTTCTCTCGCACGCCCGTGGGGCCATCACCTCGCTCGGGATGAGCCATTCCGAGCTTCTTGCGATGGATCCAACCGCCCGGCATCCCATGGAAGCCCTCGTCGCGCTCGGCGAGCGGCTCGATCTCGAACGGGTCTGCGTGCACGCCGATACATGGGCCGCTGCCGTGACCCTGAACGATCCGAAGGAAGAGGAACTCGCGCTGATGGCAGGCTGCGGGATCGCGAGCGCCAGGGCCGTGAATGGAGCCCCTGCCCGAACCATTACCATCGCACCTGCTGCCGAGTTCCATCCGCTTCCGTTCGAAACGCTTGTCCGCAGGGGACGCTGGACCTTCGTCGCCTGCGCCTCTCCCTATGTCGAAAAGCCGACGACGACGCTTGGTCTCGGCGACAGCTTCACAGCCGGCTGCCTGCTGATCCTCGGACGGCGCCGCCAAGCCGACGCCCATCCCGCGCTCCAACACGCATGAAGGACACGTCCATGTTTCTCGAACGATTCCGCCTTGACGGAAAAACCGCTTTCATTACCGGCGGCGGTCGCGGCATCGGCCTATCAACGGCCGAGGCGCTCGCGGAAGCCGGCGCAAGCGTCATCATTTCCGATATAAATCCTGACGTGCTGGAGGTCGGCCGAGACGAGCTGCGGCAGAAGGGCCACGATGTCGAGGCGGTGCAACTCGATATCACCGATTCAAAGGCCGTCGCTGCGGCTGCCCGGTCCGCCAACGAGCGCCACGGCGCGGTCGACATCCTGATCGCCAATGCCGGCATCGCCTGGCCCGACACGGCCGGAGAAGAGATGAGCGACGAGGTGTGGCTGAAGGTCGTCGATGTCGACCTCAACGGCGCCTACTGGTCCTGCCGGGAGTTCGCAAAGCCCATGCTGGAGCGCGGCAGCGGCTCGATCGTCACGCTTGGCTCCATGTCCGGCCTGATTTCCAATAAACCGCAGCGGCAGGTGCACTACAATGCGGCAAAGGCCGCCGTGCACCACATGACCCGATCTTTGGCCGGCGAATGGGCCGAACGCGGCGTGCGGATCAACTGCGTCGCGCCCACCTATGTCGATACGGTCATGTCCCGCGGCGGCTTCACCGACGACAAGCTGATGCCGGTCTGGATGGAGATGACACCGATGAAGCGCGTTGCACGTCCGGACGAGATTGCCGCCCCCATCCTCTTCCTCGCTTCGGACGCAGCGAGCGCCATGACCGGCTCCCTGGTGGTAGTGGATTGCGGCTATACGATTTGGTAGAGCTTGGCCGAATTTGGTTCGAAATGGGCCGACCGCGCAGTCGGCCACCAACCGGGTGAAGCATGGAGTCTCAGAGCAAACGCGTCGATATCGTTCCCGCCAAGCGGCGGGCTCTCATTCTGGAGCACCTGCGTATCAACGGCGCGGCCAGCATTCAGGAGCTTGCCGATACGATCGGCGGATCGCAATCGACCGTTCGGCGCGACCTCGAGCATCTGGTGGAGAAGGGCTATCTCGAACGCACCCACGGCGGAGCGCATCTGCTCCAGCCGATGCGCGCCACCTTCGAACGGGAAACGACCGTCAATGCCGAGTTGCAGCACGCAGAGAAGGTCGCGATCGGCCGTGAAGCTGCCCTGCGCCTCAGTGCCCGCGACAGCGTCATCTTCGATAGTTCCTCGACCGTGATGGAGGCCGTTCGCGCGGCCGCCGAGCGGGATTTGCCGCTGACGGTGGTGACAAACAGCCTGGAAATCGCCGATTTCGCCGCCGACATCAAATCCTGGCGCATCATCCTGCCCGGCGGCACCGTGCGTCCCGGCTATCGCCACCTTGCCGGCGAGCCGGGTGAGAGCTTCATCAAAACGCTTCATGCCGACCTCTGCATGACCGGCGCCTCGGCGGTCACAGGGACGCTATTGACGGAGACATCGCTGGAAGTCGCGTCGCTGAAGCGGGCGATGATCTCGTCTGCCCGCAAGACGATCCTGCTGGTCGACAGCTCGAAATTTACCGCGCCCGGCTTCTGCACGCTGTCGGATATTTCCGAGATCGACGAGGTGATCACCGACGAAGGAATTACGCAGGATGCCCTCGGTTCGCTCAAGTCAGCGGAACGCACGGTGACGATCGTCTCCGTCAAGGAGCTTAGTAGTGCGCAGCGCGTTCGCGCCTGACCCGCTTCGTTTTCAGCCGGCGTGCAGATATCGCGGCTGAGACTTCTCCCGCAAAAAGCGCTGCATCAACACTTCAATCTTCGATGGTGAGAACATGTCGTCCAGGAGGAGATAGGCGGCACCGAACATGGCGCTGTCCTCGCGCGAATTCGAAAGCACGATGGAAAGGTCGCGCGTGGCAAGCGGCAGGCAGCGCTGATAAACGAGTTCGCGAATGCCGGAGAGCAGGAATTCGCCGCCGCGGGCAAGCGTGCCTCCGACGACGATCAGGCTCGGATTGATGATGCTGACGACATCGGAGACGGCCTCGCCGATGGCGCGGCCAGCCGCCCTGAGCAGCATGATCGCCTCGGGCTTCTGCTGTTCGACGAGGTCGATCACGTCGCGTGCCGTTTCGGCCGTGAAGCCGCGCGCCGAAAGGTCACGCGCGATCGCCCATCCCGCCGCCCGCGCTTCCACGCAACCGAACTTGCCGCAGCGACAGAGCGGCGCGTCCTGCGACAGGAACTGGATATGGCCGATGTCGCCAGCCGCACCCTGCGCACCACGGAATATGCGACCGCCGGCGATCATGCCACTGCCTATGCCCGTGCCGACTTTGACGAACAGCATATCGTCCGCTGACGGAAAATTGCGTCGGTATTCGTAGATCGTCATCAGGTTCACGTCGTTTTCGACATAGACGGGAACGCTGAAACGATCGCGAAGCCGGCCGATGATGTCGAATTCGTCCCAGCCGTGCAGCACGGACGGGCCGACGACTCGGCCGCGCTTGAAATCCACGGGCGTCGGCAGACTGAGGCTGACGCCGAGAAAGAAGCCGTGGGTTCGCTCAGCTTCGGCGGCGAGCGATGCGAAAGCTTCGGCCATCTGCTCGAGCGTGACGTCCGGTCCGCTTGCGACCTCGAAGGGCAAGGTCTTGTGGACGATGACGGCCGGCGTCAGGTCCATGGCCGCCACATGGATGTGGGTCTCGCCTATGTTTGCGACCAGCATGAAACCGGCCGCAGCGTTGATCGCAAGCACGCGGGTCGGCCGTCCGCCGCTCGGAAGTGTCTCCTCCGTTTCACGTACCAGCCCGCAGGCGAGAAGCGCATTGAGGCGCTGGGTGACCGTGACGCGCGAGAGACCGGAGGCCTGGAGCAACTCGGCTCGAGATGATGCCGCCCCGGTCGCAATCAGCGACAGGATGCTACCTGCATTCTCAAGCGTCGGCAGGTCATGCCTCTCTCCCGTCTTTCCCATTCGCTTCTCCCATTCGTTTCACTGATGTAGCGACAAAACGCCCGAAGATAAAGCCGGCACGTCAGGCGCTGAAGGAATATTATGTAAAAAATCTTACATAAGATGGACAATTACATCTGTTTTTATATAGATGTTGTAGCGCGCGCCCTGTGCGCGGGAGGAACGAGATGGAAAATCCCTATATCATCGGGCTGGATTTCGGATCGGAGTCGGCCCGTGGCGTATTGATCGAGACGGAAACGGGCATGCAGGTGGACAGCCACGTCCATGCCTACCGTCAGAGCATCATGACGCGCAACCTGCCTGACGGCACGCCCTTGCCCCAGGATTTTGCTCTTCAGAATGCGGACGATTACACGGAAGCCGCTTTCGAGATCCTGTCGCGCCTCGGTCGAGGGAGGAACGTGGAAGGCATAGGCCTCGGCTTTACCGCCAGTTCGCCGCTGCCGGCGCGGGCCGACGGGACGCCTCTTTCGCGCCTCTTCCCGTCGGAGCCGCATGCCTATGTCAAGCTGTGGAAGCACAATGCACAGGCTTATGCGGACGAGATCAATGCCCGACCACACTCTTTTCTCGACAATTTCGGCGGGCGCGTCTCCGGCGAATGGCTGCTTGCCAAGGCCGCTCAGATCGCCACGGAAGCACCCGCGATCTGGGCCGCGACGGAGCGCTTCATCGAGGGTGGCGACTGGGTGGTCTGGCAACTGACCGGCGCCGAAGCACGGGGGCTGGGTTTCGCAGCCTACAAGGCGCAGTACTTCGCCGCGGCGGGCTATCCCCCGGGGCTGGTCGACGGTCTCGATCGCCGCCTCACGACGCCGATACCGGTCGGTCTGGCGGCCGGCACGCTTTCGCAGGCATGGCGGACGCGGACAGGCATTCAGGGCCAGGCGGCAATCGCCGTCGCAGTAATCGATTCCCATGTCATGCTCCCGGCGATCGGAGCGACGACCGCCGGCTGCTTCGTGGGCGCGCTCGGCACCTCGGCGGCCTACCTTTATCTGAGCGCCGAACATCGGCCTCTTCCACCCGGCATCGAAGGCGTGGCATTCGACGGCTCCATGCGCGGTCTCTGGTGCTACGAGTCCGGCCAGGCAAGCTTTGGGGATACGCTTGCGTGGTTCGTCAGGACCTTCCCGCGCGGCTCAGATACGGCAGAAAGCTTCCGCGCTTACAACGAGGAGGCCGCCAGGCTTGCGCCGGCTTCAGGCCGTCTCGTCGCGCTGGACTGGTGGGGCGGCAACCGCGTTCCGCTCGCCGACGGCAATCTGACCGGGCTTCTGACCGGTCTGACGCGCGAGACCACGGCCGCCGAAATCTACCTCGCGCTCACGGAAGCCCTGTGCTTCGGTACGCGCACGGTGTTCGATCTCTTTCTGGATAACGGTATCGAGCCTGAGCGCGTACTTATGAGCAGTGGTCTCGCGCGGGCCAATCCTCTGGTGATCCAGATCATGGCCGACGTCCTCGACCGTCCGATCGAGGTGCCCGACATTCTGAATGCCACCGCGGTCGGCGCCGCCATTCACGGCGCAGTCGCGAGCGGAATCGTGGCCGATTATACCGAGGGCGCGAGACGGTTCGGTGCACGCAGGATCGAACGCGCGCTCCCACGCCCGGCTCAGGCAGAGGCTTATAGATCCGCCTACGGCATTTATCGCGATCTCTGCCGACAGAAGCCACTCCAGCATGCGATGCACGACTTGCGCCGCCTGGGGAGCTAGCGAGGCATTTTGGACAAAATTATACAAAAGAAACTTTATTATCATTTGACATTATCCAAAAGAGATGACCTAATCCCAGTCGGCCTTTGAGGAGAGGCTGAGCCGCAGCAAGGCAGAAGGCTGCGGTATCGTCGAATTTGGGAGGGTATTCATGTCGTTTCATCGCAATCGCATATCCGTGCGCTCCATCAGTCTAAATGCCGGCATCAGCGCGCTCGGCCTCATGCTTGGCGTCGTCTTCGGCGCCGGCTCCGCTTCGGCGGAAGATGTCATTGTCGGCCTCGTCACCAAGACGGAAGTCAATCCCTTCTTCGTCAAGATGCGCCAGGCCGCCGAAGCCCGTGCCAAGGAAAAGGGCGTGAAGCTGATTGCGCGCGCAGGCAAGTTCGACGGCGACAATGAAGGCCAGGTCGCCGCGATCGAGGACCTGATCAGCGCCGGTGCCAAAGGCATTCTTGTGACGCCGAACAATTCGTCCGGCATGCTCGACATCATCAAGAAGGCCCGTGAGGGGGGCGTTCTGGTCATCGCCCTCGATACGGCGACAGATCCAGCCGATGCCGTCGACGCGACCTTTGCGACGGACAATTTCGAAGCCGGCGTCAAGCAGGGCGCCTATGCCCGCAAGGCCATGGGTGACAAGAAGGCCGTGATCGCCATGCTCGACGGCACGCCGGGCGGTACGGTCGACACGTTCCGGCACAACGGCTACCTGAAGGGCTTCGGTATTGCCGAGGGTGACCCGTCCATCGCCGGCGCGGCCATCACCAACGGCGCCCAGGACAAGGGCCAGGTCGGCATGGAGAACCTGCTCTCCAAGAACGGCGACATCAACGCCGTCTACACGATCAATGAGCCGGCGGCGGCCGGCGCCTATGCGGCGCTGAAGTCCTTCGGCAAGGAAAGCGACGTCATGCTGACCTCGATCGACGGCGGCTGCGCCGGCGTTCGCGACGTCAAGGATGGCAAGATCGCCGCGACCGTCATGCAGTTCCCCTACAAGATGGCCTCGATGGGCGTCGATGCCGTGGCCGAATACGCCGCCTCCGGCAAGAAACCGAGCGGCTTCGTCAACACGGGCTCGTTCCTGATCACGGACAAGCCGGTGGACGGATTGGAGTCCAAGGACACCGCCTGGGGCCTTGAAAACTGCTGGGGGGACTGATCTCCTACCTCCCGAGCGGGATCATGAACGGCCACGGCATCTTCGCGAAAGCGCAGAGACCGTCCGGACATGATCCCCACCGGGTGCTCCACAGGTCGACACGACCTGTTTTGTGCAGTCCCGGAAGGCAAGATGGCTTTTCGGAACCGTGCTGAGGCACCAAAGATGTTCGTTGGGCTAAACAGTCGGCAGAAGTGACCGGCCGGCCCCGCGGAGACCGTGAGGCATGAGGTTTTCATGAACACAGCGACTGTTTCCTCGCCTCAGGCCTCGCCGAGCCTGAAGGCCCGTATTCTCGGCCCACCGTCCGTCGGACCGTTTCTGGTCCTTATCGGCTTCTGCGTGGTCTTCGCGCTGACCAATCCGCGCTTTCTGGCGACCCAGAATATCTCCATCATCCTGCAACAGACGATCATTGTCGGCACGCTGGCAATCGGTCAGACACTGGTGATCCTGACGGCGGGAATCGACCTCGCCGTCGGTGCCATCTGCGTGCTCGGCACGATCGTCGCCGGCAAGCTCGTCAATCTCGGATACGATCCGGTGCTCTCCATGAGCTTTGCCATCCTGCTGTGCACGTTGTCAGGTCTCGCCGCCGGCGGACTCATCAGCGGGTTGCGCCTGCCTCCCTTCATCGTCACGCTCGGCATTCTCGGCATCCTGACGGCGGCGCTCCGTCTCATTTCGCAAGGCGGCGCCTTCGCGGTTCGCGATCCTTTCCTCGCCTGGACGGGCAATACGATAAGGCTCAGCGGCTTCGTGCTCACCTACGGCGTGCTTATCATGCTCGCGCTCTACGCCATCGTCTGGTATTTCCTGAACCAGACCAAATGGGGGCGCCACGTCTACGCGATCGGTAACAATCCTGAAGCGTCGCGCCTCGTCGGCATTCCGGTCCGCCGCCACCTGCTTTCCGTCTATCTTCTTGCGGGCTTCATCTACGGCATCGCTGCCTGGCTCGCGCTTGGCCGCATTCCGAATGCGGACCCCAATGCGATGCAGACGGCGAACCTCGATTCCATCACGGCCGTCGTCATCGGCGGCACCAGCCTGTTTGGCGGCCGCGGCGGCCTCATCGGCACGCTGATCGGCGCCCTCATCGTCGGCGTGCTGCGCAACGGCCTGACGCTCGCCGGCATCGATCCGCTCTGGCAGGACCTAGTCACCGGTATCCTTGTCATTATCGCCGTCGCCCTCGACCAGTTGTCGCGGAGGAGGAACTGATGTCCGTCGATCGTCATCCGATGCAGACGACCGTCAGTGGCACGTCGCCTGTGGTTCTCGAAGCCCGCAACCTGGTCAAGACCTACGGTCATGTGACAGCTCTCGACGGTGTCGACTTCGAACTGCGCGCCGGTGAGATCCTCGCCGTCGTCGGCGACAATGGCGCGGGAAAAAGCACCCTGATCAAGGCCCTGACCGGGGCGGTGCACCCGACCAGCGGCGAAATCCTGCTCGACGGTGCGCCTGTCCATTTCAAGGGGCCACTCGAGGCTCGCCATGCCGGCATCGAGACGGTCTATCAGGACCTGGCCATGGCGCCTGCCCTCGATATCGCCTCCAACCTCTTCCTCGGCCGCGAGCTGCGATGCGAAGGAATTCTCGGCAGGGTCTTCCGCAGGCTCGACAAGAGGCGGATGCGCAACGAGGCGCAGCGCGCCATGAGCGACTTGAAGTTCCGCCTGCCTTCCATCAGCAACGCCGTCGAAGCGCTCTCAGGCGGCCAGAGGCAGGGCGTCGCCGTCGCCCGCGCGGCGCTCTTCGCCCGCAAGCTCGTTATCATGGATGAGCCGACGGCAGCACTCGGTGTGCGCGAGACCGGGCAGGTGCTGGAGCTCATCCGCTCCATTCGCGACCGGGGCCTCCCCGTCGTGCTGATCAGCCACAATATGCCGAACGTCTTCGAAATCGCCGACCGCATCCATATCATGCGCCTCGGCCGGCGCGCCGCGGTGGTAACACCGCAATCCCACTCGATGAACGACGTCGTCGCCATCATGACGGGCGCAAAAGTGAGCTGAGCCTCTTTGCTCAGAACCGGGCGCGATCCTGTGGTCCGCCAATGCAGCCTCAGTCGTGAAGCCGCTGATGATCGCTCTCGCTGACGCCAAGCTTCCAAAAGCTTACGGCGCGCGTGTTCGCGCGCGATAGGCCCAGATCCTTTCGCCAATAGCTTCGCAAGGCGCGCGCTGTTGCCGCCTCTGCGCCGATCCAGAGGCCAAACGGGACATCATCCGGCGGACGGATTGCCTTTACGGCGCATTCCAGCAGCCGCGACCGACCCGCCGGTACACCGTTGCGATGCAGCCACCTGATCTCGATGCCGGGCAGACATGGAAGCGGCTGTTCATCGGCCCTGTCGGCCACCTCAATCAACACCACACCGCGCGCCGTATCCGACAATACCTCAAGTATGCGAGCGATTGCTGGAATAGCCGTCTCGTCGCCGGCGAGCAGGCACCAGTCCATCGGCGGAATGCTGCCGCCACCGGGCCCCATCATGCCGATCACATCGCCTGGACGCGCCGTTTCGGCCCAGGCACTCGCCACGCCCTGATCGCCATGAAGCACGAAGTCGACGTCGATCTCGCCAGCGGCAACGTCGATGCGCCGGATCGTGTAAGTTCGGGTGGCAGGCCGCTTGCCATAGGGCGGCCATGCGGGGCGACCGTTCGGACCGAGCACCGGCCATTCGGGAACGTCCAGGTCCGACGGCGGAAACAGCAGCCAGATATGCGGATCACCGGTCGTGAACCAGCCGAGGTCCGCGCCTTTCAACGTGATACGGCGCATGCGAGGCGTCAGATCGGCAAGGGCGGCAACTGTCATGATCCGCAGATTGGGGACGACGTTCGTGTCACAGCCGTCGCCCGTCCAACGGATGTCCGGCTTCTCCTTCCAGGCGAACTCTTCGAGATGGCTGGCCAGCACGTCCCGGACGGTGGCAAGCGAGGTGAGATCCGCCGCTTCAGCGCGCAGATGCAGGCCCTGCTCGGTGACCTCCATCACGCCAATGCCCCACGGAAATATGGCTCGACCCGTTCCTTGCGAAAGCGTCGTGGGCACCTCTTCCGCGAAATGTTCGAATATCTGCCCGATATAGTGTTGCGGCATCGACAGGGCGACGTTGGCGAGCGATATCAGTTTTGTCATGAAGCGGCATTTCCTATGATTTATGAACAGACTGGCGATCCCGATAATGGACGGCCACCTGCCCGGGACCGTCCGTCGACCATGATCTGCAGTTATCTCGGCGGACGCCGCGGCCACGGGTTTCGGGGGCCGCCATGGTCATTGAGCTTTTGCATCGCCCGCAGGCGATTCCAGATCGGCCCAATAGGTTCCATCCATCGGAACCGCCAGGAATCTCCGGTTGATCTCCGCGAGCGTGCGCTGCGGATCGAGATCCGCAAAAAGGTCCGGATGAAACCATTTCGCCATCACTTCCGCCGCGACCACATTGGTCGGTGAATGAAAGAAGAAGAGCCACAGGGCATGAGCACGGCCCGAGGCGAAAGCACCGAGTGAACCGATACCCGGCTCATTCCTGGTGCCCTCCAGAGCGGATTGAACCGTCGCCTGCGGAGCGCCGGGCCCGATCGCAAAACCACCGCTGCCGGGAAGGTCCGCGCCGCCAGCGGCGATATAGACGTCGGGGTTCTGCGACAGGACATATTCGAGGCTGACTTGGCCGGTCATGCCTCTGACCACCGGTTTGGCGATGTTTTCGCCACCGGCGAATTCGATGAACTCACCAACGCGACCGCCAGCCGACCAGCAACATTCCCAGCCACCGGCGCGGGCATGCAGGAAAACCCTGGAAGGAGCAACGCTGGCGGCGGTCAGCCGGTCGGCTATGCGCTGCATGTGACTTTCGTAAAAATCGACATAGGCCTCTGCGCGCTCCTCCCGCCCGATCGCCTTGCCCAGCATCCTGATGCTCGGGACGGTGTTCTTCAGCGGATCATTGAAAAAATCGAGATAGGCGACGGCGACGCCAGCGGCGCTCAATTGCGTTTCCAAGCTGCTGGAAACGCCGAACCAGAGCGGGATGATGACGAGGTCCGGTTCAAGGCTCAGCGCTTTTTCGACCGAGAACGTGTCGGCGGTTGTTCCGCCGACACGAGGAATGTCTTCGATGGCGGGGAAACGCTGCCTGTATTGATCGTAAGTTGCCGGATCGTACCGCAACAGGTTCTCGGCCCAGCCGACAACCTGTTCAGTGGGATCCGGCTCCAGGAGGCTCAGTGCCGTGATCAGCTGCCCGTCGGCCAGAACAATGCGGCGGGCCGGACGAGGCAAGTCCACCTGACGTCCCGCGATGTCGGTGAAGGTCACGGCCTGGGCATTTACCGCGGGCGCAGCGAAAAAGATCGGCGCCAGGCTCGCAAGGATCAGCATGCAGCGCGCGGCGTAAAGTACGACGATCGACGCGAGACGGCAGCACCACGAACCGTGGATCGTGCTTGCCCCAAACAGGAAGCCTAAGCCGAACAAGGCGCTACCACTGGTACTTGAGCGTACCCGTTATGGTGCGCCCGTTGCCGTAGAAGCATGAATTCTCGTTCCAGCAGGATGAGACATACTTCTTGTCGAAGAGATTGATCGCATTGAGCGACAGCTGCAGTCCCTTCATGTCGGGATTCACCTTGCCGAAATCATAACGCAACGCCGCGTCGACAAGCGTGTAGGATGGAACCTTCAGCGAATTGGCGGCATCTCCATAGGACGATCCGACATAGCGCACGCCGCCGCCAAGGCTGAGGCCATCCAGCGGACCATCGTCGAATTCATAGTTTGCCCACAAAGATGCGAGTTGGCTCGGCACGCCATAGGGCCGCTTGCCTTGGAAGTTCGTATCCCTCGTATTTTCGATGTCGACGTAGGAATAGGAGCCGGTCAGGCTGAAATTGTCGGTGAGGTTTACGTGGGCCTCCAGTTCGACACCTCGCGACCGTACCTCGCCGGTCTGGACGGAGGCATAGGGATGCGACGTGTCGGGGTCCGCTGTCTTGACGTTCTGCTGGGTGATGTCGAACAAGGATGCCGTGACAAAGCTTCTCCAGCCATCCGGCTGATACTTGATGCCGACTTCGTACTGCTCGCCCTTCGTCGGTTTGAACGGGTTTCCGAACCAGTCCGTACCAAGCACCGGCTCGAAGGACGTCGAGTAGCTCGCATAGGGGGCGAGGCCGTTGTCGAAATTATACATGAGCGCGGCACGCCAGGAGAAAGCCTTGTCCGATTGCGGGACAAATTCCGGAGCGTAGTTGTTGCGCGTTTCGGCATCGACCCAGTCGCCCCGAATGCCTGTCAGCAGCGACAGTCCGCCCCATTTCATCTGGTCCTGCAGGTAGACACCGACCTGGCTAAGCTTCTGGTCGGTCGCATAGTCCAGGCTCGGCGAAGCGATATTCTGGTAGTAGACGGGATTGAGCACGTCCAGCGGATCGACGGCGCCATAGCCCATCAGCACGTCGGCACTGTTGTGACGGTAGTCCACTCCAAACAACGCCGTGTGCTCGACCTCTCCGGTCCCAAATTCCGCCTGCGCCTGATTGTCGACGGCAAAACCGTCAAAGGACTCGATCGACTGGATCGACTGTCTGGAAAGTTCCGTCGGCGTCAGCCAGCCGTTCTGGAAAACCGATTTGTAGTCGTAGTCGGCGTGCATGAAGCGCAGGTTCTGCCGCACCGTCCAGATATCGTTGAAACGATGTTCGAACTCGTAGCCCAGTGCGTATTGCTCGCGCCTCGACTCGTCGAAATTCGGATCGGCCTCGGTAAAATGGCGAGGCAATTTACCCCAGGATGCGTCGACGACCGTGCCGACATAGGGCAGATAGTTGAAATTGCCGGCGTTCGGGTCGCGTTGGGCATTGCTCAGGATGGTAAGCTTGGTATCGGCATCCGGCTGCCAGGTCAGTGCAGGAGAAATCGAGAGCCGCTGATCTTCGGCGAAATCGACCTGCGAATTGGCATCGCGTCCGACTCCGGTGAGACGGTAGAGCAGCGTGTCGTCCTCGTTGAGCGGACCGCTGAAGTCGAAACCAACCTGCTTGCGCTCGAACGTACCATACTGGACCTCGATCTCGTGCAGCGGTTCACTGGTCGGTCGCTTGCTCCAGAGGTTCACGACCCCTCCAGGATTGACGGCGCCATAGAGGATCGACGAGGGGCCTTTCAGAACTTCCACCCTCTCGAGCATATAGGGGTCGATTGACGGCGCTATGTAGTATATGCCGCGGGGCATGCGCAGCCCGTCCATCAATCCGATCCAGTTTGCTTCCGAGCCGCCGGGCGAACCGAAGCCGCGGATATTCGGATAATCGTATCGTCCCGTGCGCGTTTCGGCGGCGACACCCGGCGTATAGCGCAGCGCCTCGGAAATCGTCTTGGAATTCTGGTCTTCGATCTGCTTGCGCGTGATGACGGAGACGGATTGCGGTGTCTCGATCAGCGGCGTCCCGGTCTTGGTGGCGGTTTGCGAATCCGCTGCGATATAGCCATCGGTCGGCCCGAATGGAGACTGCGATCCTTCGATGGTGATGGGAGCGAGCATGGTCGAGCCATCACTTGCAGCGTCTACGCTTGCAGTCGGTGGATCCACCAAAGCCGCGCTCGTTGGTCCGGTGATACGAATATGTATGCCGGTTCCAGCAAGCATCGCCTGAAGGGCCTGGCTTGGCGACATTGTGCCCGACACCGCTTTTGTGCTGGTCGAGCGCGCCAGCTGCGACGAGTAGCCCACCTGCCATCCTGTTACGCGGCTGAAGGCATCGACGGCCGAGGCAAGCGATTGCGCGGGAATAGAGAACCGAAGGGATTGGCTGGCGCTCGCCGGCTCTGACGTCTGAGCCATCGCAATCGGAGGAGCCATGAGTGCGGCACAGCCCAGGATCGACGAACTCAGCAGTGCCGACGCCAGGTGTTGTCTTGTCACTTTCCTCTTGCGCGCGACCGCAGCCCCGTTACCACGCGCCTTCCCCAACCCTGCCATGCGATTAAGCCCTCACGTCCGATTAGAGGACTGCCATCGCACCGTGCGAGAACTCTGCCCTCGACAGCAATGACGATGACGGGTGGTAGTCGTCACAAAAAAAGTTGATTTTTACCGCAAGATTAGGAGGCCACCCGGCAGACGGGTTACGGCAGCGCCGGCGGAAGTCGCCAAGGTGCGGATCGCGGCTTCCGGATCGTCAATGCGATAATTGCCGCTGACCATCCGATTGCCGACGCGATTCGTCATCACGACAACGGAGCCGGCGTAATAACGCTTGAGATCGGCAAGCGCCGTGCGGAACGGTCTGTCGTGAAAGACGATGCGGCCGTCGCGCCAAGCGAGAGATTGCGCGGGATCTGCATCGCGGACCGGCGAAAGG
This sequence comes from Sinorhizobium sp. CB7, assembly GCF_041357635.1. NCBI lineage: Bacteria > Pseudomonadati > Pseudomonadota > Alphaproteobacteria > Hyphomicrobiales > Rhizobiaceae > Sinorhizobium > Sinorhizobium sp. CB7. The sequence continues at coordinate 181,022 of NZ_JAULLL010000004.1, forward strand.
CCGACCGCGGTGGCGACAACCATCTGGCTGGGTTTTAGCAAGGCGAGATCGGCTTTGTTCGCCGTACGACGCACCTCGATACTGCCACGTTCGAGAACGACCAGATCCTCCTGGTCGTCGGTCCGGACACCGAACGCGGTGCCCTTGACTTCGACCTCGGAGAAATGCCCCGCCACGACGAAGGGGTGAGCTGCGTCGTGGCGAACGTCAAAAAACGCTTCGCCTTCCAGGAGAGAGACACGACGACGGCCGCCCTCGAAGTCGATGGCGATGGCGGAAGCCGTATTCAGGGTGACAGCCGAGCCATCAGGAAGGGAGACCGTCTGACGTTCGCCGGTCGTGGTCATGTAGTCAGAGCGCCAGTGGAGCATCAGCGTCGGATATTGCTGCCATCCCACCGCAACCAGCAACGCGGCGGCGATCGCAGACAAGCCCGAGACCCACCTCCGCGCATACCTGCGCCGCGGCGGCAAGGCAACAACCACCTGAGAGTTGGCTCTAAGGCCCAACCGTTCCGCATCCTTTTCGGTTGCTTTGCGCAGGGACGGCATCGCGTGCAACTGGGAAAGTCTTGCGAAGGCTTCGCCCCTGTCGGGGTCGCCCTCCCTCCAGCGATCGAACTCCGCCATAGTAGCGGCGTCATTGTCTTCGCGCAGGCGCATGAACCAGTCCAGCGCCTCGTCCGTTGCCGGATCGGGATGCTTGTAACCAGGTCTGGAATCCCCTGCTCGTTCGTGTCCCACTCAGGCCATCCGCCGGTCGTTAATTCGGGCGCTCTTGCTCGTGAGACGTTTGACGGGCGCCGCCGTCACAAAAATCGCCTCCGCGGCCGCTGAACCAGCCGTTCGAGAAGGTCCGTATACTCCCTGAAAGGACGCCACGACACTCGGCTCCCTATCGGCAAAAGGCATCAGCTTCGGTCCAGGCGGGCAAGCACATCGTGGCAATGTCCCATGATAAGTTTGATGTCGTTATAGACGGTATTACGCGAAACGCCGAGATGTTCGGCAATCCGCGCGTAAGTCCAGCCTTCAAGCTGGGAGAGCGCCCAGGCTTTACGCGCCCTTTCAGGCAGGCCTCGCAGGGCTTCGTCGAACAGACGAAGCTGTTCCCGCTCGATCATCGCCTCTTCGGCGGAAGGCGCCTCGAAGGCCACGTTCTCGATCTCGTTTCCGCTGACGCCGATCTCTTCATATCGCTCGCGAACTTTGCGTCGGCGTTGATGATCAAGCGCCAGATTTCGGGCCGTCTGGTAGAGGAACCCTTCGAGATGGTCGATCCTGTTCGTCTCAAGGGCCTTGCATGCCCTGAGATAAGCTTCCTGCGCCAGATCCTCCGCTGTTTGCCTGTCACGCACGATCTTGAGGACAGAACCGACCAGCGAGCTTCTGTTCAGCAGAAAGATGTTGCTCAGGGCTGCCAGCATCCCGCCCGCTCTGACGTTGCCTCGCCGCGGTCCAGATGAACGGGAGACATGACTGCCCAAAACAACCGCGAGGAATCCAGCTCGTTTCGATTGAATATTTTCTTCCCAATGAGCCAGCTAAATCCCACGATCGATATGTACCCGTATTCCAATCGCCCAATAATATGCTCAACGGAATAAAATCTGGTGGATTATTGTCAAGTTATTAAATCATCGATTGCCGGCCTCTCGGTATGGAACCAAAAGAAAGCTGCTCGACAGCATCGGGCTAGATGTCTGACCCCAGGCCTTGATAGTCCATCCTCGTCTGCCGCTTCAAAGGATGCGCTGCGGCCAGGTTCGTCATGGCAACGCCCTGCACTCAACGGATCATGAACGCAGCGCCGCGGCGGGGCTCGTTCTGAGTGCGGCCAGCGCGGGCACGAGCGAGACTACGGCGGCGGTGATGACGAAACCCACCGCAAATCGCATGTCCTCCACCGAGAACTCCACCGGCAGCCTCACCGCGGTCGCCGCCGTCAGCCGCGCCGAGACCACTTCGGCGACGATAAAGCCGAGACCGCCGCCGAGAATGATGCCGGCTAGAAACAACAGGAACAGTTCACCCCAGACCAGCCAGACCACCGCACGCATCGGTGCACCGAGCGCCCGAAGCGCCCCGATCTGCCGCCGCCGCGAGCCGATATGCATGATCGCGACCAACAGGATCGCCGCAACGACGATGCCCTGCGTGCCGATGGCGATCGCGAGCAACAGGCTGCGCGCATCGCCGAGCGTCCCGTAAAGCCGCGTCAGCACTTCGGCCGGAAAGACGGCGAGCGTCGTTTCCGTCCGGTATTCCTGCCGCAGCCGGTAGGCGTCGGCGATCGTTTTCGGTTTGACGAGAACAGCCGGCACGCCCGGCGTGTCCTCAGTGAAATGCTCGTCAAGCGCAGCATCGGGATCGACGTGGCCGTGATGATGCTCGCGCTCCCGCGCACCGGCTTCTGGCGCGTGGTCACCATCCGCGTGGTCTTCTTCGCCGTGCTCATGCGCGTGTTCTTCCGCGCCACCCATACCGTGAAGCTCCCAGACGGTGCGGATCGGCACGAGGATCGCCCGGTCCCAGGCTGTGCCCGTCGGCGTCATCCTGCCCGTCACCCGGTAGACGACCTCCGTGTGAGTCTCGCCGCCCGTCTCGATCGTGCCATGCATCGGCTTTAGCTCCGCGCCAGGCGACATCGGCACATCCGCGCCGACCACCGCCTCGCCCAACCGCGCAAACGGGACGCCCTCTGCAAGCGCTGGCGAAAGTGCCGAAACGAGCGCCGTCGTCGTCCCCACGATCGGAAAACCGAAGGAGGAATCGCCGAAGCCGACAGGTGCGGCAAGCGCCACGCGCGGATCGCCGGAAAGCTTCTCCAGCACCTTGCCGGACATGAGTGGCAGCGGCGCGGGCTGCAGGAACACCGCCGAGAGCGCAAGCTGCGTCTCGCTGCCGGAAGCGCCGACCAGAAGATCGAATTTTTCTGCCGCCCGGGCGCTACCAAGTCGCACCGCCCGCTCCTGTAGCGTCACGACCACGGAAAGCGCGACAGAGAGGGCGATCAGCACGACCACGGCGACTGCCCCTCCCTTGAACCGTCTGAGATCGGCGAGAATGAAGGCGATCATGCCGCTTGAGCCTCCCCGCTATCTTCCGCGATCACGCCACCGACAAGACGAATGCGCCGGTCGAGCCGTTCGGTGAGCGCCGGATCGTGAGTGACGATGATGAGGGTTGCGCCCTCCTCCCGCGAAAGCCTGACCAGGAGATCCGCCACCTCCTCGCCAGTGCGGCGGTCGAGGCTCGCGGTCGGCTCGTCGGCGACAACCACGCCCGGCTTGGAAAGCAGCGCGCGGGCGACGGCGACGCGCTGCATCTCGCCGCGCGAAAGCGTCTCGATTTTCTGGTCCGGCCGGGCAATGCCGGTGGCGTCGAGAAGGGCGCGGGCGCGCTCCGCCTCCTCGCGCCTCAACCGGCGCGCCAGCCTGATCGGCAAGACGACATTGTCGAAGGCCGAGAGGCCGGGAAAGAGATGGAAATCCTGCATCACCAAGCCGATATGTCCGGCGCGGTAAGCGTCGCGGCGAATGGCGGAAAGGCGGGTAATGTCCGTGCCGTTCCAGGATACGGAGCCCCGTGTCACGCGCTCCAGCCCGGTGATGGCGTTGACCAGCGTGCTCTTGCCCGACCCGGACGCGCCGGTGACGGCAAGCCGCCCGCCGGTCGGAAGATGAAAGCGGTCGATGGAAAGAACCGGGTCGGCGAGACCGGGAAAGCGCAACTCCAGGCCGGAAATGTCGAGTGAAAGCATGCGTTACACCGTCTCAAACGAGGCGTCGCGCAGGCGCAACTGGCTGACGAACCCGGTTTCCGGATCGACCCAGGATCCGAACTCGAGCATGCCGCGCGCGGTGATCGGAGCATTGAACTGCACGAAGGTCTGCTTACGCGCCAGATAGACGACCACGATGTTGTCCGGCCAGTCGGCGTCGGAAGAGCAGAACGGGCAGAGCGACATCGGAATTTCGGTAAGCACGAAGAAGGCGGCTTCCGCCTTGAGCGGCGGCGCCATGAACCCATTGACCGCGACCTCCCGCCCCTTCAGCTGCTTCACTTTGTCGGAGAATTCCAGGCCGAGAACACCGAAGCTCTTGTAGAGCTCGTTGAAACCGAGCCTTTCTTCGGCGAGGACCCGTCGCACAGGCAAAACCGCAAGTGAGGCCACCAACGCGCCGAGCATCTGCCGCCTCTTCATCGGGCCAAAGGTTTTTTCCGTCATCGCCAGATTCCTTGCCTCGTCATACCACGCCCACGACCTCATCCTTCACGGGGAAAGGCAGGGCTGCGGGCGGGAAACCGCACACGCTTCCTCGTCCCGCCGCAATAACACGAACAGGCGGCACACGGCCGCCTGCCCATTGTGTGGGACAAAAGCCCTTAGTTCGTGGCTGCGCCCAACGCGAAGGCATCGACCAGCACGCGGTAGACGTCGCTCTGTTCCATGTAGCCGCGGAAGCCTTCAGCGCCCGGGCCGACAGCCTGCAGAACCACGTCGTCCACGGAGTGGACGCCACTGTCGCCTTCCTTCGGAATGTTGCCCTGCACGAAGACCGCGCCGGGGACGTTCTTGTAGGCTTCGTTGGCGACATATTCCTTCTTCTCGTTCTGTACGGCCGGAACGAACGGACCATCGAGCTTCGGACGGAAGGTTTCATAGTGGTCCGGGCCGTTGTTGGCGGCCATGAACAGGCGGCGAGAAACATCGACGCGATCCGGATAGCCGTCGCCGTCCTTGTCTTCATAGTTCGGGAAGCCGGCGTCGTCGTAGGTGCCGACCTTCTCGCGCATTTCCTCGCCTGGCTTGTCGTCGTCGACAGTGCCGATGATCCCGACGCCGTGGGTATGGTCACCGGTGACCACGATCAGCGTGTCGGGGTTCTTGGCCTGGAATTCACGGGCGACGGCAATGGCTTTGTCGAACTCGATCGTGTCGACCACCGAGCGCTCCCAGTCGAGGGGATGGCTGGCCTTGTCGATGGACGAGCCTTCAACCATCAGGAAGAAGCCTTCGGGATTCTTAGAGAGCTTGTCGAGGGCGGCCTTGGTCATGTCCACGAGACCAGGCTGGTTCGGGAACTTGTCGACCGTGCCCTTCTTGAGCTGCATGCGGTCCAGCGCGAAGTCCAGGTTGCCGGTGTGGAACAGGCCGAGCAGCCTCTCCTGGTTCGAGCCGGCGGCAGCGGCAAGGTCCGTCTTGTCGGTTGCCAGCGCATAGCCGGCATCCTTGAACAGGGCGATGTAATCCTTGTCGTCCTTGCGCTTGGAACCAGGGACGTCCTTGGCGAGGAAATAGGCCGAGCCGCCGCCAAGCAGCACGTCAGGCTTCACCTTGTAGAACATACCGACGATATCGGCCTTGTCGTTGCGGCTGCGGGTGTGGGAAACGAGAGCCGATGGCGTCGCATCCTCCACTTCGGAGGTGGCGACGATGCCGAGCGACTTCTTCGTGGTGCGGCGCAGCGCTTCGCCCATGGTCTCGACCTTCGGGTCGTCCAGGGTGGCCGGCGTGCGATCGGCATAGACGCCGAGCGCGTTCACGCGCGCCTTGTGGCCGGTCATGTAGGCCGACATGGTGTTGGCGCTGTCGGTGGCGATCGCATGGGTCGAGGACGTGCCGATGAAGGCAACCGGCGGAACATCGTCCATGGCGAGGCGACCATTGGCCTTGCCCTCGGTCATGCCCTTGGACATGATGCGAGCAGCCGTGCGATGGGCGACCGACAGACCGTCGCCGAGCAGGAAGATGATGTTCTTGGCCTTGGGCTGGGCGGCAGTCGCGTAGACATCCCAGTTTACCGTCTTTGTCTCGTCGCCGGCCGAAACCTCGATCTTGTAGGCGCCGGCCTTGGCGATGGTCAGATCGCGCAGGATCAGGGCGGAGCCGAGAATCTTGTCTTCCTTGCCCTTTTCCTCGGCGATGAAGTCAGCCTTCTTGCCGAACACGGCGTCATAGGCTTCCCCGTTCACCGTGACCTTGACGTCTTCCGGCTTCACGACCTTGGAGAATTCGACCTTGAAATCAAAAGGCGAGCCGGCGAGCACGGTGGCGCGATCGAGCGGATAGACAGTGGCGGCATTGGCTGCGCCGACGAGCATCGTCGCCGATGCCAGGGCAAGAAGGAGTTTACGCATGGTCGGACCTCGCTGTTGCGGTTCTTCGAGAACCACTCCTTAGGAAGTCCACGTGACATTGATATTACAGAAGTTGAAGATCAGGATGTATACCCGTCCTTCGGCATAAAAAATTGATTGTAATCGGATACTTTTATCTTCGAATGATCCGGTGATGATCGCTCTGCGCTTCCGGCAAGACTCAGTTCACCAAAAGCGAGAGATTTTCCAGCTATTTATACCCCCTCTGCGAAGGAGGCTGCAATGCGCGATCATATCGAATGATCGCGCAAGCGCTTCGCGGCAAAGCCTATCGGTCAGCGGGCGTTAGCTCCGCGGTTCGGGCAGACGACGGCCGCGCGTAGCGGCGTCGCCCGGCGCGATATAGGCCGGTGCGAAGCGAGCCTGATAGGGCTCTTCGAGGCTCGCTACTTCCTCGGTTGAGAGGCTCAGACCGAGTGCGGCGATCGCGTCGTCGACATGCGAAAGCTTGCTGGCGCCGACGATCGGCGCGGTGATTTCACTCTTTTGCAGGGTCCAGGCGAGCGCGATCTGCGCCATCGGCACACCGCGCTTCTGCGACAGGGACTGCACGGCGGCAACGACGTCCATCGCTCCGCCTTCCGTCCTTTCATACATGGTCTTGTTGAAGCGGTCCGTCTGGTTGCGTTTGGTAACCTCGCCCCACGGTCGGGCGAGCTTGCCGCCGCCAAGAGGGCTCCACGGGATGACGCCTACTCCCTGGTCGGCGCAGAGCGGCAGCATCTCACGCTCTTCCTCGCGAAACAGCAGGTTCACCTCGTTCTGCATCGAGACGAAGCGCGTCCAGCCGTTGAGATCTGCCGTATAGAGTGCCTTTGCAAATTGCCAGGCATACATCGACGAGGCGCCGATATAGCGCACCTTGCCGGCTTTGACGAGGTCGTGCAGCGCTTCCAGGGTCTCCTCGATCGGCGTGAAATAGTCCCAGCGATGGATCTGATAGAGATCGACATAATCGGTCTGCAATCGGCGCAGGCTGTTGTCGATCTCGGCAAAGATCGATTTACGGCTGAGACCCGCTCCGTTCGGCCCTTCCGACATGCGGTTGAATACCTTTGTTGCGAGTACGAAACTGTCGCGGCTGCCGAGCTTCTTCAGCATGCGGCCCGTCAGTTCCTCGCTGGTCCCGGCAGCATAGATATTGGCCGTGTCGTAGAAATTGATGCCGGCCTCGAAGGCGCGCTTGAACAGCGGCCAGGCCTCTTCGTCCTGCAGGATCCAGGGACGACTGTCATCCGGTATGCCGAAAGACATACAGCCTAAGCATAGCCGGCTAACTTCTAGGCCGGTCTTTCCAAGTCGCGTATAGTCCATGATCACTCCTCCGACGATTAGATAAGGCTTATCGCGATCGTGCCGAGCGCTCCGAAATCCGCGGTGATCCGATCGCCCGGCTGACCGATCGGCAAGTTGACACGAGAGCCGGTGATAATGATCTGGCCGGCCTTCAATCCGCCATGGCGCCGGGCACGAGTATTTGCGAGCCATGTCAAGGCGGTGACTATCTCCGTCTTCGACGCTCCGCGATCGACCTCAAGCACCCTGTCTCCGCCTATGCCTAGGCGAATGGGAAGCGTCGAGAAGTCGATCTTGCGCCAATCCTTGTCTTCAGGACCGGCGACAACAGCGGAGTTGTTCTGCAGATCGGCCACCGCCAGCAACGGCGGTATAACGAAACTTCTGTTGAAGCGGGTGCCCAGGACTTCCAGCGCGGGGCGGGCCGCGGCGATCGCGGCTTCGATCTCCTCATCGGTATAATTTCTGTCACGCGGCGGCAGATCGCTGCCGATGCTCACGGCGACTTCCGCCTCGACGATCGTCGCCATCGTGCGCTCCATGCCAAGTGGTTCGTCGGGCAATCGATAGGCGGAGGCAAGCAGAGGCGAGCAGAGTGGATCAGGACCGGCATCGGCCGCAATCTTCCAGCCGCCGATCTCCTCACCGCTCTGCGCGATCAGCGCGTCCTGGATCGCAAAGGCGGTCTCGCGATCCGCAGGAATATACTCGCTAGAAAGTCCTTCCAGACGGAAGCCATTCCTGCGCGCATCAAGCAGATGCTTCGCGGCCGCGTCGATACGGTTGCTGGTCACGATTGTCCTCCGCGGCTGGCACCTGCTCGATCAAGGTGGACTTGACGTCCACTCCTCCGACCTGCAGGCGAGCGTGGAAATCCGATTGGATATGGGATTTTTGAAGTATGCGAGGGCTTGCGCTTGAGGTCAAGCGGCAAAAGTGGGCATCACCCGTCCGAGCAGGTGCGGCGCGAAAAATTGGCTCCAAAGGCTCCTTATCCTCCGAGGACATCGGCGCTGATATCATCAGCCTCTTCGATGGGAGCTGAAGCGGAAGTTACTCGACCGGACGATCGCTCCCGTAGCAGCGCAGCATATAGCTGGCGAATGTCGGCCATTTCAAGCTCCCCGGCGATCCACTGCTCGATCCACCTGAGAAATCGCGGATCCTGCTCGAGCGGCAGCTCCGCATTGCGGATACGGTCGAGAGCTTTTTGCATGGCTAGACGGCGGTGTTCGATGATCATGGCGACGCTCTTAGCCGATTCGAGAAGGCGCGCATGTGGATTTTATGCGAATGATCATACGGTCAGTACGTCAGACACAGATTTTCAATGGACTGCTCCGGGTCCCCGCCAGCCGGATGGAGATATGCGGTGGACGTCGGCGTCAGCAGAAGGGATGAGTGCAAGGAGCAGCGCGGCCCCTCAACTCGGCCTGCACTCAGCTATAGAGGTTCCGCCATTCGCCCGGCGTAATTCCGGTGGCTGACCTGAACGCTTTCGTGAAATGGCTTTGTGACGCATAGCCGCAGGCCAGCGCCACCTGCACAAGCTCGATGCTTCCTGAGCGCAATAGGTTCCTGGCCCTCTCGACGCGGCGCTCGGCCAGGTAACGGTGTGGCGGCATCCCGAAGCTGATGCGAAACATCTTGGCGAAATGGAAGGTGCTCAGCCCAGCCTCGGACGCGAGTTGGTCGAGCGTCAACGCTTGCTCCAGATGCGCCTCGATATGGTCGACGATCCTGCGACGGACCGATGGCGAAAGACCGCCGCGGACGATCTCCCGTTCCGCCCGCCTGATATGGCGCCTGAGCGTATGATGGATCAGAAGATGGCAGGCCAAGTCGAGCGCCACACGGTCGCTCCTCTCGTTCCAATCGAGCGGCAGGACACCACCGCGCACGATCATCGACATGGCCGGATCATCCACAAAGGTGAGATCCATGAGATCGACATGCCGCGGATCGACGTCAAAGGCCGTGAGCGCCTGATAGGCCAGAACCTCCGGATCGATGTAGAGGTGGAACATTCTGATCGGGCCGCCGATAAGCCATCGGCTTTCGTGTCCTGCCGGGAGCAGGCACAGCTTGTCCGGTGCGCCGCCGGAAATCTGCCCGTCCTCGCGAACGACCCTTTCCCCGCCGGAGAGATAGATGCTGAGCGTGTGGTGGCCGGGCCGATCGTAGCAGGCGCGGTTGTCGCGGTTGCTCCATTCGGCGACCGACAGGCCGCGACCGGCCGACCCCGCACGCTCAAGATGTGCGCCGGTTCTGGCGAGAGCTTCGCTGACGCTCGGGCTATTCTTCTCCATTCTCCACCAATGCGAACTCTGTTCGGGAATCTCAAGGCCGATCGCGCTTTGTGCAGTGCCCCAGCCTGAAAAAGCCCAAGAATGTGCAATGGCACCCCAAAGCCTGAGCAGACAAGGGCTCATTATCCGGGCACTGGGTCATCATATTTCAAGCAACCACCGGAAAATGACCCGTGATCACCTTCTATTATGCCTTGACCGTCTTCATCTGGGGAACCACCTGGATCGCCATCAAGAACCAGCTCGGCGCGGTACCGATCGAGGCATCGATCGCCTACCGCTTCGCGCTCGCCGCAGCGGTGCTGTTCCTCGTCCTCAAACTGACGCGCAGGCTTCATCCCATTCCCGCCCGGCACCAGCCCTATGTCATCCTGCAGGCCCTTTGCCTGTTCTCTTGCAACTTTATCTGCTTTTACATCGCCACGAACTACATTCCGAGCGGCATCGTCTCGGTGGTCTTCTCCGCGGCTACGATCTTCAATCTGATCAATGCATTCCTGGTCCACGGCAGGCGTCCCGCGCCGCGGATTCTTGCCGGCGCCGCAATCGGCGTGGCGGGCATAACCTGCCTGTTTTGGGAGACGGTGGCAGGCGCAGCTCTGGACCACGAAACGGCCATCGGCCTGGCGCTTGCGCTGCTCGGAACATGGTTTTTCTCCGCGGGCAATCTCGTGGCCGCGCGCAATCAGAGCCACGGCCTGCCCGTGGCATCGGTCAATGCCTGGGCGATGCTCTATGGAGCTACAATCGTTTCCCTTTTCGCCCTGGCGCGAGGCGTTCCCTTCACCTTCGATCTTTCACCCGTCTATGTCGGCTCGCTGCTCTATCTCGCCATTCCCGGTTCAGTCATCGGTTTTACGACCTATCTCACCGTGGTGCACAGGCTAGGGCCGGAAAGGGCGGCTTACATGACAGTGCTCTTTCCGGTCGTGGCGCTTACGGTCTCCATGCTCCTCGAGGGCTATCGCATGACACCGCTTGCGGGGGTCGGGCTTGCGGCCGTGCTGCTGGGCAACTTGCTGGTCCTCGCCCGAAAGCCGGCTTCACCAAAGACCGCCTGAAAGTCCCGCTGCAGCGCATCGTGCTCCCGATCCGCCGCCCTTGCGAAATTGACCCATCGTCCCGGCGTCAGACCGTAAGCCTGCCTGAACGCTCTCGTCATGTGCGCCTGGTCAGTGAAGCCACATGCAAGGGCCGCCTCTACGATGGTATTGCCGCTCTGGATCAGATGTTGGGCCTGCTCCAGGCGGCGCAAGAGATTGAACCGCGCCAGGCTGACTCCGAAGTGCATGCGGAACTGCCGCGCAAGTTCCCATCGCGACAAGCCGACGTGATGTTCGAGTTCGGCCATGGAAACGCGCCTGTCGCGTGGCTCGTGCAATAAAGCTTCCGCGCGTCGCAGGGCGGCTTGATCGAGGCGGAGCGAGTGCATGCCTTGATCCCCGCTCAGGTCCCGCATGGCAAGCGCCAAGGCGGAGATCGCGGAAACTGAACCGATCTCTGGATCAACGGGAGCCAGCATCAGCAAGTCTCGGATAGCGGTAACTAACCGAGGATCGGATGAGACCGGATCACGAACGAACGGCAATGCCGCTCCTTCGAGCGCATCCCGAACGAGTCCGGGGCTTACATAGGCGATGGAATATCCGAAACCGGCATCGGTGCCCGCACGCCCGTCATGTCGCTCGTCGGGATGCAGGACGAAGCCGAATCCGCACCCGCTTCCATGGGAGACGCCGCGATAGTCGAAGGCTTGGACACCATGCGTCGTGATGCCTACGGCGTAGGTATCATGTCTGTGCGGTGAGAACGTGAACCCCTGGAACCGCGCCTGCATCCGCGCGATCCCGGGCAATGCCTCAGTGTGATTGACGAGCCATTCGGCCATGTTCGCACAGAAATACAATACTTGGGGTAGTTCCGACCTTAAAGGCTAGCTGAGTATTCAACAACGTCATGAGAACGGGCATGGATACGGCCCAAGCATTGGCATTCCTGTTGTTTGCTTTCATCGCGGCGGTGACGCCCGGCCCCAGTAACACGATGATCCTGTCCACGGGTGCCGCTGTCGGCACGTTGCGAGGGCTTGCCTGTCCAATCGGCGCCTCGCTCGGGATGGGTTCGATGATTGTGCTCAGCGCCTTTGGCGTCGGAGAAATCGTTGCCGCCGCGCCGGTGATCGTGGTTGCAATGAAGATAGCCGGCTCGCTCTTCCTGCTTTGGCTTGCCTGGAGGATCGTCAATGCGGGAACGTTGGAGGATGGCACACAGGCAAGAGCGACGGGATTTGTGAATGCATTCCTTTTCCAATGGTTGAATCCGAAGGGCTGGCTCGTCGCCCTGAGTGCCGGCAGTACCTATTTTACTCCCACGCTACAGGGTGAATTCCACGCGGCGCTCCAGATGGGGGTGCTTTTCGCCGCCGCAGCTCTTCCCGCAGGCATGATCTGGCTTGGAATGGGGGCATTGATCGCGCGTTTTCTCAGCAATCAAGATTCGGCGAAAATCTTCAACATCGCTATGGCTTCACTGCTGGCTGCGTCGGTGATCTTAGTCTGGCGATAGGGCGACCCCGATCGTCTTCCATCTCCGTGAAGGTCTTTACGGGATGGTATCTGCTTGAGGGAAACGAATTTGTTCTATATTCGTTCACAATACATTGGTGAGCCAGTCTGCATGTTCTGACCTGAGGGGCGCATGGCGATCGGTTGCTAAAGAATGAGCACGCGGATAGCGGACAGATGCGATGCATATTTCCCATGTCTGGCCGAGGGCATATCATCGTCCGGTGGAAGCTGAGATATGAATGGCGACAATCCGGCTGCGCGGCGACGGAAGATAATCCATATCGACATGGATGCCTTCTACGCGTCGGTCGAGCAGCGCGACAATCCTGAGCTTCGTGGAATGCCGGTCGCCGTCGGCGGCTCGGCGGCGCGTGGCGTCGTCGCCGCGGCCAGCTATGAGGCGCGTAAGTTCGGCGTCCACTCCGCCATGCCGTCGGTGACCGCAAAGCGCAAATGTCCCGATCTGATCTTTGTAAGACCCCGATTCGATGTCTATCGGGCAGTGTCGCTGCAAATCCGCGAGATCTTCGCCGAATACACGCCGATGGTCGAGCCGCTATCGCTCGATGAAGCCTATCTCGACGTCACCGAGAACCTGAAAGGCATGGAAATTGCCACCGAGATCGCCGCGGAAATCCGGGCAAAGATCAAGGCTGCGACAGGGCTGACGGCATCGGCCGGCGTCAGCTACAATAAGTTCCTGGCCAAGATGGCAAGCGATCAGCGCAAACCGGACGGCCTCTTCGTTATCACGCCGAAGACCGGTCCGCTCTTCGTCGAGGCACTGCCCGTAAAGAAATTCCATGGCGTCGGGCCGGCAACAGCCGAAAAGATGCATCGGTTCGGCATCGAGACGGGAGCCGACCTGAAGACGAAGGAACTTGATTTTCTGATCGAGCATTTCGGCAAATCGGGACCTTACTTTTACGGGATTGCCAGGGGGATCGACAATCGCGAGGTCAAGCCGAACCGTGTGCGCAAATCCATCGGCGCCGAGGATACATTCGCCGAAGATCTTCAGCGCTACGAGCCGGCTCGCGAAGGAATCCAGCCGCTGATCGAAAAGGTCTGGAGCTATTGCGACGCCAACGACATTGCGGCCAAGACGGTGACACTGAAGGTCAAATATTCCGATTTCCGGCAGATTACCCGCAGCAAGACCGTATCCGCGCCGCTTGCCTCCATGTCCGAGCTGGAGGAGATCATCAGCTTTTTGCTGCAGCCGATATTTCCGCTCCGCAAGGGCATTCGGCTTCTGGGTGTTACTCTCTCCTCCCTTGAGCGGCAGGTCCGGCAAGTGGCACCCCAGCTTGCTCTTCCGCTCTGAATAGTAGCGGAAAACAAAAAGCCTGCCGCGGGAGGAGGTGCGGCAGGCTTTCCAAAATAACCGAACAGCGGCTCGGGAGGAGGAAGAACCACTGTTCCGCAGGAAGCCCTGGGAGGAGGAGTAGGCCGCCTGCATGTTCGAAACGATGTGGGAGGAGGTACATCGCTTCGACGCGTGGAGATATAGCTGGATTTTTGCTTAGCATTTCTTTGCAGGCCAGGCATGCGCTATGCGAAGATCGGGAAGCTCATGACCGCGGATCCCTCTCGAAATCACAAAACAAAAGCGCCCGCTCGTAACGAGGCAGGCGCTTGGCGACATCGGATATTGGGTGGCGCGAGCAGACGTTAGCGAGCAACGGCGGCCCGGGCGACGGAGCGGATTTCGCTGCGGTCGATACCGAGGTCATTGAGCTCGCGGGTCGACATGCGACCAAGTTCCGCAACGGTTTGACGATACTTGCGCCAGTTGTTGAAGGAGCGTGCTACGTTCATGATGATCCCCTTTCCTTGGGCTTCGAAGCCAGCTGCCAGTCCGTGGCGCTTCGTTTGCTTCGATGACCCTCATATAAGCGGCACCTGCTCAAAATTGCAGCGCCAAGGCATCACCTCAGCCATGCGCAAAGCGCATAACTATGACTTCGTATGTTTTTAATGTGCCGTTTCGCAAAGCGCCGCCTTCAATAGGGAAACGGACTGAAATTCCGGCGGATGTCCCGCACTGACTGCTTTGCTCAGAGGTGCAGTCGCCCATTGGCGATCAGCCATTCCACCGCCTCCTGCACTGCCTGCAGCGATGTATAGCGTGGCGTGAAGCCAAGCAGGCGCTTGGACTTTTCCATCGAACAGTTCGGGCTGCGGCTGATGTGTTCCCACGTGGCCCTCGCCTCTTCCGGTGGCCGGCTTTCCGCCCATCGGTCGTAGGACAAGAATTCCAGCTTCGGCTCCTGACCGAACCAGCGTGCCATGGCCTCGGCATAGCCACGGAGCGTCAGCGCCTTTTCCGACACGGCATGGAAGCTTTCGCCGACCGAGGCGTTCCAATTCGCGATAGCGCTCATGAAGAGGCTGGCGACGTCATCGGCGTGGACGTGGTGCACCGTCTCCAGGCCGAAATTTGGTAGCTCCAATGTCTCACCGCGTGCGAGCGTGGAAAAAACCGCGGGGTTGAAGTGGCCGGCGGGATTCAACGGGTTCCACCCAGGTCCAACGATATGGCCGGGATGGATCAGGGTCGCCGGAAACTTCTCCAGCCGCGCCTTCTCCAGAAGATAGGCCTCGATTGCGGCCTTCTTTTCTCCATAGTCGCCGAAGGGCTTCTTCGGCGCGTCTTCTGGCGTCGGTACCGTTACGGAAAAGCCATGCGTCCAGATGGTGCCGGTATGAAGAAAATGGCTGACCCGGCCGGCAAGCGCCTCGACAAGCTGCCTGGCGCTTTCCAGCGTGAAGCAGATCATGTCGATGACGATCTCACCCTTCAGCGCCTGGATCTCCTTGCCGAACTTGCCGTCCTCCTCGAGTGCGGCCCTGTCCATCTGCAGGCGTTCGACGCTTTGCCAGGCCCGGTGCGGCCGGTAGGGCTCGGCCTGACCGCGGCTGATGGCAGTCACCCGGTGTCCTGCCTCGACGAGCCGCGGCACCAGATAAGTGCCCACATGTCCTGTTGCTCCAATGACGATCACGCGTGCCATACAGGTTCCTCCAGGTTTGAAAAATGATCGCCCGCAAGATCTGTAGCGGCTCCCGACATCGGCAATTGCCACTTCGGATGGAACGATGCCCCGAGCTGCGAAAATTCCGCTGAATGGTCCGCTGTCAAAATCCAGGAGCGCGTTTTGATGTGCTCGCGCAGGTCGCGACGGTATGAGAACGGGCCCTTCAGCCGTGTTTGTCCCTTGCATGCCACCCGTATCCACAGCCCTCCGCGAGTACATGCGGGTCGTTCGCGAATTAAACGCCAGCAAGCTGCTGCTTCTTTCCATCGAAAAAAGGCTGCGTGCGGCCGGCAGCCCCGCACACAAGGCACGGCTGAAACAGCGCAGACGCGCGGTCGAAGATCGAATGCGACTTCTTCGCCAGGAAGGCGAGGACTGGCTCCGGCGGCTTCGGGGGGAGGGCCGAAGCGACTAGAGCGGGATGCCGAAAACCGCGCACGTTTTCAGCATCCCGCTCTAGCGCGAGCCTCCGTTGATCTGCAGGCGAAGCGAGGCCAGTGCGCGCTCCGTGTCGTCGATCTCGTTGAGCACGAGAGCGTCCTTCTGATGATCGAGGCCCCCTCCGGCAAGGGCCGCGTCAACAAGCTCGAGAACATCGGTCGCTTCCACGACTACACGGGTGGCGCCCCGCTGGATGGCATACGAACTCGCGTCCTGGTGACGTGCCTGCCCATCCAAAACGAGGCGCTCGGCCGCGACAAAGCGTGTCCCGTCGAGAAGGTAGGACACAAGCCTCGGATCGGGGACCACCCTGATCAGTCCGCGGATCTCCTCGGCCGAGAAGCAGGTGCGGCCGACCAGCCGCGAATGAAGGGCTGCATAACCCATGCCCATAGCGGCGGCTGCCGCTTCGAGCGTAGGCTTCTTCTCTACGACGAGGATTGTATAGGCGATATTTGCAAAGTCGCGTCCCCGGTCGGTCATGGATCCCTCCTTCGATGAACTCCTGGGTGGTCCACATCTCAGCAGGATACGGGGAAGTTGCGCCTTGGGGAAGTACAAGAGAAAGACGTCAAAACCGATGGCTCATTTTGATGGCGGGCGGACAAGGACGAGGGTAGTTGCTATCGGCCGTGGGCAGCCACCCCTCGCTTGCGGTGGAAAGGCTGTCATGTCCGTGCTTCGGGCAGGCAGCCGGACCGCAATGATGAGCAAGAAGCAAATAACGGGGCTGCCCGACCTCAGAGCGGGATGCCGAAAACTATGCGCGTTTTCAGACGACATCCCGCTCTATCTTTTGATCTAGAAACGAATTCAGATTCAGGTCGATTCAACCTGAAATCATCCGGCTCTGATGCGGGACCGCCGTCCAGCCTCGACGACAAGTGCATGCGCCAGGTGGGGCCGCCGAGGTGACGTTACCCAGTACCAGATGGCCGGGATGGCCGGCCACAATTGCCGGCCTCCATCACTTCCCGGCCATGGCGTCCCGGATCATCGCATCATATCCTGCAGGATCCTGCAGCATGGCAAAATGGCTGGCATCCTTGAGGATGACGAGCTTCGCCCCGGGGATTTCCCTGGCCATCATCTCCGTATGGTCGAGCTTGACCGCCTCGTCGTGATCACCAATCGCAAGCGTCACTGGAACGGTGATCTTGGCGAGATCTGTCGCCGTCCATGCCGGCTGGCTTGCCCACATCGCCGAAATCTGGTTGACGAAGGCGTCGTATTCGTTCGGCGTTGACGAGAGCTTCCTATAATATTCGCCGGCGACGTTGATGTAGTCGTTGAAGGTCTTGTTGTTCATGACGTCGGGCTTCACGCCGTCCACAGTCACATTGGCGGCCTGGGCAATGACGCGTGCCAGCTTCTCGGGATGCTTCATCGCCATGTCGATACCGATGATCCCGCCATCCGACCATCCGACCAGAGTCACCTTGCCGATCTTCAGATGGTCGAGCAAGGTCACATAGTCCGAGGTCATGAGATCGTAGCCGAAGGGCTCGGCGTTCCGGGTCGAGCGCCCGTGTCCGCGACTGTCGGCGACGATCACCAGATGGTCCTTGGCGAAATCTGCCACCTGGTGGCCCCAGACGTCGGCATTACCGAGACCGCCATGGATGAACAGGATTGGATCGCCGGCGCCGTATTCGGCATAGTACATCTTGATGCCGTTGACCTCGGCCATGCCACTGGTCTTGGCCACCGGCATCGGAGGAAAAGCGGGCAGTTCAGCCCAGCGTTCGGCCGAGCCGGCATCTGCTGCCGAGAGGATCGTCGATGCGAAAACGGCTATCGCGAGTGCTAAAGAACGCATGGCTTTTTCCTGGCTTCGGCGGCCCTTTCGCCGCGGGTAGAAAAACATAGCGTAACACCGGCAATCGACAATCGTCTGCCCTTCGTAAAGACCTGGGCGGCCGCAAGGACGATATGAACGACACGAGCCGGAACCTGCCTCCACAGAAGTACCCCTTGGCTGCCTGAAACAGCCCCTTTTCCGAAGGCGAACGATGGGGCATCAAAATGATACAGACACCTTGCGCTTGGCAGTATAGTATCCGCACGAAGTATACTTTAACAAACAGCACAGCCCACCTATGACGTCGACGAAAACGCGCAGGCTACGGCTGTTCGGCCCGCCTTCGCTCGAGATCGACGGCGTTTTGCTGAACCTGCCGGAGAAAACCTACTTCCTTCTGGCCGTGCTGGTTGCCTCGCCAGCATCGATGATCGACCGCAACACGGCGCGGGTGCTTCTCTGGCCGTCGCAATCGCCGGAGAAAAGGGCAAACAGCCTTCGTCAGTTGTTGGCCAGAATCTTCAAATCACTGGGCCCGGACTTGCATGCGCTGCTGACCGTCAACCAGGACCGCATCATTCTCGACAGGACCCTCTGCGAAATCGATCTTGCCGATCTCTTGAATAGTGTCGGACAGGAGGTGCGCCCACAATGGAGCCTGCTCGACGGCGAGCTCCTCGAGGGCATGCCTTCACCAACGGGTGAAGCAGAGGAGTGGCTGTCGGATATGCGCCAGCGCATTGCCGACTGGCGAATCCGTCATCTCGAAACGCTTCTCGAAAATCCCGACATCATCGGCTCTTCGAACCTGCCCTCGCTTGCCGAGCGATTGATCATGCTCGATCAGACCAATGAAAGCGCTTCGCGGGCACTCATGCGCCATTATAATGAAAGGGGCGATCTTGCATCCATGCGGCGGGCCTACTTCACGTGCAGGAACCGTCTGAGGGTTGAAATTGGGGCCGATCCCGAGCAAGCGACCACCCAGCTTGCCAGGGATCTTGGTATTCTCGGCGACGATCCGTTGCACCGGACCGAGCCAGTCATCCGCAAAAGCGACAAGATCGCCTCTGAGCAGCCGCGCGTCGTGATCCTTCCTCCCGAGGCGATCGTCAGCGATCCGCTGATCCAGCGGCTCGGACGGGTTTTGCTCGAAGACGTCACGATCAGCCTCAGCCACCAGCGCGTTTTCAAGATCATCGCTGCGCATACGAGTTTCGCACTGATCGACCAGTCGATCGGAGGCGATCATCTGCGGTCGGCGGTTCGCGAACTCGACTTTGACTATTCGGTCTATGTCACTATTCAGGGAGACGGTGAGGCGCTGTTAGCCACTTGCCGATTAACGAAGGTAGGCACCGGCGAGGTACTCTGGGCGATCGACTTGCCCCTCGACCTGCAGAAACTGAGTGCTTCGTTTTCGACCCTTGCGCGACGCATATCGTCCTCGCTGACGGACGTGATCGAACGCGAGGAACTGGCGACGTCGCTCGATGATGTCGATCCCTCGGCCTATCGGCTCTATCTCGAGGGCAAGCGCCATCTCGCCGGCACAGACCTCCAGGCCCTGCGACAAGCTCGAAAATGGTTCAAGTCGGCCGTCAGACGCTGCGACGCGTTTTCGCCGGCGCATGCCGGGATTTCCCGTTCCCTTGGAATGGAATGGCTTGTCAGGGGCATGAAGGACAATGAACTCCTCGGCGATGCCAACCAATATGCCCGCGCCTCGCGCGATCGCGACCCCGGCAGCGGCCGAGCGTATCGTGAACTCGGCTTCATCGCACTCTACCGCCGTCGATTTGACGAAAGCCTGGAACTCTTCGAGCAGGCCCAAAGTCTCAATCCGAGCGACGCCGACGTCCTGGTGGACTTTTCCGATGCCCTTTCCCACGCGGGCGATCTCGACAAAGCGCTGGAACTCGGCCTGTCCGCCTTCCGGCTGAACCCACTTCCGCCCGATTATTACTATTGGATTTTGGGCTCCACCTATTACGTGCGGCAGGAATATGAAAAGGCGATCAAGACGATCGAGCCTGTCAAGGAAAAGCTCGCAACCGCCCGCCTGCTTGCGGCCTGTCACGCCATGGCCGGCAACATCTCCGAGGCACGCCGCTATGCGGGCGTCGTCCTGGAGAATTTTCCGGATTTTCGCAGCGAGGACATCCGCCATTTTGTCCCCGACCGCAACCCTGAGCATGCTGATCTTTTGATCCGGGGCCTCCAACTGGCCGGCCTTTAGTAGAACACCTCAAATTCGGTCACGGTGAAGTCACACCCTGTGTAGTGCTCTTCTTCGCGCAACGCAGCGCACGCTGCGCAACAGTGGAGGAAATGATGAAAACCAAGCTTAAATCAGTGGAGACTGTCAACGACGTCGCGTCTGTTGCAACGATCCGGCTGTCGCCTGCGGCAAAGGCCTTGGCTGAACGCAAACAGATTGATCTGGCACCGAACGCCCTGAGCCAGATCACACATGCTATGCGCTTCCGCTAGAGGCGGATGATTTCGGGTCGAATCAACCTGAAATCTGAATCCGCCTCCAATCAAAAATCAGTAGCGGGATGTCGCCCGAGAGCCACACACTTTTCGGCATCCCGCTCTGATGCATGTCGCGCAAAAGTGTGCAGCGGTTTAGCGGCAACGACATGCATGAAAACAGCAGCCTAAAGCTGTTGCGTGAACCTACCTTCACGCGACCGGTTTTAGCCCTGCTCGCCCGAGGCCTGCTGATGGCGGTCTCGGGTCGCCTTGCCATGGCGCGCTTTTTTCCCGAAGGCAAATCGAGCGCCTTCCGCCGCCTGTCACGCCTGCGTCACGCTGACTCTGCTCTTATCATCGAGGACGGGCTTCGCACGACCGAAGCAGGGTGGAAAAGAGTATTGACGATCATGCACACAGCAGAGAATTCGCCGACGGGGCTATCCGTAAGAGCCGCTGCTATATCCTACCATATGCGGCTTGAAGCCGCTTTTGAGCAGACCCTGCCCGAACCGGTCCAGCGCCTGGCCGATGCAATAGCCAGGCGGGAGCATAGTTTCAGCAGCTATCACGATCGGAAGATCCCGCCGGCAGAAACCCTGGAGGCAATCACGCCCTTCTTCGGCGACCTCGGGATCACGCGCATCGGCACGCTGACAGGCCTTGACACTCTCGGCATTCCCGTTGCCTTCGCGACCAGGCCCAACAGCTACAGCCTCTCCGTCTTTCAGGGAAAGGGTGTCGACCAGGATGCGGCGATGGCGTCGGCTGCCATGGAAGCGCTTGAAACGCGTATTGCCGAAATTGCGCCTGCTTCGCCGATCTGGGCAACGGTCGACGAGGTCCGATCAAGTAACACGCCCATGATCGATTTGGCTTCCACTGCGCGATGCGTACCCTCGATGATCTCGACTGGCCCAATCCCCTGGGTCAGCGGCCTGGACGTCGTGTCCGGCAATTCGGTTCTGGTGCCATGGTGGCTTGCCGGAATGGATCACCGCGGCGAAAGCCCGGCCGGCTTCGAGTTATCAAGCGATGGATTGGCGTCCGGAAACACGGCGGCGGAGGCCTTTCTGCACGGTCTGTGCGAGCTCGTCGAAAGAGATGCCTGGACACTTTTGCAATTGAAGGCCGATCATGAACTCGAGGCCCATCTCGTGGATCCGGCTGGCATCGATGATGCCGTCGTGGCCATCATGCTTGGCCGCATCAAGGCCGCGAAGATGCAGCTGGCTCTCCTTGACATGACGACAGACATCCGCATTCCCGCCTTTCTCGCCCTGCTGGTACCATCGACCGCGGCTCGGCGCTCCGACGTGCGCTGGAGCGAGATATGCGGCGGTTGCGGCTGCCACCCCGATCCAGTACGCGCTGTTCTTCGCGCAATCACCGAAGCGGCCCAGAGCCGGCTGACGGCGATTGCCGGAAGCCGGGACGATTTTTTGCCAAGGATCTATCAGCAGGTCGGTCGCGATCATGCATTGATGCGGCTGACGAAGCTGTCCCTGCATAGGGCCGGGACATTCTCACCCGGCGATGCGAGCCTTGAATCTGCGTCCATCAACGAAACCATCGGTCATGTGCTGACACGTCTGCGGAATGTCGGTGTCACGCAGGCGATCGCTGTGCCAATGCAGGATCAGGGATTGCCCGTGTCGGTTCTGCGCGTGCTCGTGCCTGGCCTGGAGGTCGAACTCACCGGTTCGAATATCCAGCTTGGTGTGCGAGCCGTCGAGGCACTTGGGAGACTGAGACAGTGAAGATCGTTTTCGCCGGCCCGAGTCTTGCGGGCGCCTGGAACTGCGTCAGGCATCACTATCCGTCCATAGCATTTAGACCTCCCGCCCGTCGCGGGGATATTCTGAGGGCGGTCGTCGACGGCGCCACAGCCATCGGCCTGATCGACGGGCATTTTGGCGAGGCCGCATCCGTCTGGCATAAGGAGATCCTTTATGCGCTGAGTTGCAATGTCGCCATTTGCGGCGGCGCGAGCATGGGAGCACTTAGAGCAGCCGAGTGCCAGGTCTTTGGAATGGTGGGAGTAGGCCGGATCTTTGCCGCCTATGCTTCTGGCCGGCTGCTCGACGACGAGGCCGTGGCCCTCATTCACGGCCCCGAAGAGCTTGAATGGATGCCGCTTTCAATTCCGAGGGTCGACTACGAAGCCACGATGGAGAAGCTCACCGCTCTCGGCCTCATATCCGCTGCCGAGCGAGACAAGTTCCTGCTCAATGCCGGCTTTCTGCATTACTCGCAAAGGACGTATCGCTCCATGGTGGAGAGTTGTTCTTTTCTCAGCCCGGAGCGACAGCAAAGGCTGCTCGAGGAAATAGCGCTCCACAAACAGGACGTAAAACGCGAGGACGCGCAAGCCGTGCTCGCCTGGATCGCGGATCATCGTTCCGTAAGCCGGGATCCGGACTGGACATTTTCCCATACAACCCATTGGCAACAGCTGCGGCGCGAGATCGTCCCGGCAGATGGAAATGCTCATGATCGAGAATGAAGACAAGATTGACGCTGACGCTTATGCCAGACTTTTTCGAATGCTTTCAGCCGTTAACAAAGAAGCGGAATACCTGCAATTGTCCACGGTCGTGCACCTGACGAACATGGCGCTTCTGCAGTTGAGCCTTGATTGGGAGGGGAGCGATCCGGAGGAACGCAGCGCAAAGCTCTATGCGATATTGCGTAGCAAGATCAAACTTGCGCTGAAGGAGCCGAAGCGCTCGTGTGACGTTCAGTCATCGACATGATGCGCAGGTGCGGAGCGGGCCGTGTCGGCATCCTGCCGCGCGATGGTCTGGACCAGTTCGAGGAGGGCGATACGAAGGCCCGGTTCAGCAATGCTCATGAATGCCGTCGTCATTTGCAAGGCCTCGTGGGTGAACTCGAATGCCGGGCTTGCCGCCAGATTGTCGTTTGATGCTTCCGCCGGACAAATTCTGTCGAAGAATGCGCCAACCTCCACCTGGAGCACGGTTGCGATTTCAACGAGCTTGCTCGCGGTTACGCGATTGACGCCCTTTTCATATTTCTGAAGCTGCTGGGCTGTTATCCCGATGCCCTGTGCCAATCGCGGCAGTGTCAGTCTGCGTTGGCGTCGGCAGGCGCGAATGCGCTTGCCGACCTCGACATCAATTGCGCTCGGCGATTTCTTCATTATTGATGCAACCTGTCGTTCCCCGCGCATTTTAATCGCTATGCATGGTTAGCGCCATACGCTACCGAGCAAGAAAGCAAATTGGCTCTAAAGCCAGTCGCGTGAAGGTCGGCTCACCCGACAGGCTTTAGCTTGTTGTTTTCATGCATGTCGTTGCCGAAAAAACCGCTGCACACTTTTGCGCGACATGCATTCGCGCAAGCGACACAATCCAGGGAAAGCCATCGGTTCGTCAGCGCCGGATTGAGCGACAAGCAACGGTACGACCGAGTCCTCTCAACGACTGCCCGGTTGGACTATGCTTCAGTTTGCTCAAGAATGTTGATGCGGCAAGGTGTGACCGAATGCTCTTGCAAGCGGCTTGATAGCGTGCAGCAAACGTCCGCGAGTCAGTAGCCGCCCGTCACGAAGATCGTTTCGCCCGTCATGAAGCTGCAGGCATTGGAAGACAGGAACACGGCTGCCCCTACCATCTCGTCCACATGGCCTGCCCGGCCCATCCAGTTCAGGTTCCGCACATAAGCGGCCCAGCCTTCCGCATCCTGGTTTCGGCGGGCGGCATTTCGCTCGGTATCGACAAGGCCTGGCGCCAGAGTGTTGAGAAGCACTCCTTGCGGCGCATATTGCCGTGCCAGTGACTGGATGAGATTGTGCTGGGCCGCCTTCGTTGCGGCATAGATCGTCACGACTGGCTTCGGCCGCAGCTGATTGATGGAACCGATGCTGACAACGCGTCCCCAACCGCGTTCGGCCATCTTTGGCAGGCAGGCTTGCAGCATGTCGACGGTCGAGCGCAAGTTGACTGCTATGTGCTCGTCGAAATTGTCATTTGTGATCGTCTCGATTTCGCCGTTGATCTGCGCGGAAGCATTGATGACGAGGATGTCGATTGGACCAACCATCTCGATGAGCCCGCGGCCCGCTCCCGGTGCTGACAGATCCGATCCGACTGCCCTGCATAGTCCGGCAGCGGCTTTGATCGTATCGCAGGTCTGACGGGCGGCCTCTTCCGTCATGTCATGAACAACGACCTCGGCTCCAAAGCCGGCAAGGCCCTTTGCGATCGCCGCCCCGATACCCCGGCCCGCGCCGGTGACGAGGGCCCGCTTGTCCTCAAGTGAGAAGAGGTTTTGAGCAAACGTCGATAACGTCATCCGGATAGATCACGAGGTTGGAAAAGATGGATCGGAAGTCCGCTTTGCCTGGGCTTGCAGGAGAAGAGACCGCCGGAAAGCGGAGCCTCGGCCAGTGTGGATGCCGGAAGCCGTGTGCGCGCTGTCGTGATGAAAAGCGTCTCAAGACCGGCCCCGCCGAAAGCGACGCTTGTCGGCCGCGGGACCGGCATTGGGATCGACAGATCGAGCTTGCCGTTCGGCAGATAGCGATCGACCCGCCACCCGTCCCAAATCGCGCACCAAACCCCTCCTTCCGCATCAACTGTAAGGCCATCCGGGCGACCACTGGCTTCCGGGATTTGCGCGAATACCCGCCGGTTGAGGAGTTCCCCATCGGCCACGTCATAGGCGAGGATCACCCCAGGCACGGTGTCCACGAAATAAAACACCGAACCGTCTGGGCTCCAACCCATGCCATTGGAAACGGTGATGCCGGTTTCCATACGCCGCACTGAGGTCCGACTGGCGATCCGGTAAAGGCTGCCGCCCGGGCGGCTGGCGTCCAGTCGCATGGACCCGACCCAGATTGCACCGCTGGCATCGACCTTAGCGTCGTTCAATCTATTTTCGGAAAGATCGGCCTCAGGATTGACGTAGGCCTCAAATTGCCCGGACTCGAACGTCAGCATCTCGATGCCATCTTGGGAAGCGACAAACAAACTTCCGTCCTTCGCCGGAAGGATGGCGCTGACAAGCTTGCTTGCCGTGCAGGTTTCATTGCGCCCGGTCGCCGGATCGAAGCGGTGGACGGCAGGTTCGAGAATATCGACCCAATAGAGCCGCTGCTGCTTCTCGAGCCAGACCGGCGCCTCGCCAAGCTGCGCTCCCCAGGGCAAAACGCAGGAAACATTGATGGCGCGGCCGGACTTCGGCTGCGAGCGCGGCCGCGGTCCCGAGCTGATAGCGACGGTCCCCGCCGAGCCCGTGATCCGCCGCGCCGCCGCCATCAGTTCGCGCCCGATCGGATGAATGCGCTCACGATCGAGGCGCAGCGACGGTCCAAGTGCGACGATGGCTCCGAGCGGGGCGCCGTCACGTCCAGGGAGTGCGGCTGCCACGGAATTGACGCCCTTCAGATGCTCCTCGTAGGAAACCGCATATCCCCTCGCCTGCGTCAGCGTGATCTCCGCCGCCAGCTGCGACAGATCGGTAATGGTGCTGTCGGTGTGTCTGTCGAGCGTCAGCTTGGACATTAGCGCCCGTTGAAGCGCAGGCTCCAGTGCTGACAGCAACGCCTTGCCGGCAGCCGTGCAATGGAGCGGCACGCGCCGGCCCTGGTCAACCCGCACACCGAGGCCGTCGCCAGAGCGTTCCTCCATGTAGAGAGCCTGATCGCCGTCCAGGCGGCATAAGGCAACGGTCTCGCCCAGCTCGGCAGACAGCCGCTCGAGTTCCGGAATTGCGGCCGATGCAAGATCGAAGGTGTCCCAGACCCGGTGCGACAGCTCCACGAAACGGTGGCCGAGCGTATAGGTGCCCGTGGCCTGGTCCTGGCGTACCAGCCGAAATGCAATCAGCGTGCGCAAGATGCGCGAGAAGGTCGGCTTCGGCAGACCAGAGGCCCGCATCATGTCGGCAAAACGCAGCGGTGTCCTGGCATCGGCGATCAGATCGAGCAGGCTCAGACCTTTCGCAAGCGCTGCCGTGCCGGCAGGAACGTCGCTCTCCTCACGTTCGCTTATCCGGTCCTGTTGCGCCATGCCAGTGCGGCCTCCTCCAACATGCGGTTTATTGTCCATTGCGGTTCGAACCCAAGATGTCGTCGGATCTTCTCATTCGAAGTGTGATACCACACCCCCGCTCCCGGCAGATCGACTGTGACGAGCGGAAGCCCGGTTATCTCGGCCATGTCCTTCAGAAGCGCAGGAAAATCAACTGCCTCAGTGGCGCCCAGGTTAAAGATTTCGCCCGCCGCCTCCTTGCGGTCGAGCGCCAGAAGGATGCCGGTCATCATATCGCGCGTGTCCGTGATGTGCATCTTGTATGGCCGGCCGTTCTCATTGCGGGCAAGAATATGGGCCTCGCGCCCGGGATCTGCGGCTTTCAGGACGGCAACGGCGGCGTGGTTGCCGAAGCCCTCCTGCTGGCGGATGCGCGGACGCAGGAAAAAGCGCGGCCCCGAAAAGAAGCTCTCCGGATCAAGCAGCTCGCGTGCATCCTGCGTATGGGAAAAGCGCAGGATCACTGTTTCCATCTTGGTGGTGCGGCCATGAAAGCGGACGAGTTCCTCGCCAAGCAGCTTGGTCATGCCATAGGCCGAATTCGCCTTCAAAGGGTGCTGCTCCGTGACGGGCAGGAACTCCGGAACGTTTTCGGGATAGACCTCCCCGGAGGATGCGAACACGAAGCGATGAACGCCCGCCGACGCTGATGCCTCCAGCAGGCGCCGGGTACCCTCGACGTTGGCTGAAAATAGCCCGTCGCGATCCTCGGGCCTCCACGACATGAAGGCGCCGAGATGCAATACGGCGGATGCCCCGGCAACAGCCTCCTCGCATTTTTCGCGATCGTCGAACGTGCCGGTGACCTCGCTGTAATTCGCGTCCTGTCGACTGCTCGCACGCAGGTCGAAACCGCGCACTTTCTCGCCTCTGCCAAGAAGCGCCATGACAACCGCAGAACCGATGCGGCCCGCCGAACCTGTAACGAGGATGATCATGTCAGCGCAGCGCCTTTCCGCTTTGAGCATCGAAAAGATGGATCTGTGCAGGATCGATCGACAGCGTCACCGGATCGCCGGCGCGCAGGTGCGATGCCTCGGGCAGACGCGCGATCAGCCCTTTGCGGCTTTCTTCCTCGGAACGGAACCTCTGCGGTACGCCGTGCTCTCCCGCGTCAAAATAGACATATTGCTCCGATCCCAGGCTCTCTACGAGCGTCGGTCGGACCTCGAAGGAAAGCGGGCCTTCTCCGAGGCGGATGTATTCCGGGCGGACGCCCGCAACAAGCCCCTCCGCCGCCTTCGAACCGGCAAGCTTTGCCGGACTGATATCGACCGGAACGGTCTTTCCCATGATCCGGATCGAGGCCGTGCCGTCGACTGGCTCGGCAGCGACGAAATTCATGCCGGGCGATCCGATGAAACCGGCTACGAAGAGGTTCGCCGGTTTGCGGAACATGGTGTCGGGATCGGCAATCTGCTGGATTGAACCATCCTTCATGATGACGACCCGGTCGGCCATCGTCATTGCCTCGATCTGGTCGTGCGTGACATAGATGGTGGTAACCCCGATGCGTTGATGCAGCGCGCTGATTTCGGCACGCATATGCACCCTGAGCTTGGCGTCGAGGTTGGACAGCGGTTCGTCCATCAAGAAGGCCTGTGGCTCCCGCACGATCGCCCGGCCCAATGCGACGCGCTGGCGCTGGCCGCCCGAAAGCTCCTTCGGCCGCCGTCCCAGCAGGTGCTCGATGGCGAGAATCTTTGCCGCATCCAGGACGCGTCCGGCAATCTCGTCCTTGGGAGTCTTTCGCATCTTCAGGCCAAAGCCGATGTTCTCGGCCACGGTGAGATGGGGATAAAGCGCATAGTTCTGGAACACCATGGCGATATCGCGGTCACCGGGGGCAAGGTCGGTCACCTCACGGCCGCCGATGACGATTTTGCCGCCGGAGGCTGCCTCGAGGCCAGCCAATATCTTCAGCATCGTCGACTTCCCGCAGCCCGATGGTCCGACGAGAACGACAAACTCGCCGTCGGCGATCTCGAGCGAGAATTCCTTGAGGACGTTGAGAGCTCCATAGTTCTTGTAGACGTTTTGGATGGAAATACTGGCCATGTTCTATTTCTCCGCACCGGCGGTGAGACCACCGACAAGGTAGCGCTCGAGGAAGAGGTAGATGACGATGATCGGCAGAGCGATGAACACCGCTGCGGCCGAGACCTCGTTCCAGTCGGTGACGTATTCGCCCTTCAGCGTCGTGATGCCGAGATTGGCAGTCCAGGCGTTCTGCTGATTGGTGAGAAAGGTCCGTGCGTAGGCATAGTCGGACCATGACAGAACGAAGGCATAGAGGGCCGTTGCGGCAAGCCCGGGGGCCGAGATTGGCAGGATCACACGGACCATCGCCGACAGCGGCGAGCAGCCGTCCACCATGGCCGCCTGTTCGAGCTCACGCGGAATCGTGTCGAAATAACCCTTCAACATCCAGGTGCTGAAGGGGATGATCAGCGTTGAATGGGCGATCACCAGCGACCACAGGCTGCCGATGAGCCCGACCTGACGGAAAATGCCGAACAGCGGTATCACCAGAAGTGTTGCAGGAAGCATCTTCGCCGTCAGGATGAAGAGCCCGAGCGAATGGCCGCCCCGCGGCGAAAATCGTGACAGGCTGTAGCCTGCAAGGACTGAGACCACCATCGACAGGGATACCGAGCCGAGCGCTGCCAGTGTCGAATTCCAAAGCCAGAGCGGGATAGGCCGCTCGGCAAAAACCTTGGCGAACGTCGTCCATTGCGGCGTCTGCGGCCAGAAGGTTGGAGGCAGCTGCTTGAGTTCAAGACTGGTCGACAGGGCCGTGACCACGAGCCAGTAAACGGGAAACAGCAGAATGGCGCAGGTCAGCAGGACCGTTGCGTAAAGCCAGATGCGTTGGATTGCGGTGCGTTGCATGACGTTCTCCTCAGTACATCGCCTTGGGTTCGCGCCCCAGCATCAGCATGCTCGCGACGACACAGATGACGAGCGTCATGACGCCAACTGCTGACGCGTAGCCGAAGTTGAAGAAGCCGAAAGCCTCATTGTAAGTCATGATCGAAAGCGTCTGGGTGGTCTTCAGCGGTCCGCCATCGGTCAGCACCTTGACGATCGAAAAGTCGCGAAACACCCACAGGATGACGAGCACCAACGTCACTCCGAGCAGAGGCATGAGGGCTGGCAGGGTGATGTAGCGGAAGCGCTGAAAGACGTTGGCGCCGTCCACCTTGGCAGCGTTATAGAAGTCGCCGGGGATCGACTGAAGCCCTGCAAGCATCATGATCGAAACGAAAGGATAGCCTTTCCAGATCATGGTGATCGCCACGACCCAGAAGGCCGCGGTCGGGTCCGAGAACCAGCTGATCATGCCGTTTGAGAGGCCAAGCGATACGAAAAGCCAGTTCATCAGTCCAAAGGCACTGTCGAATATCCACGCGAAGATGACTGTTGCGATCACCTCCGGCACCGCCCAAGGCAGTGCCACCGCCAGTCGGGCGATGTTGCGGCCCGTGAAACGATTGTTGACGAGAAGTGCCGTTGCCAGTCCGATCACCAGGCAGAAGAATGTCACGACGATCGTGAGTTTCAGCGTAACCCAGCACGCCATCCAGAAGTCCGGCGATGTGAACAGCCGCTGATAGTTGATCAGGGTGAAGGCTTTGCGGGGCGCATCGAGCCGCACGAGCTTGACCTGCTGGAATGACAGGTCGAGCGAGATGATCAGCGGATAGACGATGATGAGTGCTATGAGCAGCACGGCAGGCGCCAGCAGCAAGTAGCCCAGCCAATGCTGGCGACTGGGTCGCGCCAAATCAAGCGACGGGAATTTAGGCACAGGATCGGATCTCCGGTTCAGTTTGCCCATCGGCATGCGTCGATGCAAAAACGGCGGCGCTTTCGCGCGCCGCCGCCATTCCTGCTACGGCGCCTGAATGGCTTCGGCCTTTTCCTGCATGGTCTTTGCAACCTCCGCCGGATCGAGATTTTCGATGATCATGCGCTGGGACTCCTCCATCACCATCTTGGCAAATTCGTTGAAGTTGATTTCCAGCCCCTTCGGAATGCGGTCCACCCCTGCTTCGGCGGCAGCCTTTTGCGTTTCAAGAAGCAGCGGGAAATGCGGCACATTCTTCTCCGCGCCGGCGATGTCGGTGTTGGGACGCGGCGGAGTCGAATTTGCTATGGTTGCAAACTTCGTCTGCAGTTCAGGCGACATCGCCGTCGCTATGAAATCCCAGACGAGCGCCTTTTCCGTGTCAGGAATCTCGCTCGCCATCGCGAGCACATTGGAGGTGCCGCCGTTCGGAGGATTGAGAGGCGGCTTCGTCAGCCTCAGATCCTTGAAAGCCGCGCCCTGCTGCATGATCGGATAGATCCAGGGACCTTCGAGCTTCAGCGCAATCTTGCCGTCGGCAAAGAGCTTGCGGACGTCTCCGGAGGTCATGTCGCGCGGACTGAGATTTTCCGAGATAACGGTCTTCCAGCGTTTGAGCCCCTCGATCATCTCCGGCGTGTCGATCGTCACCTTACCGTCGTCATTCGTCCAGCGGCCGCCGGCGTCAAGAATGTAATTCAACATCTCGGTGAGATACTGGCCGCCGCTGCCGCGCGTTTCATGGCCGGTGCCGTACTGGTCGATGATTCCGTCGCCGTTGAGGTCTTTCGTGCTCTTGCGCAGCACGTTGAGGTACTCATCCCAGTTGGTCGGTACTTTCAAGCCTTCCTTGTCGAGGATTTGCTGATTGTAGCCCATCACGAAGCCGTAATAGAGCATCATGATGCAGGCCGTTTGCCCGTTCCATTTGCATTTGTCCTGGCCCGCCCAGCCGGTCATGTCGATACCGGCTTTCTCTATCCACGGGTCGAGATTTTCCAGCCAGCCATTTTCAGCGAAGGCCTGAAATTCAAAAGAGGCCAAGTGGACGATCTGCGGCGGCTGACCGCCGGCAAACAGGGTCGTCATCGTGTCCGCATATGCGGTTCGCTCGACCTTGGTCCATTCGATCGTCACGCCAGGGTGTTTGGCCTCGAAGGTCTTGATGACCTCGGCCCACCAGTCGCCATAGCCCTTTTCGTCCTTCTGCCAGGACACGAATTTCAATGTCTCTGCAAAGGCGGGCGCTGTGAAGCTTGTCGTGCAAAGCGCAGCCAGCATCATCGCACCCAGGGTGTTTTTAACGGTATTCTTCATCGTCTCCTCCACTTGATGAAAATGCTCTTGCCAGCAGTATCTAATGATGTTTCAGCAGTGAAATCGCCTCCTGCGACGGCTCGACGCCAAGGCCCGGCCCGCTGGGGAGCCGGTACGCGCCTTCGCGGCAATCCATATCTCCCTTGAGCAGACGGCGGTTCGGCTCGAATATCGAATGCTGGAATTCGTGCGCGGTGACGTTCGGCAGGGCAAAACTTGCCTGCAGGCTGGCGGCAAGGAAAATCCCTGCCCCGATCGTCGCATGCGGAATGACTTCGAGATGATGCACATGGGCAAGCTGTCCGATGCGCATGAATTCGGTAATGCCCTTGTGACCCATCTCCGGCTGAACGATCGAGATATCCGCGCGTTCCAGCCGAAGCTGCATGTCATGGACGGTCCGCCATTCCTCGCCGACCGCGATAGCCGTCTTCACCGTGGATGCGACACGCGCCAGTCCGGCAAGGTCCTCCGTTCGCACTGGCGCTTCTGCGAACCAAAGGCCGTGCGGCTCCATGGCGCCGATGAGGGCGATCGCCTCATGGGCGGTATGGTTCCAGTGCATGTCGCATGCGATGCGGGTATTTGCACCGAGCCTGTCGCGCAGGCTTTCCATCTCCGCGGCGACACCGTCGTCGGCGACCGGAGAGGCGAACTTGAAGCTGTCGAAGCCCTTGTCCTGCCAGCGAAGGGCCAGATCCGCGCGCTCCGCTCTGGTCTTTTCCGGCAGACCGGAAACATAGGCAGGCAAGGTCTGTTGCCTCTGCCCCCCGAGCATCTTTGCGATCGGCAAGCCTGCGATGCGACCGGCAATATCCCACAGCGCAATGTCGATCGCCGCCAAGGCATCAAGATAGAAGCCGCCGGTATATCCGCGCACGCGCATCAGGTCGTAGAGGTCGTCATGGATGACTGCGGGATCGAGCGGATCGCGGCCGATCGTAAAATCCGCCACGAGGTCCTCGATCAGAGCCAGCACGGCACCCGGGGCGATGATGCCGTATGTCTCGCCCCAGCCGACGACACCATTGGCGGTCTCGATGCGCACGAGAATGCTGCGATCGAAGATCGGATAGACCGTCTTGTTGCTCTGGCGGACGAGATATCCTCTTGAATTGGGCTCCTCTCCTGGCCTCGATGCACCGAGATAGGGCGTGTCGCGCGGAATGGTCAACGTGAAAGCTTTGACTGTTTTGACGCGGTCGCTCATCGCAGTGTCCCCATCAGCACCTTTTGTCCACCGCCGCCTTCGGTCGCCGCCAAAGCCCGGGCAAGACACATATCGATATCCGCAATCGCGGCATCATCGAGTTCCGGTGTCTGGGCGCGCACGCCGACATGATCCAGCACTCCCTGGCGAAGAAGGGCGTGCTTGGTATTGCCGGTCCTGGCGATCGGCATGATCACCAGCCGAAACGGCTGGTTGGAAGTTCCATATGTCGATACCCCTGCCGGCATTGCGGAGCTCGCGGCCGGAACCCGGCACTTGACCCTGAAAAACGGTGCTGCCCTGACCTTTCTTCCAGGCCTTCGCGATCCCTCGGCACATCCCTTTCCGGACGTGATGCGCGGTGAGGAAACCCAAATCGTCGGCTACGGCCTCGCGCAGGATCGCACTCTGGTCCTTCCCGGCAGTCACAGCAAATGGGCGCGCATCGAACATGGCCGCATTGCCCGTTTCCAGACCTACGTGACCGGCGAGATCTATGCGCTCCTGGCGAAGCATTCCTTCATCGCCAAAGCGGCGCGCCCGCAGCAGGATGTCGGTACCGACTGGAGCGCCTTCGACCGCGGTGCATCCTTTGCGGCGAGCGACGCAAAAAGCGCAGATGCCTTTCTTGCCGCGATCTTCAGCGCCCGTACCGGAATGCTGGACGGTAAGCTCGCCCCAGCGGAAATCAACGACTATGTCTGCGGCCTCGTCATCGGCTCCGAGTTCCGTCAGGCGCGCGCTGCGGGCTGGTTTAAAAGCGGCGATACGATCGCCATCGTCGGCAATGATGGGCTGAACGACCGCTACTGCCGCATTGCTCTACCCTTCGGCCTGACCGTTGATGAGGGGCCTGAGGATGCCGCCAAGCGTGGCGTGCTGCTTATTTCGCAGCCGTCGAGATAACCCGTGCGGCCTCACCAAGACGGTTCCAAGGCTGCGCCGTACGTCATGTTTGGTAAATTCGTTCTGCTGCCCGCAGCTCGATATATTTTATAGATTTTATTTTTTTATAAAAGCGACATTGAGGGGAATCCATTCGCCAGAGAGCGAGGGATAACGAAATTGTTGTCTACGCTGGTAACGATTCCTTTTGAGTGGGATCCGCTAAGATCATGATCGGGAATGATCTACCTGGATCATGGCAGGGCGGCCGATAAGCGCCGCCCTGCCATGTTGATTTACGGCTTGGCAACGTGCCAGACACCCTCAGCGCCGTCACCTCTGACGTCGCCACGCTTGCTATCGAAGCGGTAGGTGTAAAGCGGGGAGCCGTTATAGGCCCACTGGCTTACACCGCTCGGGCGCCGGACCAGGCTCCATTTACCGTGCGCCGTTGCACCCACGGGGGCGATGAATGGCGGCCAGGCGACGGCGCAAAGGAGCGTGCACGCAGACTTGCCGGGGTGATCCTTGTCAAAGGTGTAGAGCGACCGACCGTCGCCGTCGGCCAGGATCTTCGCCCGTCCGCTCATGACGACACTAGCGGGCGACACGGTCTTTGCCTCTGCCACTGAAGACGCCCCTAGAGCGAGGGAGAGAGTGAGCAAGGATGCGGCGATCAATCGAGACATTTTGGTCCTTTCTGCCGCTGCCTTTCGCCTGAGCAGGGAAACGCGCAAATGGCACAAGCGGCATTGAATACACGGGTTTCACCAATGATCGTCGGTCTGTACATGACGTGAATACAGATCGAGCGAGCAGGTCAAATGATCGGATATCCAGGAAATGCGGTGAATCGCCTCTACGTATATCCCGGATACACCTAGGTATAGGTTGGTCGACGACCTCCTGGATTTTCAATCGTTCTCATGCCGTCCTCGTCGAACGATCGCCGAAGACACCCGCTGACGTCTTCATGGCGCATTTGTGAAGCGGAGTCCGATCCCCGCTCCAAAGCGATCATAGTGCACCTGCGTGCAGCCGCGGACAGGCTTCTCACCAAATCGTATGTCCTGGGAACTTTAGCAGTCGCCTCATGTTGGGGATTGAATCCCAACATGCGGAGGTTTGGCTATGACCGGAAAGAAAACTCACGAACAGCAAATGCGCGTGATCGAGAAGCGCGAGAATACGGCCAATGCGGATGCTGATTTTGATCCGCGCACCGATCTTAAGAAGTCTTCGACCGAACGTGCCAGGGAGCGCCAGGGTCAGGATCTGCACGCGCATGATCCCGTTCAAGGTGAGGATCGATCTATCCTCAAAGGCGCCAACCAGGAAAGCGAGCATCACAAGAAGGGCAAAGCAAAGTCTTGAGACGGCGGAACAAGTGCAGCGACGGTCTGTTCCGTCAGTGATCAAGCCGGATGCGGGTTCGCTTGGATCACGGTGGAACCAAAACGAAAGCGGATTGAACGACGGAGATGACACCATGGCGAAGGAACATAAAGGCGATAGCGCCCCACGGCTGGACGAGAAGTCAAAGAGTGAACATGGCGGCAATCGCGGCGGCAGCCATGACAAGCCCTCCACAAGTCGAAAGAGCAGTCAGGCCGCAGGAAAAGATCCGCATCGCGGGCAATCGCAATCTTGACCATAACGCGGCGATCCGCGCTTGAGGAGCGGAAAAATGTCTACGATGAAGGCAGTTCGAATCCATGCGTACGGCGGACCGGAGGTCCTGTCGATCGATGATGTGAACCGGCCACAGCCACAGGACGACGAAGTCTTGCTGAGGGTCATCGCTACAAGCGTCAATCCCGTCGATTACAAGATCAGATCGGGGACGTATGGGAAGCAGGAAGATTTGCCTGTCGCCCTTGGACGTGATGTCTCCGGCGTGGTCGAGCTTTGCGGCACGCGTGCGCATTCTCT
This sequence comes from Sinorhizobium sp. CB7, assembly GCF_041357635.1. NCBI lineage: Bacteria > Pseudomonadati > Pseudomonadota > Alphaproteobacteria > Hyphomicrobiales > Rhizobiaceae > Sinorhizobium > Sinorhizobium sp. CB7. The sequence continues at coordinate 216,372 of NZ_JAULLL010000004.1, forward strand.
GAAGAAAGGTGATCCAATCTATGCGATGCTTGGCAATGATCGCGGCGCACATGCCGAATTCGTCATAGTCAAGGCAACGGAGATGGCTGCCAAGCCGAACGGACTTGATCATACAACGGCAGCTTCCGTGCCGCTCTCGGGACTGACCGCCTGGCAGGCGCTCTTCGACCATGGCCGCCTGTCACCCGGCCAAAGAGTGCTGATCCATGGAGGGGCCGGCGGTGTCGGGCATTTCGCAGTTCAGTTCGCCAAGGCAAAGGGCGCCTGGGTTGCCACGACCGTTTCAAGAGATGATCTCGATTTCGCCCATTCGCTCGGTGCCGACCAGGTGGTGGATTATAAAAATGAGCGCTTCGAGGATGTCGTGGAGCCAGTTGATCTGGTCATAGATTTGGTCGCCGGCGAGACGCAAGATCGTTCTTGGGCCGTTGTGAAGACCGGCGGCACGATCGTATCGACGCTCTCGAAGCCCGACGATGAAGAGGCCCGCGAGCATCAGGTGCAGGGGATCTACTTCATGGCCGGGCCGAACGGCGCGCAGCTCCTGGAAATCGGCAGATTGATTTCGGAAGGCAAAGTGCGACCACATGTCGATGCCGTGTTCAATCTCGAAGACGTCGCAAAGGCCGAGGATCAGCTCGAAAATGAACACGTCCGCGGCAAAATCGTGCTGCAGGTGTCACCACTGCGATGATGCAGGAGCGCTTTTCGTCACGTAGGTGACCGTATTTGGCGCTTGTCACGCCGGCAAGATGTGTATTGTCACCCTCATCGATAGGCCTTGAGCCAGCCCAAACCCGCCTCCGTCGAAGCCAACGGCCGATATTCAGCTCCAATCGGGCGATCATAGCCCAGCTTTTCCAAGAAGCGCAGGATGTAGCCGTAGTCGAGTTCTCCATGGTCCGGTTCACCGCGATCCGGAACGGCTGCAATCTGGATATGACCTATGGAATTCAGACAGGCTTGCATTCTGTGAATCAAGTCACCTTGCGTAATCTGCAGATGATAGCAATCGAACATGAGTTTGATGTTCTGAGCTCCGACAGCAGAGATGATCTCCAGCGCCTGTTCCGCCGTCCGAAGGAAATATCCGGGTGCATCCCGATGGTTGAGCGGTTCGATCAGCACGGTCAGCCCTGCCCGGCCGGCCAGTTCGCAGGCATGCTGCAAGTTGGAAATGAAAGTGGACCGGGCTTCGTCACCCACCGCCTTGCCGGCCATCACATGAATATTCAGCGTGCCCGTCGCAGCCGCATAGTCGACCGCCTGCTCGATTGCCCGACGGGCCTCAATTTCGCGACCCGGCAAGGCGGCAAGCCCGTTATCACCTGCCTCGACATTGCCGCGGATGGTGTTGAGGCCGAGCATGGTCAACCCGGTCTCCTGAAGCGCCCGACGCACGTCCTCGACCGGGACGGCAAAGGGGTAATGGCATTCTACGGCATCGAAGCCGGCGATCTTGGCAGCCCGGATCGCATCGGGAAGCGAAAGTTCCTGCCACAGGAAACCAAGATTGGCCGAGAAGCGCAGCATGCTAGTCCCACTCCACATCGTAGGTCCTGACGAGAGCGGAAATCTCAGCTTCGCTGAGCAGGGAGGGATTGGCGCCCCTCGTCAGCATCGTGAGCTTTGCCGTCTCCTCCAGTTCTTCGATGGCATTGACCGCCGCTTCAAGGTCCTTTGCCGCGACGACCGGCCCATGGGCGGCCAGCATAACGGCGCTGCGCTTGCCGGCCAGTCCGCGGATCGCGTCGCCCATGGCCGCATCACCGGGCATGAAATATGGCAGCAGCTTCACCTTGCCGAGCTTCATGATGGAATAGGCCGTCAGCGGCGGCAGTATGTTGTCCGGGTCAATCCCCGGCAACAGGGACAGCGCGACCGAATGACAGGAGTGGAGATGCACCACGGCCCCCGTCTTTGCCGGACGGGTCTCATAGAAGGCCGCATGCAGCGGCATTTCCTTGGTCGGCTTGTCGCCGCCCGTCAGGCGGCCGTTGCGATCGAAGCAGGAGAGCCGGGCAGGATCCAGCCGGCCGAAAGAGCTCCCCGTCGGGGTCACCAGCAGGCGCCCGTCGCTGAGGCGCGCTGAAATATTGCCGGACGAGCCTGCCGTCAGCCCCCGGTCATAGAGGGATTTTGCCATAAGGCATATCTCCTCCCGCATTCGCGTTTCCTCGCTCATATCGCCTCCAGCAGCTTGAATGCATCCTCGAAGAAGGCTTCCCCGCCGAAATTGCCGGACTTCAGGGCAAGCGCGACCCGCTCGCCCTCCACATCGGCAAAGGTCCAGGGAACGCCCGGAGCAATTTCCGGTCCGATCGTCAGGCGCGTAATGCCGAGAGCCTGCGTGATCGCACCCGATGTCTCGCCGCCGGCGGCAACGAAACGGCGTATGCCGAGCCGGAAGGCTTCCCGCGCCAGGTCCGCCAATGCATCCTCCACCACCCGGCTCGCCTTCTCCAAGCCCAGTCTTTCCTGAGCCTGCCGCACCTCGTCGGGTTCGGCCGTGGCAAAAATAAGCTTCGGCTCGTCGGACGATTGTCGTCGCAGCCATTCGCGCGCCGGCCCGACACCCTCGCCGGCTAGCGCGACCGGATCGAGCCGCAGGCTGACGCTGCGCCCCGCATAGCGAGAGACCTGCTTGCGCGTCATGGCTGAGCAACTGCCCGAAAGGACAAGCTGTCCACCCTTTGGAGCAGCCATGGACTGACTGACGGCGGGCGGGGCGAGGAGGGCCTGTTGGACGTAGAAGCGCGGAAGCTGGCTGGCGAGCGCGCTGCCACCTGTGACGAGGGGCATATCCGCCGTGGCAGCAGCGATCGTCCGGAGGTCTTCGTCGGAAACAGCATCGACAATGACATGCCGGACGCGATCCTCGGAAAGGCTTCGCAACCTGGCTTTCAGCGCGTCCGGACCCTGCGAAACCGCATGACGGCTTGCAAGGCCGACTTTGCCGCGCACCTGCGGCGCAAGAAGACGGACAAGGCTGGAATCGCGCATCGGGGTTAGCGGGTGGTCCCTCATCGGGCTTTCCGAGAGCAGCTGCTCTCCGACAAAGAGATGGCCCATGAAGATGCTACGGCCGTTTTCCGGAAAGGCCGGACAATAGATGGTCTGCTCAGCGCCGAGCTCCGACATCAGCATTTCGGCGACCGGGCCTATATTGCCCTCGGCGGTGCTGTCGAAGGTCGAGCAATATTTGAAGAAAAATCGAATCGCACCGGCTCGTTTCAGCCATGCGAAGGCGCGACGGGCCTCACTGACCGCGTCCTGCACGGGCGCCGTGCGGCTCTTAAGGGCGATGACCTCGAAGGCCGCAGCATCGGTGCCATCCTGTTCCTCGGACGGCACGCCGATGCGCAGCGATACCGGCAGCCCGCTGCGCGCCAGAAGCGCCGCAAGGTCTGTCGCACCGGTAAAATCATCCGCAATGCAGCCAAGCACGGTTCCCATCGCGATCAACCCTCCATGCCAGGCAAAACGGCGCCGCTCTTGCGGGCCAGGACTTTCGCTACTGCGGCGTCATCCTCCAGGCCGAGCCCCTCCTCAGCAGCCTCGACGAAGAGATGCATTGCTGCCGTGGCCAGAGGCGTAACTACACCTGTTTTCTGCGCCTCGGATGTGACGATGCCGAGGTCCTTGACGAAGATGTTGACAGCCGAGCGCGGAGTGTAGTCACCCGCAACGATATGCTCGCCTCGGTTCTCGAACATCCACGACGATCCGGCAGAAACCCGCAGCACATCATAAAGGGTTTTCAGATCGATCCCATTCTTTGCAGCAAGGGTCATGGCTTCGGCCGTTGCGGCTATATGGACTCCCGCCAGCAGCTGGTTGATCATCTTGACTTTAGAACCAAGCCCCACGCGATCTCCAAGCCGGAAAACCTTGGCAGACACGGCATCAAGAGCATTGGACGCACGCGAAATTGCTTCATCAGAGCCGGATGCCATAACGGTGATCTCACCCGACAGCGCTCGCAGGTGCCCGCCGGAAACGGGAGCATCGACGACCAGCATGCCGGCTGCCTTAAGCCTCTCGGCAATCGCCAGGCAAGCACTCGGCGCCATTGTGGTGCATAGCAGAAAGACCGTGGACGGCCGCGCGGTTTCAAGCGCGCCCTGCGGCCCGAAGAGCACGTCTTCCACCTGTTTGCTGTTGACGACATAGACGAAGACAATATCGGCGGTTGCCGCCACGGCAGCCGGTGTCGTGCAGGCCCGGCCCCCAGCCTCAGCGAAGCGCTCCAGCACATCAACACGCACATCGCATCCGTTGACTGCAAAGGCTGATCTCAGCAGGGACAGGGCAGCCCCCCAACCCATTGAGCCCAGTCCTATGACGCCTGCTCTCCTCAGCTCCTCCATCGATCTTCCTTCCTGCAGAATATTATGTTACCGATACCGGTATCGATAACAGAGCTTCTTTTGCAGGTAAATGTCAAGGCAGTTTCCGTTCGGCCGCAATCGTCCTATGACATGCGCGGCGCCGTCGGGGGCGCTGCCCCTCATCAAGGAATTCCTTGCGGATGCGTAAACCCACTCTGGAAGAAGTTGCCACTGCTGCCGGCGTCAGCAAGATGACGGCGTCGCGGGCGCTGCGCGGCGTCGGCGACGTTTCGAAGGAAACTCGCGACAGGGTGCTCACGGTGGCGGAACGGCTGAGCTATGTCGGCAATCGGCTGGCGCTGTCCCTTTCCTCGCAACGAACGAACCTGGTCGCCGTCGTGGTGCCCAGCATGTCCAATATCGTGTTTCCCGAAGTGCTGGCGGGTATTTCCGCCGGGCTGGAGGGATCGGGCATGCAGGCCGTGTTCGGCATATCCGACTACGACGTTGCAAAAGAGCACGCCATCATCCGCGACATGCTCTCCTGGCAGCCGTCCGCCATCATCGTCACTGGTTTGGACCAGCCGGAAGAAACAGTCAGGATGCTCCAGAATGCGGCCATTCCTGTCATCCAGATCATGGATCTTGACGGAACGCCGATAGATTTCAACGTCGGGCTCTCGCACGGCAAAGCGGGGGAAGACATGGCACGGGCACTGCTCGAGGCGGGACGCAGCCGGTTCGGCTATGTCGGAAGTGCCCTGCACAGGGATCTGCGCGCTGCCAAGCGCAAAGCGGGTTTCGTGCGCGTGTTGCGTGACCACAGCCTGCATTTCGTCGAGCAGAGGCTGGACGACGCCTTCTCTTCCATTGCGCTTGGAAAGCATCTCACGAAAGACTTGCTGGCAGCCGTCCCGGATGTCGACTGCATCTATTATTCCAACGACGACATGGCGACTGGCGGGCTGTTCGCTTGCATGGAGCTCGGCATTCCGGTTCCCGAAAATATCCTGATCGCCGGCTTCAACGGACTGGATCTCGCCTACGCACTGCCCGTCAGGATTGCCACCTCGAAATCACCCCGCCGCACGATCGGCGAGACTGCAGGAAGGCTGGCGCGGCAGGCTGTGACAGCCGAAACGTCATCCCACCAAAAGGTATTTTCCTTTCTTCCCGAGATTACGGGCGTATCCGCTTCGCATTTCTCGTTGCCGAGGCAGAACGATTGACCTGGCGGCGACGTAGCATCATCTGTGTTCGTGCCCGTTCGTTGTCTCATGGAACGATAAGCTGCAGCGTTCAGCCGCACGGCAGCGGCAATATGCTCAGACGGCGTCCCGTACACGAAGCCAGGCATTGTGCAGGTGTTTGCCGATGATTTCGACGAGAACCTCCGCGTCGCGTCGCTCCAGCGCCGTGACGATGCCCTCGTGCTCGGCCATGGCAGCGGCCCACCGCTCCGCACCCTCATGGCCAATGAAGCGCACGCGCTTCAGTCGCGCCTGGAGCGTGGCATGGAACGCCGCCAGATGCGGGTTGTCCGCCAAGGCGACAAGCGAAGTGTGGATCTGCTGGTTGAGCTTGTAGTACTCCATCCGCTCGCCGGCTTTGTAATGTGCCCTCATCCGGTCGTGGAGTTCGCGGACCCGCCCGATATCCTCGTCGCTTGCCACCTCGCAGGCGAGGCGCGCCGCCAGTTCCTCCATTGCCCGGATCAGCACCAACATGTCGTGCACATCCTTGCGCGTGAACTGCCGCACCACCGCGCCGCGGCCTGGCACGAGTTCGACCAGCCCCTCCCCGGCCAGGGACTTCAACGCTTCACGCAGTGGCGTGCGGGACACGCCGAGTGATTCGCCAAGCTGGATCTCGTAGAGACGCTCTCCGGGTTGCAGTTCCCCCTCGATGATCATGTCGCGCAGGCGGTTGACGATCTCCTGGTGAAGCGACTGCCTTTCGATAATTCCCCGCCCTGTTGTTCTCTCGGCCGTGCCGTCCACTGTGTGACCCTCGGTTGAATTTCCTCAAATCATCTTACGCCATCACAGGGGGTCTTCACAATGCACGCATAATCCTGTATACAAAATACAAAATACGCTGAGGGTAAAAAGGGAGGCGAATATAGTCGACGCACTGAATATCGAAGCTCGGTCTGCCGCGCGGCCGACACTTGCGCTGGCGATCGGCGATCCTGCTGGAATCAGTCCGGAATTGACGGCCCGTCTCTTGGCGCTGCCCGAATTGCGCGACGTCTGCCACTTCATCGCCATCGGCGACGCGCGTGTGCTTGATAAAGGCGCCGAAGTCGCAGGCGTTGAGCTCGACCTGCAGACCACGTCTCGAGACAAGATTCCTGACGGGCCAGTCGGCAAGGCGGTTTTCGTCGATCTCGGAAATCTTGATCCTGCCGATGTGGCACTTTCCGAGGCCACGCATGCCGGCGGGCAGTTCGCCATCGAAAATTTTCGCATCGCTCTTAAGCTCGCCGATCGCGGGCGCGTGGATGGCGTGTGTTTCACGCCGTTCAACAAGAAAGCAATGCGCTATGCCTATCCGGGCTATGACGACGAGATCCGCTTCGTATCGGACGTCTTGGGTTACAGCGGCAAGATGCGCGAGTTCAATGTGCTCGAGCGCATATGGAACGCGCGCGTCACGTCCCACATTCCGCTTGCCGCGGTCGCGTCACACCTTTCTGAAGAAGCGATCCTTGCCGAGTTGAACCTGACGGCACAATGCCTGCGACAGGCGGGCTTCGATCGGCCACGCATCGCTGTCGCGGGCCTTAATCCACATGCCGGCGATGGCGGCAGCTTCGGCATGGAGGAGATCGAGATCATCGAGCCGGCCGTGAAAGCTGCCCGGAACCTTGGCATGGACGTGGAGGGCCCCTTCCCCGCCGATACGGTCTTTCTGCGCGGTCTCAAGGAAGGCTTTCAGGCAGTTCTGACCATGTATCACGACCAGGGTCAGATCGCGATGAAGATGATGGGCTTCGACAAGGGCGTCACCATGATCGGCGGACTGCCGTTTCCACTGTGCACGCCCGCGCACGGAACCGCTTACGACATCGCCGGCCGCGGCATCGCCGATGTCGGCGCTTCGCGGGAGGCGGTGCTTCTTGCTGCAAGAATGGCGGAGCGGCGGCGAGCGCCGGCGCCGTAAAAGAAAGATCTTGGAGGCGCGGGAGGGCGCCAATGTTGCAAAAGGGAGGAAATGACATGCTGAAATATCTCTCCGTGATGGCTTTGGCCGCTGCAGTGGCCACGCCGGCGCTGGCGTTCGAACCGAAGCGACCGGTGGAATTCGTCGTCACCTCGGGGCCCGGGGGTGGCACCGACACCTTCGCCAGGACGGTTCAGTCGATCGTCGCCAAGCATAAGCTGATGGGCGCCTCGATCGTTGTGACCAACAAGGGAGGCGGCAGCGGCGCGGAAGGCTTCGTCTATGCCGCAAGCTATAAGGGTGATCCCTACAAGCTGACCTTCGGCACCAATAATGAATATCTGCTGCCGAGCGTGGCAGCTGTTCCCTATAAACCGGAAGACCTCACACCCGTTGCCGCCATGGCGCTCGACGAGTTCCTGATCTGGGTCAACGGCAAGTCCGACTTCAATGACGCCGCGTCGTTCGTGCGGGAGGCGAAGGCCAAGCCAGGGTCCATCCAGTTCGGCGGTAGCCAGTCGAAAGACACCGACCAAATCCTGGTCTCGTCTCTTGCCGAAGCGGTGGGTACCGAGTTCCGCTACATTCCCTTCAAGAGCGGCGGCGAGGCGACGACCCAGCTTGCCGGCGGCCATATCGATGCCAATGTGAACAATCCGAATGAGAATCGCGGGCAGTGGCAGGCCGGCATGGTCAAGCCGCTCTGCGTCTTCCGCCCGGAACGCTTCCCGAAAAGCGAGGCCGTCCATGACGGCAAGGGCTGGCATGACATCCAGACCTGCAAGGAAGCCGGCATCCCGCTGGAGAACTACCGCATGCCGCGCACCGTCTGGCTGCCGTCCGGCGTCGATGACGATGTGGTCGCATTCTATCGCGACCTGCTGCAGAAGGTCAGCGAAACGCCCGAATGGCAGGAATATCTCGCAAAGACCTCCCAGACCAAGCAACTGATGGTCGGCGAGGAGTTCCAGGGCTACATCCAGAAGGACAAGGCAGCGGTCACCAAGGTGCTCGATCGCGAAGGCTGGCTGATCAAGTAATCCGTCCAATCTTATGGAGCCCCGTCATGTCTGAAGAAAGCAAAAGGCAGCTGAACCGCCGGACGATGGAGATTGCGACCGCGATTGCCACCGCGGCGGCCGGCGGCGCGGTGTGTTACGGTGCCGTCGAAATCGGTACGGGATGGACCGAAACCGGCCCGGCGCCCGGCTATTTCCCCTTCTATATCGGGCTGCTCATCATCGTGGGCAGCCTTGCCAACCTGATACGGGCGATCGTCATCAGGGACTGGGGCGCTGAGATCTTTCTGGACATCGATCGCGCCAGGCCGGTTCTGGCTTTCGCCCTGCCTCTTATCGGCTTCGTGATCGCCGCCCTCTTGCTCGGCCTTTATGTCGCAACATTGCTCTACGTTTCCGGAGCCATGATCTGGCAGGGCGGCTATCGCTGGTGGGCCGCAGTCCTCGGCGGCGCGGCGGTTACGGCCGCGTTCTACTGCGTCTTCGAGATCGCTTTCCAAGTGCCTCTGCTTAAGGGCCCGATCGAAGGCTGGCTCGGCATCTACTGAGCAGGCCGGGCCGTTTCAAGACGGCCCGGCGAAATCGTCTGGGAGGAAGTTTCATGGAGAATTTCGGCCATCTGCTCGATGGATTCGCCACTGTCGTCAGCGGCTACCATCTTGCCATCATGGTGGTAGGCGTGATGCTCGGCATCCTTGTCGGCGTCCTGCCCGGCCTGGGGGCGCCCAATGGCGTGTCGCTCCTTTTGCCGCTCACCTTCACCATGGATCCGGTATCGGCAATCATCCTCCTGTCCTGCATGTACTGGGGCGCGCTTTTCGGCGGCTCGACGACCTCGATCTTGTTCAACATTCCCGGCGAGCCGTCCTCGGTCGCCACGACTTTTGACGGCTACCCGATGGCCCGCGGCGGCCAGGCGACGCGTGCACTCACCTTGGCTTTCATCTCCGCCGGCATCGGGGCGATCGCCGGCGTGGTGATGATCACGCTGCTCTCGGGCTGGGTCGCGCGATTTGCGCTGCAATTCTCCTCTCCGGAATTCTTCGCCGTCTATTTCCTGGCATTCGCAAGCTTCATCGGCATGGGCGCAAACGCGCCGGCAAAGACACTGGTCTCCATGATGCTCGGCTTTGCGCTGGCCACCGTCGGAATGGACACGATCTCCGGCGGGCTCCGCCTCACCTTCGGGGTTCCGGATCTCATCAAAGGCATATCCTTCCTGGTGGCGGTGATGGGGCTGTTCGGCATCGGCGAACTTCTGCTGACCACCGAGGAAGGGCTTCGCTTCGAGGGCATCAAGGCCCGCATTTCGCCTCTCGATGTGCTGCGGACACTGGCCGAGATCCCTCGGCATGCGGTGGCGATCGGCCGCTCCATGCTGATCGGGATATGGATGGGCATCACGCCCGCCGGGCCGACCGCGGCCTCCTTCATGGCCTATGGCATCACCCGCCGCTTCGCCCGGGATCCGTCCCAATTCGGCAAGGGCGACCCGCGCGGCATCGTCAGCCCCGAGACGGCTGATCATTCGGCTGGCACTTCCGCCTTGCTGCCGATGCTGGCCCTCGGCGTGCCGGGCTCGGCCACCGCGGCGGTGATGATGGGCGGGCTGATGATCTGGGGACTGACGCCGGGCCCGATGCTGTTCATCGACCGACCGGATTTTGTCTGGGGTCTGGTCGCCTCGATGTATTTGGGCAATGTTGTCGCCGTCCTGCTCGTGCTCAGCACGGTGCCGCTCTATGCCGCCATTCTTCGCGTTCCCTTTGCCATCATCGGGCCGATCATCGTTGCCGTCATCTTCTCCGGCGCTTATCAGATCGCCAATTCCACCTTCGATATGTGGCTCGTCCTGATCTTCAGCCTCGCCGGATACGTATTCAAGAAACTCGACTATCCAATCGCGCCACTGGTGCTCGCCATGGTGCTGGGCGACAAGGCAGAGGATGCGTTCCGCCAGTCCATGCTGATGTCGAACGGGTCCCTTTCGATCTTCTGGTCCAACCCGCTCGTCGCCAGCATCATGGGCCTTGGGATCCTGCTGCTGGCCTGGCCGCTGATCGGCAAGATGATGGGCTTGCGCAGCCTGATCCGGCGCGGCCGGCAAAACCCCTCCAACGCAAACTGAACGAGCCACCACATGTATCGTCATATCCTCTATAGCGCTTCTGCCGGCAAGGCATCGGTATGTCTGGTCGGCACAGGCGCCTTCGGCCGCAGCCTGCTTGCCCATCGCGTTCCCCGGATGGATATTCGGATCGCCGTCGACATGGATGCGGCCCGGGCTGCTGCGGCGCTTCGCGCGGCAAGAATAGCCGACACCCGCATAGCGATCTGCCCGGATGCGCAAACGGCGGCGCAGGCTTTCGCCGCCGGCCACTTCATCGCCGCCGGCGATCTCGCCCATGTCATCGATTTGCCTTTCGATTTGCTTGTAGAGGCCACCGGCGACCCCGAGGCAGGGGCCCGCCATGCCGACATGGCCGTGTCGAGCGGCCGCCACGTCGCCCTGGTCAGCAAGGAGGTCGACAGCGTGGTTGGGCCTGGCCTTGCCCATCTCGCGGCAGAGCGAAGGGCCGTCGTCACACCCGTCGACGGCGACCAGCCGAGTCTCCTGATCGATCTCGTAACCTGGGCGGAACTGCTCGGCTTCGAAATCGTCGCGGCCGGCAAGGCCAGCGAATACGACTTCGTCTTCGATCCCGAAACGACGACCTTGACGAGCGGCGGCGTGGCCGTTCGGGTTCCCGAATTTGCGGCACTGCTGGATATCGGCGACGCAAGGGCGGCAGACGTGATCGCCGACCGCGCCAGGGCGGCTGCCGCATTGCCGCAGCGCGCTGTTCCTGATCTTTGCGAGATGGGCGTCGTCAGCCACTCGGTCGACCTTGTCCCCGACCGGCCCGATTTTCATTGCCCGCTTGCCCGCATCGTCGAGGTGCCGACGATCTTCTCCACGCGCAACGAGGGCGGCATCCTCACCGGGGATCGCCGCCTCGACGTTTTCCATTGCCTGCGCCTGCCCGGCGAAGTCAGCTTCGCCGGCGGAGTCTTTGTCGTGGTGCGCTGCCGCGATGGTGAGAGTTGGAAGATGCTGGCCGAAAAGGGCCACATTCTCAGCCGTACCGGCGACACCGCGATGATCTATCTTCCGCGCCATCTTCTGGGTCTCGAGGCCGCGACTAGCATCCTCGACGCAGTCCTGCTGAAGCGTTCGAGCGGCGCACCGGATCCGAAGCCGCGTCTGGACCTCATCGCCATTGCAGAGAAGGATCTGCCGGCCGGAGCGCTGCTTTCCGCTACCGGCCATCATCATGCAATCCAAAATGTCGGATCGGCGCTCGTTCCGGCAGCGCCGCTCGCGACCGACAGGCCCGCGCCGTTCTATCTCGCGGCCAACCGCAGGTTGGAAAAGCCCGTCCGCTGTGGCGATCCCGTCATGCTCGGCGATCTTGAACTTGATCCGGCTTCCCATCTCCTAAGGCTGCGCAGGCAGCAGGACGCGATCTTTTTCGGCCGGGAGGCGACCCTCGGAGCCGTTATTGCCACTGTGGCGCAATGATGATGATGTGGCTGCCAGGTTGAGATGGCCGCCATCAGGTTAAGATGACCGGCGCAAAGCTGGCCCGCCAGAGCACTTTTTTACAGCGACAGTGCAAAGAACTTTATCACCGCGATCCACGAAAGAGGTTCCACCTGCGAGGCTGTCGCACTATCTGATCATCCGATCAGAGGCCGCCAGCGGTTGGCCATCGCTGCAATGCTTCCCGTCCGGCGTCTGTCAAGCCGTAGACGCCTCTGTCGAGCCGTTCAAACCAGCCATAGACATTCGAAAGCAAAATCTTTCCGGCATCCGGTACGCTGGACCTGATGTCACGCACGCGCCGCGGTCCTGACGCCAGCGCTACCGCACAGCCGAGCGCCTGCTGGCGATACGCCGTCATGACCGGCACGCGTGTGCTCCCGCCAAGTGCCGGATCGCCGCGTCGTCTCTGGTGCTCGCGCATGAGCCTCGAACGCCGTTTCGGATTGGTTCGCGGCATCGGCGATACGGAGCCGACGATGATGCTGACGTCGCCGGCATCGGAAATGCCGAGCATGCCAATGCCGAGCCTGCGGCAGAGATCGCGGTAGCGCTTGTCGGCTTCGCGGCCTTTGCCCTTGGCTGAGATTCGCGCCGCGATCCAGACCTCATCTGAGACAGCTGCGCGGTCGACGGCCTGCAGGATGAGTTCAAGATTGAAGCTCGTCTTCAGTTCGCAGACCACGACCACAGGCGGATCGTCATCGCTCAAGCCGACGAGATCGCAGCCGCCAACTTCGCCCTTGACGACGTAACCTGCCTTTTCGAGAAAGCCTTTGACGGGCAGATAAAGCGAGGTTTCCATATGCCTGCAGAGCGAATCGAAGAATCGTTCGATAACCTACATCGATCCACCCGTGTGGGACACCGCGCCTATCGCCACCGGCGCGATTATGCGGCATGGGCCGTGGAATAAGAAGTCGGTCCGGCGATCATGTGCGAAATGACAGCTTCTAGTTCCCTATAAGGTTTCCGGATGAAAAAGGAAATCTCGATAGATTGCGGCCATTCGCTGTGGCCATGGAGTGAAGTTGGTGAGCGCGTCGTCGCCATGGGTGAGTTGATCGAAGGTCCCGACGGTCACGAGCCGGCGAAGTGCGTCGTCCTTGATTGCCGCTTTGCAGGCGTCCACGAACGCCCCAGCGTTCATAACGCGATAAGGCCGGACTGCTTCGTTGATACCCACTTGGAAAGCGGCGATCACCGGTTCCACACGCGATGTTACGCCGAGGCTGTTATGCTGATCCGCCAGCACGCGCAACGCGGCGTGGACAGCGGCGATCCGATCTGCTGCATCGCAAGCCGCAAGCATTGCATCCAAATGCGGTCCCAGCCTCGGTGCGATTTCAAGGCGTGAAAACGCAGTCCCGAACCACTTCTCATAAGGCCAGTATCGACGCTCCTGTAGGAAACTCAATTCCATCAGCAACCGCGTGATCCGTGCAACAATCAGAGCCGATCCACGCGCATCGCCAGCTTCCAAAGTTCGACCTATCCGTGGCTCGGCGTTACCGATCAAATGCCATTGCGATGCCATGGCCCATAACCGCACATCGTCTGGATACCATGCAAGCATCTGGCGAAGACGGCGAAGCTCGCCCAAATCGTCGTGAAACATCTCGCCAGCTGTCATCTGCAGGAGTTTCTGCTGTGGAAGCGCGAGCCAGTGCGGGACTGTCAATTCGTTCGCCAGTGGATCGACCCCGAGCTGCGCCGTCGCCCAAGCATCAAGCGTCACGACATCGACATGGTGTCGAACCGTATTCGTTTGCCAGGAGTAGAACCTGACAGGCCAGCCTCTGAACTCGGGAGGCAGGTGCGCATCAATCTCTCGCAGCACGTCATTCACCTGTTGGGGCTCAACGAACACCAGCAGGCGGGGCCCCCACGCATGATCCGTCGAGCGAGGCTGGTCGAAGCCTAGCACTTCCGATCCCTCACCGAGCAACGCAGCCGCATGTGGAACCGAAACGACCTCACGGACGATCTCGACATAGAAATCTCGAGCAAGTTTCAGACCGGAAACGAAATCAGGCAACGTCTTCAGCTCCTCCAGATGGGCAATCATCCCAGAACCTTCGCACGAGGGGAGCACCGATCTCGGATCGAGCGGCCATGAAATACTCGGCGATGCTATCACGACCTTCAGAATGATCGATGTTCACGCGAAGGATCTCAAAGAACTCTATCAGTGGTGGCGATCTGAAAAGCTGAGTCTGCAGCTCCGGATCGCTTGCCGCCATAACGCAACATCAGCCAATATATCAGCGCATCAGAGCATTCGCGCTCCCGCCACCAACACCCCCGCACTTCTGCGCTGATTCTTGGTTCGGCGTATATCTATTCCTCGATATAGCGCCTTGACAACAGAACTTCTGTGCGCAACGCGTCGGCCCCCTCCGCTTCGCCCAAGCGGCCAAATTCGGCAGCCGCCTGCTCGCGCTTTTCGATCTCTCTCAAAAGAAGGTCGCGCACCTGATCCTTGCTCAGGAAAAGCCTTTCCACTTCCGCTGACCCACTGGAGAAGTCATGACGAACAAGAGATGCCCGTTCTGCGCGGCCAGGCGCCGCCTCCGCATTGTCGATAGCAGCGATCAATTCTCGAATGAGAGCAGCTTCGCGTTTCCTGCCGGCCTTCATGGCCGCTCTTAAATCCGCACGGAGCCGATATTTCATTGGTGTTCCGCCGTCTTCCAACATCTACCCGCACTCTTCCAATACCTCAAACCGAGGGATATTCTCTATTGATCCATATTATACTATATCATATCATTTAAAGGGAAGTTTATGGAGCATTTTGGCTGTGTCAGATATCCTCATGACCGTCGAACAGGCCGCCAGGCAGTTGAAGCTGCACCCCAAGACCGTGCTCCGGCACATCCGCAACGGGCGCCTGCCGGCGACACGGATTGGAAAGTCCTATCGCATCGACCGGGCCAAGCTCGACGCATTTGCCGGTGTGGCAGGTGGCTACGCGGATCCAGCAAACGATGTGCGCGCGACGTGCATCGTCGACATTCCTCGCATGACGCCGGAGGGTGCGGAGCGGGTAGCGACATTCCTCAACGCCGTAGCGATGACGGGTAACGCCAGGACGTCGCCGCTGCACCTCAACACGGCTTTCGATCCATCCGCCGGGAGCCTAAAAGTGGTTGTGATCGGCAGTCCGTCCGACGCAGCCAGATTGTTGGAGATGGTGCAACTGCAGCTCGGGCGGCGCTCGTGAAAGACGTAGTTTTTCGAAGCGAGAGAGCAGCTACGCAGGTCGAGGCCCAATATCGGCAGGTTCTGTGCCAATGGCCGGTGCCGAAAACCGACCTGCGCATCCCGACATGCCAGGGTTCGACATTCGTCGTGGCCTGCGGGCGGGAAGAGGCACCCCCGGTTGTGTTGCTGCATGGTTCGCAGGCCAATTCCGCGGCCTGGATGCCTGATGTCACGCTGTGGTCGTCCAAGTTTCGGCTGTTCGCGGTCGACATGATCGGAGAAGCTGGGCTGAGCGCACGGGTGAGACCGGATCTTACCGGAGATGCACACGCCTTGTGGCTCGACGACGTCTTCAAAGGCTTGAGCATCCAGACTGCCAGCCTTGTCGGCACGTCCCTCGGCGGATGGCTTGCGCTCGACTATGCGAGCAAAAGACCCGCGGCGGTGCAGGCGCTCAGTTTGATCTGCCCGGCCGGCATCGGCCGGCAGAAGAATTTCCTGCTCGCGGTGGCGCCGCTCCTGCTTCTCGGCCCGTGGGGGAAGCGCAGGATCCGGGAGAAGGTTTTCGGTCCTGCTCCAAAGGAGCTTCCTGCCGAAATGCTAGGGATGGCTGACCTTATGGAGACTATTGGTCGAGCGATCAAACCGCGGGTGGTGAAGATCCCGCAACTGACGGACGAACAGCTACGCCAACTCGATATGCCGATTCTCGCTGTTGTCGGCGGGCGGGATGCCCTGCTCAACTCCCGCGATACGAGGGCCAGGCTGGAAGGGGCCGTTCCGCATGCGGAGATATACTTTATCGAAGACGGGTACCATTTTCTCCCGAACCAGTCGCGACGCATCATGGAATTTCTGGAGCGGAACATTCAGCCTGCCAAAGGGTGATGTCGCGGCCGCATATCACTCGCAGGCAACCAGGTATCCCACGGGAAAATCGGACCGTTCGTGCCACATTCGGCGCGGCTGTCTTGTCATGCTTTCGAACGGGAACGAGAAAATTGTCGCCGTTTATGTGACGCGCAACCCACAGAAATTGAGAGATCTGTCAGCGTAGCGCATCGACGAAAAGCCCTGCGAATGCGTCGGCATCGACACCTGTGACGATCGTGCAGTTCGGACTACGTCCCGCCAGATGCCTTTCGCTCACGGCGGCGACGACCTGGCCTATGGCCGGTCCGCTGTCGGTGCAGATCGAGACATGGCCCGCAACCGACTTGAAGATCTCGGGTGCCAGCATCCAGGCGATCGCGCTCGGATCGTGCAGGCACGGGTCCTTCGCACCGTAGTGGACAAGCAGCCGTGCCGCCTCCAGTGCCACGGGCGTGCCGATCGTCTGAGCCTCCCGGATCATATAGTCGGTGACGACCGCCTGGCGCGTCACGTCGAGGCCCAGCATGGTCAATGGAATACCGCTGTCGAAGACGATCGCGGCAGCATGGGCGTCGACTGCGAAGTTGAATTCGGAAAGCGGCGTCGTGTTGCCGGGGCAGAAGGCTGCGCCGCCCATCAGCGTGATGGCGCTGACATATTGCGGCAACTCCGGATCCAAAAGCAGCGCCAGGGCCAGGTTGGTGAGCGGGCCCGTGGCGCAGATGTGGAGCTTTCCTTCGGCCCGCGCAATGCGCGAGATCTCGGTGGCGGCATGGCCGGGGCTCAGCGGCATAGTCGGCACAGGCAGTGGGCTGTCGGCCAGCCCGTCCAAACCGTGCATGATCGAGACCCGCCCCCGTGCAGCCATGATCGGCCGCGCCGCGCCGGCATAGACGGGGGTATCCTGCCGTCCGGCAAGCTCCAGGATGCGGCGGGCGTTGTTGAGGACCGGCTCCAGTCCGACATTGCCGGCCACGCAGGTCACCGCGATCATTTCCAGCGCATCACGGCGGCCGAGCGCGAAGAGCATAGCCAACGCATCGTCCGCGCCCGGATCGCAATCGTAGAGGAAGCGGAGGGCGGTCATGGCTCAATCCTTGTCGGCCAGGAAACGCACGGCTTGGGGCGCCCAGCCGAAGCGAACGGACGCGCCCACCTCCACGTCGCCTGCCTGGGCAGGCGCGCGCGCGATGATCTCCTGCTCGCCGGCATCGATGATGACGCGCAGGTCGGAGCCGCCGTATACCGTCTCACGCACCCGGCCCTCGCAGAGTCCTTCGCCGAGGGTGATCGCCTCGGGACGGACCACGATGGCGCCCCTCGTACCATCGGCCGGAGCAGCTCCGCCGATCGGCAGAGCGCCGAGCGCGGTCTGAAGCCCCCCGCCCTCCACCGTGCCGCGGATGATCGAGGAAACGCCGATAAAGTCGGCTACGAAAAGGTTTTCGGGTTCTTCGTACATCTGCCGCGGGGTCCCGAGCTGGGCGATCTTGCCGTTGTTCATCAGGCAGATGCGGTCGGAAAGCGCCAGCGCTTCCTGCTGGTCATGGGTTACGAAGATGATCGTGGCTCCGGTCTCGCGGTGAATGCGCTTGATCTCGATCTGCATGATTTCGCGCAACTTGGCGTCCAACGCACCGAGCGGCTCGTCCATCAGGATGATGGCCGGATCGTAGACGAGGCACCGCGCCAGCGCGACCCGCTGCTGCTGGCCGCCGGAAAGCTGGGAGGGGAAGCGGTCGGCCGCATGGGCGAGACCCACGGTCTCCAGCACCCGGGCAACCTTGGCGTTGATCTCGGCCTTCGGCAGGCTCCGCATCTTCAAGGCAAAGCCGATGTTCTCGGCAACGGACATGTGCGGGAAAAGCGCATAGTTCTGGAACACGACGCCGATGTCGCGCTTGTTCACCGGTGCATGAGTCTGATCCTTGCCATCGATGATAACGGTGCCCGCGCTGGGTTCCTGCAGGCCGCAGATCAACTGCAGAAGGGTGGTCTTGCCCGAACCGGAGGGGCCGAGAAGCGTCAGCAGCTCTCCCTTGCGGACTTCGAGACCGACATGATCGAGTGCGATAGTGTGGCCGTAGATCTTGGCCAAGCCCTGAACCTGGAGCTTGATTTCCGGCGAGGTGGCAGAAGCGGCAGACATGTCGACAGGGGTTCCTTTGGTGTTCAGGGGAGAGACGGGCGCGCTCATGTCAACGCGGCCTTGCCCTTTCGGCGATGACGAAGAGCACGGTCACCACCGCCACGATGAATACCGAGGCCGCAGCCAGGGTCGGGGAAATGCTGAGGATGATGTCGTCCCACATCTGCTTCGGCAGGGTCTGCTTAACCCCCGCGCCCACGAAAAGCGCAATGGTCAGTTCTTCGAAGGAATGCAGGAGACCGAAGAGGAAGGCCGCGACGGCACCTCCCTTGACCAGCGGCAGGAGGATGAGACGGATCTGTTGCCAGCGGCTGGCGCCCAACGTTTCGGCCGCCTGAAGCAAGCGCCAGTCGACGCCGCGAAAGGTCGTGAGCAGGATCACGAAGACGACCGGGATGGCCGAAAGCGTGTGGCCGAGAACAATGCCCAGATCGCTGGCGATCAGGCCGACCTTGGCGAGGATGTAGAAAAGCGACACGCCGATCACGATGTTCGGCACGACCATCGGGAGCATGAAGGAAAGAAAGACCAGTCCGCCCGCCTTGCCGCGAGAGCGTGCCAGCCCATAGGCAGCCAGTCCGGAAATGATCGTGGCGAGAACGCCCGTCGCAACTGCAATGATCGCCGAGCGCATGGTCGCGCCCATCCACTGGTTAGAGCCGATATAGGCTTCGAACCATTTCAGCGAGAAGCTCCTGGGCGGGAATTCGAGGAAGCTCGAGCCCGAGAAGGCCATGGGCGGGAAGGCGAGGACCGGCACGATCAGCACGGCGATCACCACCCAGACGAACACGGTGAAAGCGCCGCGGCCGAGACGCCGAGGCAGGAGGCGGGCGATGACATCGCTGATCGCCGCGCCGATTTCGATGATCCAGCCGCCGAGGGCGCCGACGACGCTTCTGCGACGCACCGCAGCGCTGTTACCGGATACGGCCGACATGCCGAAAAACCGGTCGTAGACGGCGATGGTGATCAGCGTGACGGCCAATAGGAGAGCAGCCAGCGCTCCGGCGAGGCGCAGGTTGAAAAGCTTCTGCACCTGCGTGATCATCATCTGGCCGATTACGGTCTCATTGGGTGATCCGAGCAGTGCCGGCGTGATGAAGAAGCCGAGTCCCATGACGAAGATCAGAAGTCCGGCCGCCGCCACGCCCGGCATGGAGAGCGGCACGAAAATGCGCCAGAAGGACTGGCTGCGGCTTGCGCCCATGGTCATAGCCGCGGGCATGAGGCGGCTGTCGATGGAAAGCATCGTGGGCAGCATGGTCAGTATGGCGATCGGCAGCATGGCATGGGCCATGCCGAAGACTACGGCCCCGCGCCCGTAAAGCAGATTTAGCTCGGTGTCGAAACCCATGCCGGTGAGAAGTTGCGCGACGATGCCCTTGCGCGCCAGCAGGACGATCCAGGCGAAGTTCTTCAGAAGCGGGCTGACCCAGAACGGCAGCAGGATCAGCCACATCGCCATGCGCCGCCGCCGCTCTTCCATGCCCGCGAGCCAGAGCGCGATGGGATAGGCGATCAGAAGGCAGACGACCGTGACCTGCGCGGCGATGGCGAAGGTATTGGCCAGAACCTTCACATAGACACCCGCCGAAAACATCTGCTGGTAGACCGACAGATCGAAGGCGCCGGACTTGGGGTCGATGAAGGATTGCCAGATCAGCGCGCCGGCCGGAAAGATCAGCAGCAGCGCCATGTAGACGAGCCCTGGTGTGGAAAGCCATAGGCTGTCGAGCCTGAAGCGCTGCCTTGCAAAGGTGTTTTTGGCGGAGAGTTCAGCCATGGATGTCCCGTTCGTTGAAATGGCCCGTTCCTCCATCGGGGAAACCGGGCCACCCACCGTCAGTAGCATACCCCGCCGGCGGCGGGGTTGGAGGATCAGGTAGACTATCTGGCCGAAAATCAGCCGAGAATCCACTGCTCGAAGCGCTGGGTCAGCGCGTCCTGGTTCTCCGCCCAGAACTTGGCGTTCAGGATCGTCAGACCCTTGATGTTATCAGGAGCGGTCGGCAAGAGAGCCGCCTTTTCCTTGCTCAGATGCTCGTAGGCCTTCATGTTGGTCGGGCCGCAGGCCAGAGCTTCGGTGTAGGCCGCCTGCCGCTTGCCATCCAGGCACCACTCGATGAACTTGCGGGCGAGGTCCGCCTTCTCGGTATTGCCGGCGATCGTCCAGCCGTCGATGTTGAATAGGCCGCCGTTCCACATGATGCCGGCCGGCGCGCCCGCATCGATGGCGGCCTGCGCACGCGTCGACCAAGTGGACATGAGGTCGAGTTCGCCATCCTTCAGGAGTTGGGTCGCGTGGGCGCCCGAGGTCCACCAGATGTCGATATGGGATTTGATCTTGTCGAGGCTCGCGAAGGCGCGGTCAACGTCGAGCGGATAAAGTTTGTCGAGCGGCACGCCGTCGGCAAGCAGGGCCATTTCCAGCGTCGTCACCGGGCTGCGCCACAGGCCGCGGCGCCCCTTGAATGCCTCGACGTTCCAGAAATCAGCCCAGCTGGTGGGGACCGTCTTCACCGTATCGGTGCGGTAGCCCATAGCCAGGGCGTAGATTGCCACACCGATGAAGTCCGGCTCGAAATTGTTTGGCGTGAAATCACCCGGATTCGAAACCTCGACGTTGATAGGCAGCATATATTGGTCGCCGAGCTGGCGTAGGCGCAGCACATGCTCGGGCGTCATCAGCGCCACGTCGAAAAGCTTGGTGTCGGTATCGACCGCCATCTTGTATTGCGGGATCGGGTCGGGCTCGTTCGTATTGGTCTGAATGACGACGCCGGTTTCGGCAGTAAAGGTGTCATAGAAGCCGACCTTAAAGCCTTCGTAAAAGGCGCCGCCCATGTCGCGTACGACCAGTGTTTCACCGGCGAAGACCCGCGAGCCTTTTAGAATTGTCGGTGCCGCCAATGCGACTGCGGCCAGCCCCGTCGTCCTCTTCAGAAAGTGACGGCGCGAAAAACTCTTGTTCATTCTGCCCTCCGGCTGTTGTTTGACTGTTTATCGCCGTACATTTGACATTCGTTTAGTTTCGGTAAATTACAATTTTCCGTGCATCTGCTTTGGGACATTCGAAGCAATGTTGCGGGAAGCGCGGCAGAACCGATCCACAGCGGCGACAAGCAAGCTGTCGCAGGCGGCAAGCTGGCTTTCGGCGATGAATTCATCGGGGCGATGGCCCTGTTCCATATTGCCGGGCCCGCAGATAACGACCGGCGAATCAAGCGCTTGAGCGAACAGCCCCCCTTCGGTGCCGAAGCTGACGCGGCATTCCACCGTGCCTTTCGGCAGGCAGGCAGCAAAGGCCTGCACCGCGGGATGGCCCGCATCGGTGGCAAGGCCCGGATAGCGTCCGGTTTCCTCGATCTCAAGAGCAGCCTCAGCAAAGCGGGCCTGATGAGGCGCGAGAGCCGAAGCGCCAACATTGAGGATGCGCTCGGCGAGGGCTGCGGAATCGTCCGCGGCCATCATGCGGCATTCCATCAGGAGTTCCGCGCGGTCCGGCACCAGATTGACGGCGGTCCCGCCGGAAAGCTTGCCGACATGCACCGTGGCATATGGCACGGAATAACCCGCCTCGCGCGGACCATTGACCGCAATCTCGTCCTGCAACCCCCGCAGGCCGGCAATGAAATCCGCCGCCAGGTGCAGGGCATTGAGCGCGAGCGGCGCTTCGGCCGAATGGCGCGGAACGCCCCTGGCCGTCACGCGAAAGGCCATTTTGCCCTTGTGCCCCAATCCGAGCTGCATCGAAGTCGGTTCTCCTACCACGACCAACCCAGGTCGGATGCCGCGTGCCGCGATCGCCTCGATCATCGGGCGCACGCCGATGCATCCGATCTCCTCGTCATAGGAAATGGCGAGCCAGAGCGGCCGGATCAGGCTCACTAGATCCAGCCCCTCCGCGAGCGCCATGACCGAGGCCATGAAACCCTTCATGTCCGCACTGCCGCGCCCGTAAAGCCGTCCGTTTTGGCGCGTTATCGCAAAAGGAGGCACCGTCCAGTCCTGCCCTGCCGCCGGCACGACATCCACATGGCCCGACAACATCAGCCCGCCGGGTACGTCCGGGCCCAGCCGCGCGAGCAGCGCGGCTTTCTTCCCGGTCGCATCGGGAAAGCGCTCGCAGACAGCACCCGCCTTCGTCAGCGCGGCCTCGATCTCGTGGATCAGCGGAAGGTTCGTCTCTGCGCTGACGGTGGGATGCGCGATCAGGCGTTCCAACCAGCGTTCGGTCGGCGTCACAGCTCAGCCTCGGCCGCATCCATGGCGTCGTTGATCTCTCGGATCAGGTCGGCGACATCCGCTTCAGGAATCGAAAGCCGCAGCCGCCGTTCGAGAGACGAGAACACGCCGATGAAGGAATTTGAGCAGTGCTCCAGCATCCGCATGGCATCCGCGGCCGAAATGTCGCAGCGATCTGCCAGATAGGCGCAGATCCGGTCGCGCGCCATCGGGTTCGGCAGCACAAAGATCGGCTGGGTGTCGTAGGCCAGTCGGCGATAAGGCAGGACCGAGGACTTCAGCCTGAGATCGCCCACGAGCTTCGGATCGCGTGACGAGGCGCCGACGACCAGCCGTGCGTCGACACCTTCGAGCACCCAGCGGCCGAGCCCCGGATCCCAGATCGCCAGATCGGAACCCCTGAGCACGATATCGACACGCTTGCTTTCGCCGGGCTGCAGCATGGGCTTTGCAAAGCCCTTCAACTCCTGCGGCGAGCGTCTGAGCCGCTTGCCTAAGGCCTGCAGATAGACCTGTGCCACCTCCGCTCCAGCGCGCTCGCCGGTGTTCGTGACAGTAAAGGACACGGTAATCTGTTCGCGAAGGCCGATTTCGGGCGCGGAGAGCGTCAGGTCGGAATAGGTGAACTGCGTGTAGCTTAGGCCATGACCGAAAGGAAAAAGCGGCTCGATCTCGCGCAGGTCGTAGCTGCGATAGCCGACATGGATGCCTTCCCCATAGACATGGCGGCCGTTTTCGCCCGGATAGTGCAGGAAGCCCGGTACGTCGGCCAGTCGCCTGGGGAAGGTGACGGAGAGTTTGCCCGATGGGTTGACCGCCCCGGTTAACAGGTCGGCGACGGCCCCGCCCATCGCCTGGCCCGAATAGAAGGTGACGAGCACGGCCTTGACTTTGTCGATCCAGGGCATCTCCACCGCGTCCGGGCAGGCGATGACAACGGCCACCTTATCCGAGACGGCGGCAAGCGCCGCGATCATCTCGTCCTGGCCCGGTCCGAGCGCCAGCGTTGTCCGGTCGGATCCCTCGCCGTCATAGGCACCCTCGGTCGAGGTATAGACCAGCACCAGATCCGCCCCGGCGGCCAGTTCGAGCGTCCTAGCATCGGCTTCCGGGCGGAAGGTCAGGTCGTGATCCTGGCCGAGCGCCTCCTGCAGCTGTTCCAAGGGTTGATCCACCATGGTAGGGGTGGTCGTGGCGCAGCCGGAGCCCTGTATCACCGGCGTTCCGGCATCGCGTCCGACCACGAGAATCCGTCGTATTGCGGGACGGATCGGCAAAAGCCCTTCGTTGCGCACGAGAACCATGGAGGCTGCCGCCATGGCACGGGCCTCGCCGTGATGCTCCTCGGCAGTGTAGGCCGGCACGGGACCCTCGGCACCCTTGAGACAACGTTCGATCAGGTCCAGCACGCGTGCGCAGGAACGGTCTGCCACTTCGGCCGGCACCGTTCCGGCATTCAGGGCTGCCAGCAGATCCGCCTTGCGGCGCGGGCTTTCGGGCATGTCCAGGTCGCCGCCCGCCATCAGCGAGGCGGGACGATCCTTGATGCCATGCCAGTCCGAGACCACGATGCCTTCGTAACCCCATTCCTTGCACAGCACCTGGTCGAGAAGCCAGGGATCCTGTGAGGCCTGAACACCGTTCAGCCGGTTGTAGGAGGACATGACCGTCCACGGCCGAGCCTGCCTGATCGCGATCTCGAACCCCTTGAGATAGATCTCGCGCAGGGCACGCTCCTCCACGACGCTGTCCATCGTGGTCCGCTCGACCTCGGAATTATTGCAGGCGAAATGCTTGAGCGAGGTGCCTACCCCTTGCGACTGGATACCCTCGATCACGGCCGCCGAGAGCTTG
The DNA here is from genome assembly GCF_041357635.1 of Sinorhizobium sp. CB7. Lineage (NCBI taxonomy): Bacteria > Pseudomonadati > Pseudomonadota > Alphaproteobacteria > Hyphomicrobiales > Rhizobiaceae > Sinorhizobium > Sinorhizobium sp. CB7. Next base: position 240,801 of record NZ_JAULLL010000004.1, read on the forward strand.
CCCGTCACCACCGGATCCTCCGAGTAGTATTCGTAAGACCGTCCGGCCAGCGGCGTCCGGCGCAGGTTAATGCCAGGCCCCAGAAGCAGGTGCACGCCCATCGCGCGGCATTCTCTGCCGAGCAGCGTGCCCAGGCGGCGCATCAGCGTCTCGTCCCAGCTGTTGCCCATAGCCGAGCCGTTGGGGAAGCAGGTTGCAGGCTTCATTTCGCCCCAGGCGACGGCCACGTCGCTGGCGCGCTGGTTGACCACGGACAGGAACGCGTCAAGGTCCATGCCGCCGCGCTGGTCGCCGTCGATCTGTGGAATGGAGTAACGCACGCCGTAGGTGCCGTCGGTCATAACGATCGGCTTGACTCCATGGGCGGGAATCGGCGCCGTCTTCCACATCCCGAAGCCGGACAGGAGATCGACCTTCTCGTCGTTTGTCATCGCCTGGATGACGGGATTGGACTGATGATCGGCGGATGCGGTCTGATCGAGCAAGAAAACCTCCATGTACTGCTGCCGGATGCTGCGGCTGCACCCTGATGACGAGCGGACACAGTCTCATCCGCCGGCAAAAAAGAAAAATAGGATGTTCGGAACTGATGCTTAGAAAAAAACGAGCCTACAGCGCCGTGCGTCTTAATAAGACGCACAAAGGTCGCTGTAGCACTTTGAACTGCTGCATGTTTTTATCCTTAAATCGGCTCCGATTTAAGGAAACATGCAGTAGCGGGATGCCGAAAAGTGTGCGGTATTCGCGGGGCATCAGGCTCTAACTCTGCGTGCTGCGGCGCAGATTGAGAGCCGGTGCTTCCATACCGGGGACATAACTGTCGGAAATAAGATTGCGGCAATGCTCCTCGAAAGAGCGCACCAAGCGGGTGGCGACCTGCTGACCGACCCGAAAAAGGCCGATGCGCATGGGTTTGTGATCGCCGGCCAGACGCAGTGCAACCAGGCGCCGTCCGTCCAGTGCCGCCTTGTTTTTTGGGCGGACGTTGGCCAGCGTATAGCCGTAGCGGTTGCCGACCATGGTGCGGATCACTTCCTGATGCTGGATCTGGGCGACAATGTTAGGTGTAACACCGGCGGCTGCGAATAGCCCGAGAAAGTAGTCTCGCGAAAGCGGCAGATCGAGCAGGATAAATTCCCGCTCGGCCAGTTCGGCCAGTGTGACGGCGGAACGTTCGGCGAGCGGATCGGTTTCAGCCACCTGAACATAGGGCGGCAACTCCGCCAGGGGCTTGAACTCGAAGCCTTCCGGAATCGCCAGATCATAAGAGAGCGCGACATCCAGTTCCGCCCGTTCCAGCTTTGTCAGAAGCACGCTGTGATCCCCAACGGTCGGCCGCACGGTCGCGCCGGGATAGGCGGCGTTGAAGCTGTGGCTGACTTCGGGAAGCAGCATCGGCGCAAAGGTCAGAAGGCAGCCGAGCGAAAGCGTGCCGCGCACCTGGTCCATGGCTTCGGAGGCGGCAGTGTAGAGGCTCTGCGCCTGCTCGATTACTGCCTTGGCCTGCACAAGAATCTTCTGTCCTGCCGGTGTCAGCGAAAGTCCCTGCGCATGACGCCTCAGGAAAAGCTGCGTGCCGAGTTCGATCTCGAGCTGTGAGATCGCTGTCGAGATGGAGGGTTGCGAGACCCGGATACGATCGGATGCCAGGGTGATGGAGCCAGCCTCGGCCGTCGCAATGAAATATTCGAGCTGCCGAAGCGTAAAGCGCATGAATGAGACCTGATGCAGCGCGTCATCCCTTCGCCTCGGCGCCGAGCGCGGAAAGCCTTTGCCAAAGGGAGAAGACGTCAATTGCCGATTTAATAATCGTCAATTCCTGAAGTGTAAACGCCCACAGCCTCGCATGTCCTTGCCGGCCCGCCCGTGCTCGCCTGCCGTTTTGGTCGGCGCGACGCCCCGATCTGCTTTCGACGATCCTAACCAATGCTGCAGGAATTCGTAATTTTCTGAAACCAAGGGCTTCGATAGAGCGGAATCCAGGCAGTCGCCAGCGACCGGCGGGATCCGGCGAAACAGAAAAGGACGAACGCATGTCTGTCGAAAAGATCCACACGCTTGTCGTCGGGGCGGGCCAGGCCGGTGTCGCCATGAGCGAGCATCTCAGCAGAAACGGCGTGGAGCACCTCGTTCTCGAGCGGGGCCGGATCGCCGAGCGCTGGCGCTCCAAACGCTGGGATTCTCTGGTGGCCAACGGCCCCGCCTGGCATGACCGTTTCCCCAACATGAAATTTCCTGGTGATCCGGACTCTTTCGTGCCCAAAGAGCAGGTCGCCGACTACTTTGAAGATTATGCCAAGATGCATGATGCGCCCATCCGCTGCGGGGTCGAGGTAACCGGCGTCGAGCGTCTCGAAGATCGCCCGGGCTTTCGCATCGAAACCTCCGGCGGCGTCATCGAAGCCCGCAATGTTGTGGCGGCGACCGGCCCTTTCCAGCAGCCGAACATCCCGCCACTCGTACCAGCCGACGCGGGCATCTGTCAGCTGCATTCCAGTGACTATCGCAATCCCGAACAGCTGCCGGAGGGTGCGGTGCTGGTGGTCGGCGCGGGTTCGTCCGGCGTCCAGATCGCCGATGAGCTGATGCATGCCGGCCGCAAAGTCTATCTTTCGGTCGGTCCCCATGACCGTCCGCCGCGCGCCTATCGCGGTCGGGACTTCGTCTGGTGGCTCGGCGTCCTCGGGAAATGGGATGCTCAGGCGCAGGCTCCCGGCACTGAACATGTCACCATTGCCGTAAGCGGCGCACGTGGCGGCAAAACCATCGATTTCCGCCGCCTCGCATCGCTCGGCATGGTTCTCGTGGGGATGACGACCACTTTCAAGGACGGCAAGCTCACCTTCGGCAACGATCTGGCGCGCAACCTGGACCGCGGCGACCAAAACTATCTCTCGCTGCTTGACGAGGCCGATGCCTTCGTTGCGCGCAACGGCCTCAATCTCCCGGAGGAGCCCGAGGCTCGCGTTCTCGGTCCTGAGGTGGACTGCGTCATCAATCCGTTGCGGGAACTCGCTCTGGCAGAAGCCGGCGTGAGCTCGATCATCTGGGCCACCGGCTTTAGCGCTGATTACAGCTGGCTCAAGGTCAATGCCTTCGATGAAATGGGCCGCCCGAAGCACCAGCGCGGCGTCTCGTCCGAGAAAGGTATCTACTTCCTCGGCCTGCCATGGCTCTCGGGTCGCGGTTCCAGCTTCATTTGGGGCGTATGGCACGACGCCAAGTACCTGGCTGACCACATCGTCATACAGAACCAATACCTGGCCTATCCCGAAGAGGGCTGAAGTTGCCCCGCCGATCGACCCACGTCACCATGCTTGCCTGCCCCCGATGGAGAAGAGAATGGCACACACCCGCATTCGCAAATTCAACACCAAGGACACCTACCCCGAGCAGCGGCTCGACAACGACCTCTGCCAGGCCGTGGTCGCTCGTGGCACGGTCATCTTCCTGCGCGGTCAGTGCCCGCAGGATCTCGACACGGCGATGAACATCGACAGCCATGACCCGGTCGAACAGACTCACAAAGTGATGCAGAACATCCGCCAGTTGGTGGAAGAAGCCGGCGGCAAGATGGAGCACGTCACCAAGCTCGTGGTCTACCTGACCGATGTCCGTCACCGCGAAGCGGTCTATCGAACCATGGGTGAATACATCAAAGGCGTATATCCGGTGTGCACAGGCCTTGTCGTCGTGGCGCTGGCCCGCCCCGATTGGCTGGTCGAAATCGACGCCACGGCCGTCATTCCCGACTGACCGTAAGAAACGTCAACGGAGGGGTCGCTCGGAACGGCGGTCGTCTCATTCCCGCTTTCAAGACAGGAGAGTTCCGCATGACCTTTTCCATCGTGGCGCGCTGCGCAAAGACCGGCCAATTCGGCGTAGCAATTTCCTCCTCGTCTCCGGCGGTCGCCGCCCGCTGTGCCTGGGCACGTGCCGGTGTCGGCGCAGTCGCCACGCAGAACGTGACCAACCCGGCTCTCGGCCCGTACATGCTGGATGAGCTAGCAAAGGGAGCAGGCGCCGTCGAAGCCGTCTCGGCGGCCCGGCAAAGGGACTCATTCCCAGACTATCGCCAGCTTCTGGCGGTGGACGTCAAAGGTGAAACCGCGGTCCATTCCGGCGCCAAGGCGCTCGGCATCTGGACCTCCGTCTCAGGCCTGAATTGTGTAGCCGGCGGAAATTTGCTGGCGAACGACAGCGTGCCAAGCGCCATGGTCCGTGCGTTCGAGGCAGCCGAGGGCTTGCTCGGCGACAGGCTGATCGCCGCGCTGACGGCAGCCGTCCGGGCGGGCGGCGAGGCCGGACCTGTCCATTCTGCCGGCCTGTTGATCGTCGATCGCGAGAGCTGGCCCTATGCCGAACTCCGCGTCGACTGGCTGGACGAAGGCTGCCCGGTCGCAGCCGTCGCTCGCGCCTGGGAAGTATATCGTGGCCAGGCCGATGATTACGTCACTCGTGCCCTCGAACCCTCCGTCTCGCCATCTTACGGCGTTCCTGGGAACGAGTGATCGGCGTTGCCGCCTCGAATCGCGCAGCCTATCCGGCGGCGATTTGGTTCACGGCGCCCGGGTTGCCATCACTGCCTTGAAGTGACGATGAAAGGTGGAGACGCTCAGTGCCGCCATGTCCGCCAGTGCCTCTACGCGAAGCGGTTTCGCGAAATCCTTGATCCATTGGATGGCAATGCCGACCGTGCTCTGAAGCATGAACGGAGCCGACCGCAGGCAGGTCGACCGACATCATGAAGTAGGTCGCCGGATCATAGCGGAAGGTCCGGTCGCCCACGGACATGGTCTTCGATCCTCTCAGGATCTTGTTGACCATGAGTTCGTAGACAGCGCGAGCCGGTGCTCGGGGATTTCGCCCTGCACCACGGCGACCCGCGAAATGCCTATCTCGGGTCGATGGTTCTCTGCGCACGACAATCGGTGGCTATTGCAAATGGTCATCTGTTGACAATTTTCAATTTACTCCTTAGCTTTGCCAGAACGTGAAAGACAATCAATGGGAGGTTGAATGTCATTTCTCGAATTATCCGGGCTTGTTAAGAACTACGGTTCACTGACCGTAATCAAGGATCTCAACCTTTCCGTCGACAAGGGCAAACTCGTGTGCCTTCTCGGGCCCTCGGGCTGCGGCAAGACCACAACGCTCCGGCTGGTGGCGGGTTTCGTTTCGGCCAATGGCGGCGAAATCAGGGTCGGCGGAAAGGTCGTCTCTTCCGCCCATGGCACAGTGCCGCCCGAAGGCAGGAACATGTCGATGATCTTCCAGAGCTATGCGCTCTGGCCGCACATGACTGTCTTCGAAAACGTCGCTTATGGCCTGCGGCTACGCAGAATGCCGGCGGAAGAAATCACCGCCCGCGTGCGTGCGATCCTTGCGGTGACCAAGCTGGAACCGCTCGAGAGCCGCTATCCAGGCGAGCTTTCCGGAGGCCAGCAGCAGCGTGTCTCGCTTGCAAGGGCCCTCGTCGTGAAGCCGGAGATCCTTCTTCTGGACGAGCCGCTTTCCAACCTCGACGCCAATCTTCGCGAAGAGATGCGCTTCGAAATCCGGCGGCTCCACGACGAATTCCGCTACACCACCGTCTATGTGACGCACGATCAGGCGGAAGCCATGACGACGGCCGACATCATCGTCGTGATGAATAACGGGCATATCGAACAGGCCGGCTCTCCGGAGGATATCTATGCACGACCGGAAACGGAATTCGTGGCGCGCTTCATCGGGGGAACGAACATCTTCACCGGCAGGAAGGTTGCCGAAGACACCGTGCTGTGCCCGGGCGACTTCACGCTGAAATGCGCAAGCGGATCGCTGCCCGCAAACGGCAGCGGCGCGGTTTCCGTCCGGCATCACGACATATCGCTGTCACCGCAGCGTTTGTCGGAGGCGAATTCTGTGTTGGGCAAGGTGGAGCGTCAGATCTACCTCGGCTCCCATCGCGACTATCTCGTCGCCATTCCAGGCGGCGAAACGGTGCGCGCAGTTGCACCGGTTAACGTGGAAATGTCGGCCGGCAGCGATGTCTGGCTGCATTTCCCGCCGGAGCATTGCCGCGCGCTCGCTCAATAGAGGGAGGATCATTTACCGGCGCCTCCTTTGGAGCAGCGGCCGGCCTCAGCAATTTTCAACATGTGGAAACGGGAGGAACGCACATATGTGGAAAAGAGCATTCGCAGCAACAGTGGTCATCGCAGGCCTGGCGATGACGTCTCACGCTCAGGCAGAGGCGCCGGCGCCCTACGCCATAACGCCGGAGCTTGTTTCGGCGGCCCAGAAAGAAGGAAAGCTCGTTTTCTACACCGCCACGGACGTTGCGGTCGCGGAGAAGCTCGCCGAACTCTTCGAGAAGACTTATTCTGGAATCGACGTACAGGTAGAGCGTGCCGGCTCGGAACGAGTTTTCCAGCGCATTGGTCAGGAAATATCGTCGGGCATCTATAACGCCGATGTGGTCGAGACGTCGGATGCCGTCCATTTCGAATATTTCAAGCGCCAGGGCTGGCTGGTCCCGATGGTGCCGGAAGAGGTGGCCAAGAAATGGCCGGCCGATGAAAAGGACCCGGACGGCAATTTCGCGGCCTATCGCGCCCATCTGTCGGTGATCGCCTATCGCTCGGACCTGCTTCCCGAAGCGGACGCTCCGAAGACCTGGACCGACCTTCTCGATCCAAAATACAAGGGCAAGATGGTCAAGGCGCATCCGGGCTACAGTGGCACGGTGATGACCGCGACCTTCGTCCTGCAGGATCTTCTCGGATGGGAATTCTTCGAAAAGCTCGGCCAGCAGCAGGTCATGCAGGTCCAGTCGTCGACCGAACCACCGAAGAAGCTCGCCCAAGGCGAACGGGCACTGGAGATCGATGGCAACGAATACAACATCTTCCGCCTGCAGGAAGAAGGCGTGCCGATCAAGATCGTCTACCCGGCAGAAGGCACGCCGCTTGCCGTCGGCAACGCCGCCGTTCTGGCCAACTCGCCTCACCCGGAGGCAGCCAAACTCTTTTATGCCTTCCTGTTCTCGCTCGAGGCGCAGCAGCTCAACAGCGATGTCGGCGGCCTGAGATCCTTCCATCCTGACGTGAAGGAAAAGTCGACGCGGACACCGCTGTCCCAGATCAAGGTCCTGCATCTTGACCCGGCTAAGCTCGAGCCGATGATCAAGGAGATCAAGTCCAACTACGAGAAATATTTCGGGACCTGATTGACGATGACAGATATCGCTTCGACCGCCTGGGAGGGTCGACGCCGCGGCGTCGACCTGTCGATCCCCACTTTCACGCTGCTGGCGCTGCTCCTGAGCGTGCTCGTGGTCCTGCCGCTGTTCTGGATCTTGTATTATGCTTTTAAAAGCGACGAGACCGGCGCTTTCACGCTGAGAAATTTCGCAGCACTCGTCACCGATCCGACGCTGTTGCGCGCCTATGGGCTTGCCATCGGTATGGCGTTTGCAGTCGGCATTCTGTCATGCGCCATCGCAACGCCAATGGCTTGGCTCGTGGCGCGCACCGATCTCCCCGGACGCAAATTTATCCGGGTGCTCGTGACGGCATCTTTCGTGACGCCACCGTTCCTCGGTGCGATTGCCTACGAAATCCTGGCTGCACCCAACAGTGGCATGGTCAATGTCCTTTACCGCAAGCTTTTTTCGCTGGATTCGTCGGCGGTGCTGGTCAACATATACACCATGCCCGGCCTGATCTTCGCGATCGCCTGCTTTACCTTCCCCTACGTCTTTACGCTTGTCGCCAACGCGCTCGACAAGGTCCCCTCGGACCTGGAGGACGCTTCCGCCATTCTCGGGGGCAAAGCGCTGACGACCCTGCGGAAGGTGACTTTTCCTCTGGTTCTGCCGGCGATGCTGGCCGGCACCCTGATTGCCATCCTGCAATCACTGACGATGTTCGGTTCCCCCGCAATCCTGGCACTGCCGGCCGGTTTTCACGTTATTACGACCAAGATCTGGAGCCTGTTCCAATTCCCGCCGCAACTTGGATTGGCGGCAGCAGCAGCCATTCCGCTGCTCATCATTACCGTCATCCTGCTGCGCGCGCAGAAGATGGTGCTGGGCCGCAAGGGATATACCGTGCTTGGCGGCAAGAGCGGATCGCCCCGTATCATCAAGCTCGGCAAATGGAAGTGGGCCGCAGGCCTGTTCGTTCTAGCAGTCCTTTCGCTGACGATCTTCCTGCCCTATGGCGCGATCTTCAAGACGGCGTTCACCAACACCGCCGGTGATCCGCTCACCTGGCAGACGATCACGCTCAAGCACTGGAACTTTGTTCTCTTCGATTTCTCAGCGACACAGCTTGCGCTGCGCAACACCTTCCTGCTCGGCGTGCTCACGGCAACTGCCGTGACGGTCATCGCGCTGATCACGGCCTATCTCGTGACCCGACGTTCGATCCCCGGCTCAAACTACCTCGGCCTGCTCGCCACGGCTCCGATCGCAATCCCCGGGATTGTGCTGGGCGTCGGCCTGTTCCTAAGCTATGCCAACCCAACGTTCCAGCTCTACGGCACGATCTGGATATTGCTGATCGCCTTCATGACGATCGAGCTGCCTGCAGGTTATCAGCAGATGTCGTCCTCCTTCGCCGGCATTCACCCCGAATTGGAGGAAGCCGGCAGAATCATGGGTGCCTCACGGCTTCGCACCCTTTGGGACATTACTGCGCCACTGCTGAGAACGAGCGTGATCGCCGCATGGTGCTTCGTTTTTGTCGGCACGATCCGCGAACTCTCGGCGACGATCCTGCTGACGACCGCCAATACGAAGCTCGTTTCCGTCATCATCTACGACCTTAACGAGAGCGGGGACCTCGGCGCCATTTGCGTGCTTGGCATCATTCTCCTGATCGCATCGTTCGCCGTCGTCTACGTGGCGAACAATGTTCCGGTCCTCGGACGCTCACCCGAAACGCCGAGAGGTTGATGTCCAAGGCACCAGTATCTCATGGTGTATGAGTGAGATAGCATGACAGAACGACAATTGGTATGAACGGCCCAGGGGCGGCCAGGTGGCCGCCCGCCAGCCCGCAGGACAGGATGCACGACGACAAGATGGCGAAAGTACCGGAACAGACACAAGCCCTCGCTGCTATCGACTTTCTGCGCACCCGCTCGCTGAGCAATGTCGTGCAAGCCGAGATCGAGCGCATGATCATCGAAGGCGAACTGAAGCCCAACGAAAGGATCAACGAGAACGCCCTTTCGCAGCGCCTTGGTGTCAGCCGCGGCCCGATTCGCGAAGCCTGCAGCGCCATAGCCGCGATGGGCCTCATCGAGATCATTCCCAACCGGGGCTTTTTCGTCCGGGCGCTAACCAATGACGAGGCGCAGGATCTGTCCGAGGCGCGAGCCGGCGTCTTTGCCTGCATGGCGATGATGCTCGCCGAGAAAATCACGGACGGGCAACTGAAGATTCTAGCCGGTCTGCTCAAGAAAATGGACGCCGTTGTGGAAACCGGTGTCGTCCACGACTATTATCCGATCAACCTCGAGTTTCACCGGCAGATCGCGCATATGGCCGCCAACAACCGCCTGGAATCCATCTACCAGAGCTTCGTACGGGAACTTCACATCCAGCGGTATAGGGCGCTTTCGAGCCCTGACGTCCTCAGCGTATCGAATGCCGAGCACCGGGCAATCTACAAAGCGTTGGAGGCGCGCGACCCGTTGCAGGCTTTTATTGCGGCCCGTGCGCACATCACCAATGGCATAGTTCGGACGCGGATCGCGGGAGAGCCGGACACGGCCTGACCACTCAAATTCAGCAACATGTCGACGAGGCATTGAGACGTGCATCAACGTGCACTCCGGCCCAACTAGACAACAAAAAACTGTTGACAATTTACAATCATTTGGACGTTATAAGGTCTGTCATTGATCTTTGGGAGAGAGGAAGAGGACATGAACCAGAGCGCCAAAGTCGACGGCGAACTGACAAAATATGTGGCGGAATTCATCGCGAGCGCCCGCCCGGACGATCTGTCGAGGGAGGTGGTGGAAATCGGAAAGAAGTCGATCCTGGATGGTTTAGGCTTGGCGGCTTCAGGTTCCGTTGCCAAGAGTGGCGAGCTCGTTCGGCAGCACCTTTCAGATCTCAACCTTGGAGACGGCCCTGCAACCGTGATAGGCGGTGGACGACGCGTTTCTCCCCGCTTCGCCGCCTTTGCGAATGGCGTTGGCATTCATGCGGACGACTATGACGATACCCAGCTTGCTGTCGCCAAGGACCGGGTCTACGGCCTTCTGACGCATCCGACCGCACCGGCCCTGCCCGCCGCCTTTGCCGTTTCCGAAATGGTCAAGGCGAATGGCCGCGACTTTATGCTTGCCTACCATCTGGGTGTCGAGGTGGAGTGCAAGATCGCCGAGGCGATCAACCCGCGCCACTACCAGACCGGTTTCCATGCGACGGCGACCTGCGGAACCTTCGCCGCTGCCGCGGCCGCGTCAAAGCTTCTTGGCTTCGATGTGCCGACGACCTTGCGGGCACTGTCGATTGCGGGCAGCCAGTCGGCGGGGCTGCGCGAGAACTTCGGCACCATGACCAAACCCTTCCACGCCGGCCGATCCTCAGAAAGCGGTGTGGCTGCCGCGCAGTTCGCGTCCTACGGATGGACTGCTACGCCGAAGATCCTGGAAGCCCCACGCGGCTTCTTCAGCGCAGCGGGCGGAGGCTACGACGTTAACGCGATCCTTGGAAAGCTCGGAGCGCCTTGGACCTTTGCCGACCCCGGCGTGTCCATCAAGCCACATCCCTCGGGCTCGCTTACCCACCCCGGCATGACGGAAATGCTGCGCCTCATCAAGGAACACAACATTCGGGCCGACGACGTGAAGCATGTTCGCGTCGGCACCAATTCCAACATGCCCAACGCGCTGATCCACCATCGGCCGAAGGACGAACTGCAGGCGAAGTTCTCCATGGAGTTCTGCATGGCGATCCTTCTCCTGGAAGGTCGGGCCGGTCTTGCAGAATTCACCGACGAAGTCGTGGTTCGCGAGGACGTCAAGGCGATGATCGAAAAGGTCGATTTTGTCGTCGACGACGTCGCAGAGGCCGCCGGATATCATCTGATGACGACGATCATCGATATCGAACTCAAGGACGGGCGCAAGATTTCCGGCCGCGCCGACTTCGGCAAGGGATCTCCCGCATTCCCGATGACCTATGACGAGGTCGCCGGCAAATTCCGCGAGAATGTCTCCTTTGCCGGCATGTCGGCATCCCGCGCCGACGAGATCATCGAGCTGGTTCGCAATGTCGAGGAGCTTCCCTCGCTCGACCGACTGTCCGAATTGCTGGTCACGATCGCCTAAGCCGGGACCGGTCGCATGCACGCCCCGGTTCCAGGACAGCATGGAACGTCAGATGCTGGTTGGCGCCAACTGCCGAAGATGGCGCTGACGCTCGCAGCCGGATGCCTTGGCGCGGCGCTCGCCTATGGCGCGGCAATGCCCCTGCCCTTTCTCCTTGGGCCCCTGATGCTCACGGCCGTGGCCACGATGCTCGGCCTGCCCGTCAGGACCCTTCCGTTCGGACGGGAACTCGGCCAGGTCGTTGTCGGGGTGTCAATCGGCCTGCGCTTCGTTCCGGATGTCGCCATCGCGACCTTACGGCTGATCCCGGTGATGTTCGCCTCGACGCTGCTCGTCATTGTTGCCACCTCTGCGGCAGCAATCCTGCTCGAAAAGCTCGCTGGCATCGACCGGCGAACGGCGTTCTTCGCCACAGCGGCCGCCGGTCTCGCAGAAATGGCCGTGATCGCACACCAGAAAGGCGCCGACGCCGATACAGTCGCCATCGTGCATCTGATCCGGGTGACGGCGATTGTCACGACGGTGCCCTTCCTGCTCGCCATATTTGGTGAAACGGGTCAGGTGCCAGAGAAGGTCGTCAATCTGGCAGCGGAACTTCTGCCACTTGCCGCCTTGCTGGCGGGCGCGGCGGTCCTGGCCTATCTCCTCCTGCCGATGCGCATGCCGAACACATGGCTCCTTGCGCCGGCGCTCCTCGGCGCAACGATCGCCTGCATGGGATATGGTCCCTTCGCGGTGCCGCGTGTGCTGCTCAACATCGCGCAGATCGTGATCGGCACCTGGATCGGCTGCCGCTTCAGGCGCGAGATTGTCGGACGGCTTCCCCGCGTCACGCTCGCCGCCGTCGGAACCACCGCATTCCTGCTCGCCGCGGCTGCCCTGATCGCCTCGCTCGTCGGACATGTTGCCGGGTTGCCGTTCAGCACCGGACTTCTCGCGGTGGCACCGGCCGGCGTGACCGAAATGGTGCTGACGGCGACCGCGATGCACCTGGATGCAACGACGGTGACCGGCTTCCAGATCATGCGGATCGCGCTGGTCATGACGACAATTCCGCTCGTTTTCAGAGCCTTCGACTACTGCTCGCGCTTTCTTCCGAACGGAAAGTCCTGAGCCGGCCCGCACTGAGCGCACTCACTAAGCTTAAGGAGACAAACATGACGGATCACTTGATCCTGGGAATACTGAACGGCGACGATATCGGGCACGAGATCGTCCCGGCTGCCGTTGCGGTGACCAAAGCCGCCGCCGCGCGGTCCGGATTGCGGATCGATTGGCGGCCGATGCCGATCGGGAGGTCGGCGCTCGACACAGAGGGATCCACCTTTCCAGAGGGCACGATCGAAGCGCTGATGAAGATGGACGGCTTCATCCTAGGCCCGATCGGCCATCAGGCCTATCCGAAAGTCCCGGGCGCGATCAATCCGCACCCCATTTTGCGCAAGCGCTTCAATCTCTTCGCCAACGTGCGGCCGACACGTTCCTATCCAGGACTTGGCGCGATCCATGACGACATCGACCTGGTCATCGTGCGGGAAAACAACGAGGGCTTCCAGCCGGACCGCAATGTGGTCGCGGGTTCCGGCGAGTTCCGCCCCACCGAAGACATGACGATTTCCGTCCGGGTCATTACCCGGCTTGGCTCCTCCCGCGTGGCGCGGGCCGCGTTCGAGATCGCCCAGCAGCGCAAGAGGCGCCTGACGGTTGTTCACAAGAACACCGTGTTCAAGCTGGGCTGCGGCATGTTTGTCGAGGAATGCCATCGCGTCGCCAAGGAGTTTCCAGATGTAACCGTTAACGAGGTCATCGTCGACACGATGGCGATGCGGCTGATCCGCGATCCGCAGAGCTTCGACGTCATCGTCACCACGAACATGTTCGGCGATATCCTCACAGACGAAGCCGCGGGCCTCGTCGGCGGGCTCGGCATGGCGCCGGGCCTCTGCATCGGCGAAGGCGCAATCGCCATGGCGCAGGCTACCCACGGGTCGGCCCCGGACATCGCCGGAAAGGGCATCGCCAATCCCTTCGCGATGATCGAATCCGCGCGCATGATGGTCGAATGGCTGGGCCATAATCGAAAGCTGCCCCAGGCCGTCGAGGCTGCGGCCATCATGGAAAAGGCGATCACGGCAGCGCTCGCAGATCCCGCCACCCGCACGAAGGATATTCGCGGCACGGGTGGCACCAGTGACATGACGAACGGTATCCTGCGCCACATCGGCGCTTGAGGACCGGGCCGGAGGAAGGGCGGCCACCTCCTCCGGTTCCGTCATTCACGCTCTCGACGCGTGCGTTTCGTCGGTGCCCGACCAAGGCGTCGGCTCCCGGCCAGAGAAGAAATCGAGGAAAGGCTCCGCGATAACCTCCGGCCGCTCTTCCGCCGGATAATGCCCTGTTGGCACGGACCAACCGCGGAGATCATCGGCCCATGACGCCCATGCTTCCATCGGTTGGAAATGGCGGCCGCAATGGCTGTTCGATCCCCAGATCACGAGGACCGGGCAAGCGATCTTCTTCTGGCCGAAGTCCGCCGTATCCATTGCAAGATCGAGCGAGACGGTCGCACGGTAATCTTCGCAGACCGCGTGGATCTGCTCCGGCGTCGTGCAGCGCTTGTATTCGGCCATGGCCTCCGGATGGAAGATCGACAGACCGACGCCTTTCTTGTTCAGCTTGTAATCGATGTAATAGGCGAGGTCGCCGCAGATGAGACGTTCCGGAAACGGCGCCTTCTGCGCCATGAAAAACCAGTGATAGGCCTCCAGCCCCCATCCGAGGCTCACATGGGTCAAGGCGTGGTGAGTGGGGACAATGTCCAGCGCAGCGATCCGCTTTACCCGATCCGGATGGTCGAGCCCCATGCGAAACGCCACGCGCGCACCCCGGTCGTGACCGGCAACGTCGAACCGGCGAAAGCCGAGATGTTCCATAAGCTGTACATTGTCGTCGGCCATTGCTCGAAAGGTGTATCCGCTGTGATCCTCGCCGCCGTCCGGCTTCGAACTGTCGCCATAACCTCGCAGGTCGGGTGCGACGACGGTGAAGTGCTCGACGAGTGTCGGCACGACCTTGTGCCAGCTCACATGGGTCAGCGGATTGCCGTGAAGCAGGAGAAGGGGTGGACCGTCGCCGCCGATCGCGACGTTGATCTCTGCGCCATCGGCGGCGATCCGCTCATAACGGAAACCACGCATCAACGTTCTATTAGGTTCTGATAAAGCTCTTTCAGCCATTGGGCATCTCCTCCTCAGTCCAAGCCGTAGTAAATTGTCAACAGTTTATAATTGACAATTTTTTCTTCATGCGGCAAGACACGATGTCGTGGGCGATGAGGGAGGAAAGTCATGTCGGGAAACCTTCTCAAGATTGCGGTCATTCCCGGTGACGGCATCGGGACGGAAGTCGTGCCGGAAGGGCTGAAGGTATTGGAGGCGGCAGCGCAGATTTTTGACGTGCCGTTGCATTTCGATCGTTTCGACTTCGCCTCCTGCGACTATTATCTGGAGCACGGTCGCATGATGCCGGAGGATTGGAAGGCGCAGATCGGCAGCCACGACGCCATCTTCTTCGGCGCGGTCGGCTGGCCGGACAAGGTTCCCGATCACATCTCGCTATGGGGTTCCCTTCTTCAGTTCCGCCGCGAATTCGACCAGTATGTGAACCTGAGGCCCGTGCGGTTGATGCAGGGCGTCCGGTCGCCTCTTGCCGGGCGCAATCCCGGCGACATCGATTTCTACATTGTCCGAGAGAACACCGAGGGAGAATACTCTTCCGTCGGCGGCAAAATGTACGTCGGAACCGAACGGGAAATCGTCATCCAGGAGACTGTCATGAGCAGGACGGGGATCGATCGCGTCCTGAAATTCGCTTTCGAGCTGGCAAGCCGCCGCGAAGCAAAACATGTGACTTCAGCCACGAAGTCCAACGGCATCTCGATCACGATGCCCTATTGGGACGAGCGGACGGAATTGATGGCTGGCCGCTATCCCGACATCCGTTGCGACAAGTATCATATCGATATTCTCTGCGCCCATTTCGTTCTCAATCCGGACCGGTTTGATGTGGTCGTCGCCTCGAACCTGTTCGGCGACATTCTTTCGGATCTCGGCCCCGCTTGCACCGGAACGATCGGCATAGCCCCCTCGGGCAACATCAATCCGGAGCGTGACTTCCCTTCGCTCTTTGAGCCGGTGCATGGATCGGCACCCGATATAGCCGGCAAGGGCATTGCAAATCCCATCGGGCAGATCTGGGCAGGCGCCATGATGCTGGAGCATCTCGGCTATCCGGCGGCAGCGGCCGGCATCGTGAAGGCGATTGAAAAGGTCATTGCCGATGCTGCAACGCGCACGCGTGACCTTGGCGGGCAGGCGTCCACAATCGAATGCGGTGATGCCGTTGTGGCGGCACTGCGCGCGGCGGTCCCAGCCGAAACAGGCAACGGGAGGATTTCATGACCGCGGTCCATCGCCCCATCATCGCGCTCACTCCCGGCGACTGCACCGGGATCGGCCCGGAACAGACGGCCAGGATTCTGAGCGACGGAGGGCTGAATGACGTTGCGCGGATCGTCGTCGTCGGCGACCGGCGGGTGCTTGAGCTTGGAGCAAGCCAGGCCGGCGTGAAGCTCGATCTGCACATCTATGACCGCCCGTCTGCCATCGATTGGACACGCGCCGAAATCCCGCTGGTCGACCTCGGCAATACGGATCCGTCGCGCTATCCGCCCGGTCGGGCAAGCTCTGAGTCCGGTCACGCGACCGGCGAGACGCTAGCCAAGGCGGTCGAATTCGCCAAGGCGGGCGAGGTCGAGGCTATTTCCTTCGCACCGCTCAACAAGAGGGCGATGTATGACGGAGGCTGGAAGTTTCCGGACGAGCACAAGATGTTCGCGCATCTTCTCGGCCACATCGCCTATTTCAGCGAAATGAACGTGCTCGATGGCCAATGGATGTCGCGTGTCACGAGCCATGTCTCCTTACGCGAAGCGCTCGACCAGATCACCGAGCAGTCAATCAGCGCCGCCATCGTGCTGGCAACGGAAACGATGAAGAAGGCGGGGATTGCTCGTCCGCGCCTCGCCGTCGCGGCATTGAACCCGCATGCCGGCGAGAACGGCCTTTTCGGGCGCGAGGAAATCGACCTCATCCGCCCCGTTGTCGAAAGAATGGCTGCACGCGGCTATGACTGCAAAGGCCCGTTTCCGTCAGACACAGTCTACATAAGGGCGTTTAACGACGAGTTCGACGGCGTTGTCGCCATGTATCACGACCAGGGACAGATCGCCACAAAACTGCGCGGCTTCAACCGCGGTGTGACGGTAACGGCTGGGCTGGATATCGTCTTCACCACTCCGGCCCACGGCACCGCCTTCGACATCGTCGGTAAGGGCATTGCTGATACCGGTGCCTTCGAGGCTGCCATCAGGCTCGCCGCTGCCTTGGCCAGTGCCAACAGCCAAGCAGCCTCCGTAACCTGACCAGGAATTCATGGGTTCGAGAGCAATCTCCAGAGCCGGCCGCTACATCAAGACGTTGGAGCGGGATGTCGCCGAAATCCGCGCATTTTTTCGGGCATCCCGCTCTATAGTCGTCAAGGAAGAAACGCCCCACCGTTGACATGCAGAGTCTGGCCGGTTGTGAAGCGAGCCTGGGCGCTGGCGAGATAGACCACGGCTGCCGCCACTTCCTCCGGCGTCCCACGACGACCCACCAGCGTGCGGGTGGTCTTGTGATGGGCGGGCTCGCCGGCCATCGTGTGTTGCCGGTTCGTATTTATCATTCCGGGAGAGATGAGATTGACGGTAATGCCTTGCGAGCCCAGTTCGTGGGCAAGTGCCTTTGTCAGGCCGTCCAACCCCGCCTTTGCCGCAACGACGTGAACGCGATGGATCGCGCCCGTGTAGGCCGTAAGACCACCGATATTGACGATCGCGCCCTGACCGCTGGCTTTCAAATGCGGGATCGCGGCCCGGCTCATCAGGAAAGCGCCGTCGAGCGTTACCGCCATGACATCACGCCAGTCTTGGAAGGACAGCGCCTCGACCGGTGCTTCGCGGCGGATGGCGGCATTGTTGACAAGAATGTCGAGCCGACCCAGCCTTTCGATGCTCTCCCTTACGAGGCGGGCAGCATCTTCTTCCCGCCCGACGTCGCCGAACAGCACGGCAGCCGCACCTCCTCTCGCTTCGACTTCGCCCGCAACGGCCTGCGCGGCGTCCCTGTCCGAACGAGCAACGATAGCGACCGACGCACCGGCGTCGGCGAGCGCCAGCGCGATAGAGCGACCGATATTGCGGGATGCGCCCGTGACGAGCGCTACGCGACCCTTGAGACCCAAATCGATCATTTCACCTCCGCCTGCGATCTCGCTGCAGAAAGATCGACGTGGCCGCCATCCGCGATCCGATCCAGTCCTGCACGCAACGCATTGATCCTTTCGGCAGTCAAGCCTCCGAACCGCAGATTCGCCTCGAACTTGGCCTGCAGCTCAACATCCGGCAACGGCTCATGTGCACCGCCACGCATATGTGGCTGGCGGAATTCGCAAACCGATCCGTCCTTCAGCACTGCCCTGATATGGCCGGTGAAGCTGCGGGGATAGGGATCGTTCGGATCGATCTCGTAGGAGATCTTCGCTGCCAGTGTCCTGAGCGCCGGATCGAGTACCCGTTCGTCAGTGAACTGACCGAGACCCGCTTCGCCGTCGGTGAAGCCAACCGCAATGCAGTAGGGTGTCGAGAACTTGCCGGCATAGCCGTTCGGCGGACGGTGTTTTTCGGCAAGCGGTTCCCAGAGGCGATGCACGGTTCCCTCGCCGACATTGCAGGTGATGGCAACGATATCGTCGGCCTTCACGCCGGCTTTGGCAAGCATCCTGGCGCAATCGATGAAGGGTTGCGTCATCGTCCCGCAGGCATAGGGCTTGAAGGCGAGCGTCTCCAGAATCCATTCCTTGCCAAGCCCGTCGACCAGATGGCTGAAATCGGCCGCCTTGGATGGGGCGAAGGCCTTGTACATGCCGTTCGTGCCGTCGAAGACGGTAAGCGGTCCCATGAACCCTCCTTCTGCCAGTAGCGCGGCCCGAAGCCCCGCCTGGGCAGCGGCGCCGGCGTGAAGCCGTTTCGTCGAACTGCCGTCGGCGAGATATTCAATAATGCCGGAAGCGAGGCTGCCGGAGATGCCGAGCGCGCGGGCGATCCGGCCACTATCGAGCCCGAGTGCGGTGCCGACCGCCGCCGCCGCCGCCGGGGCACCGAAGATCGCAGTCGGATGAAAGCTCGCCTTGTGCGTCGCCTGCGGCGCAACGAGGCTCATGCGGCACATGAGTTCCGTTCCGACGGCTATGCCGCGCATGACCGCGCGACCATCCAGCTTGCGCTTCTCGGCGATCGCCATCACGGCCGAAACGATCACCGCCCCTGCATGGATAGGCCCGCCCTCGAACGTATCATCATAATCCTCGCCATGGGCCGCGGTTCCGTTGACGAGTGCGGCATCATAGAGACCAAGCGTTCTTTCGTGTCCGAAGGCGGTGCACGGACCATCATCGACAGCGCTTCCCAGAACCGCCTGGACATAGTCCGTGTTGCGGGCGGCTATGGCGAGAGCGATGATGTCGAAGAGCAGACGGCGGCAGACGGCAGTTGCCGCAGCCGAGGGCAATGCCTCGGCTGCGAACGCTGCCAGCCTGGTCGCGACCGGCGACGATGTGGAAACGGCAACATTCATGAATGAGCTTCCTCCAGCTTGACTTTGCGGGCATCGCGGATTTCGCGCGCGAGCGAGACGACGATGAAGATGAGGGCGAGGGACAGCAGGCAGAGCGCGATCGGATCCTGCAGAAAGATCATCAGATCACCGCCGGAGAGCACCAGTGAACGTCGGTAGCTGGATTCGACCATGTGCCCGAGAACGACGCCCAGGATCATCGGCAGGACCGGGAAACGAGTAAGGCGCATCAGATAGCCGACCAGCCCGAGTCCCAGGGCGACGCCCAGATCGAACAGGCTGTTGTTGAGTGTATAGATACCCGACAGGATCAGCGCGAAGATGAAGCCGGCTCGATAGTGCCTCGGCCGGTTCACCAGCCAGATGCAGGCCGGCAGAATGAGGATGCCGATACCGATCTGGGCGATGATCGCGATGAAGGAGCCGACATAGATACTGTCGATAACCTGACCGCTCTGCTCGAAAAGACGAGGGCCGGGAATGAGGCCGTGCATCAGCAACCCGCCGAGGAGCACCGCAGTCGAGTTCGAGCTTGGAATACCAAAGCTCAAGAGCGGTATCATGGCGGTACTCGCAACCGTGTTGTTCGCCGCTTCAGGCGCGGCCACGCCCTCTTCCGATCCCTTGCCGAACAGCTGCGGCGTTTTCGACCAGCGCCGTGCCTCGTTGTAGGACATGAAGGCCGCGATCGACCCTCCGCCGCCCGGCGTCAGGCCCTCGAAAAGGCCCAGGATGCAGCCGATGAGCTGGGAGCGTTTCAGCCTGTTCATCATCGCAAGGCTCGGCAGGCGGATACGGATGCTGGCATTCAGCTTGGCCATGTTCGGAGAGCCTGACTGGCTCATCAGTTCGGTCAGGGCAAAGAGGCCAACCATGACGAGGACGGGCTCGATGCCGCCCAACAGATCCGGTATTTCGAAGGTGAAGCGCGTGACCCCCGAAATTGGGTCGGTGCCGACTGTAGAGATCATCAGGCCGACTGTCGCAGCGGCCAGACCTTTGATCAGCGAGCCGCCACTCATCGACGCGATGACGCTGAGGCCGAGAATGCCGAGCCCGAAATAGGATGCCGGCGTAAAGGCAAGCGCCAGCCAGGAAAGCGGCTCGGTCAACAGGATGAGCATGGCGAGCCCGAACAGGCTGCCAACGACACCGGACATCAGCGAAATGCCGAGCGCTTCGCCGGCGCGGCCCTGGCGATTGAGCTCATATCCGTCGATCACGGTCGCCGCGGAGGAATTGGTGCCGGGCGTACGGATCAGGATCGCCGGGATCGATCCGCCATATTCGGCCCCGATATAGACGCAGGCGAGCAGCGCGATCGCCTGTGCCGGGTCCATTGTGTAGGTGAAGGGAAGGACGAGCGCCATGGTGATCGAGGCCGAGATGCCTGGCAAGGCTCCGCCGAGAATTCCCCAAGTGAGGCCGGCGATCGCGACAAAAACGATCGGTGTCTCCACCAAAAGGTGCAAGATATCCCAGAACGTCGCCATCAGAATAGCCCCTGAAAGACCGAACCCATGGGCTGATTGACGCCGAGCAGCTTGACGAAAATGGCCCAGTAGAACAGACCACCGCCGACAGCGGCGGCGAGCACGACCCAGCTGCGCGGTGCACCCTCGTACAGCGCGAGCGCGCCGATCAAGAGGGCGGTCGCGACGATGTAGCCGACGAAAGGAAGCAGGAAGACATAGGCTGCACCGAAAAGAAGCAGGCCCACTGCGCGCGGCAGTGGCGCATTCTCATCTTCCTCGCCGTCGGCCACTTTAGCCGCCGTCGCCCGACGAAGCCGGGTGGCGAGCAATGTGCGCGCAATGAGACTGAGGGCCAGGATGGCCAGGATAACCGAAAGGACCTTTGGCAGACCGCCTGCGCCGATTTCATCGGACAAGGTGCTGTCGGCAATCTGGGTTGACCAGGTGTAGTAAGTGCCAGCGACGGCAAGAAGCACCACGCCGCTGAGAAGATCTCTGTTCATGAGAGTGCCCTCATGGTGAAGAAAGGGTTTTTCGGGACCGCGCCCACGCGGTCCCGAAGCTGAATCGGTCCTGTTACTTGATTGCGCCTGTCGACTTCAGGAACTCTTCCGTCGTCGACGCGAAATTGTTTACGAAAGTCGGATATTCCTTGTGGCCGATCGGCTTTGGCACCAGCACCTCGGCGGCGTAGGCCTTCTTGTAGTCCGGGTCCTCGAGGATCTTCTTGACAGCCTCGTCCCAGATCGCCGCCGTGGTATCGGGAATGCCTTTAGGGCCGGCAAGACCACGGAATTTTACCAGCGCCACGTCATAGCCGAGTTCCCTGACAGTCGGGACATCAGGCTTGTCGGCAATCCGTTCGGGGTTGAAAGTGGCAAGCAGCTTGATCTTGCCGGCATCCAGTTGCGAGCGCACCTCCTGAATTTCTCCAATGCCGATGTCGAGCGTGCCGTTCAGCACGTTGAGCATCATATCGCCGCCGCCCTCGTGGGTTACGATAGCGGGTTTTACGCCGGCGGCTCGTTTCAGCTGCTCCGCGGCCTGACGCTCAAGCGAAGCGGGATTGGCAGCACCCCAGCGGCCGCGCTCGTTCTTGGCATGGTCGATGACGTCCTTGAGTGTCTTGTAGGGACCGTCGGCGCGCGTATAGATCACCTCGCTGTCGAGGAAGAAGTTCACGACCGGCTGCATGTCCTTGTAGGTGCTCTGCGGCTTGCTCATCAGGGACGTGTAGATGTAGGTCGGCGTGGTTGCGTAGAACACGCTGCCATCTGCGGGTGCGGAGGCGACGCGCGCCATTGCCTTCGCGCCGCTGCCACCCTGCACGTTTTCGACGACGAAGGTCGCGTCGATATATTTGCCCAGATATTTTGACATTTCGCGCAGGAAGACGTCGCTGCCGCCACCCGGGCTCGAGTGCGTGACGAGCGTCACGACCTTGACCGGGTAGGCTGCCGGGTCGGCAAGGGCCGGCGCGGCGGAAAGCAGTGCCAACGCCGCAAGCCCGGAGGCTGCTTTCCCAATTGTTTTGATCATGCTCATATTCTCTCTCCCGTTAAATTCACTGCTTCTCCCCAAGCAGTGTTGCCATGATGGACTATTCGGCTGCGATCTCCTCGCCGGCATGTTCGTCGGCTCCGCTGATCAGGGCCACAAGACGCTTGATGTCGGAACCCCTGTCAATGCCGCGGACCAGTGCGAGAAGCTCTTCCTGGCAGACGTCATCGATGACGCCTTCGGCGCACATGCGGAATTTGGCATCCAGCCCTTCGTCGCTGATCGGGTTGGACGGTCCGCCGCGGTAGCGTTCGTCGGCCCACTCCACCAATGTGCGGCCATCCTTGACAAGGACTTCGATGCGTGAACGGATCTTGTCATAACCCTGCGCGTCGATCTCCGGATCGTTGATGATCTCGGTGCGCGCCTGCAGATCCTGCATTGCCGGTCCTGCGACGAAGGCATCCTCGAATTCGTGATGGCTGGCCCGGCGGCACAGCACGATCATCGACAGCAGTGCCGGCATCGAGAACTTTGCCTGCAGGTGGTTGCGGGCGATTGGATACCGGATCGGCTCGATAATGTTCTTGCCGGCGAAGAAGCGGATGCGCTCGACGTCTTCGGCTTTGAGATCGTGATCCAGCACCAGCTTGAGCATGGCATCCATGGACTGGTGCGTAAGGATGCCCGAAGGGTATGGCTTGACGCTGACGCCTGGCGAGACGATCGTCAGCGGAGAACCGAAGCCCGCCTCCGTCTTTTCTTCGTCGAACCCCTCGCCCATGACCGAGAAGAAGCCCCAGGCGCCATCGAGCGCCGACGGATCCGCATCGAAACCGCGGGCCGCCAGAAGCGCTGCGGTGATGCCGTTCTCGCAGGCGCGGCCGACGTGCAGCGGCTTTGTCATCGTGCCGAAGTTGACGCGGATACCGGCTGCGAAGCTTGCCGCGAGCCCCAGCGCATGCGCGAGCTTTTCCCCCTTCAGACCCAGCAGCTTGGCAGCCGCGGCAGTGGCGCCGAACGTACCGACTGTTCCGCTGCTGTGGTGACCGCGGCGGTAATGGCGCGGCTTCATCCATTCGGAGATCTTGCACTCGACTTCGAAGCCCACCTGGAAGGCGAGCATGATGTCGCGTCCGTCGACATTGCCGAGCTGGCTGCCGATGATCAGCGCCGCCGTGAGCGGCGGTACGGACGGATGGGTCAGCAATCCATAGACATGGCCCGGATCGTGGGAGACCTGCGTGTCGTCCCAGTCATGCGCGTGACCGGCCGTTCCCCAGACGCGGCCGGCAAGTGCAGCCGGCACTTTCTTCGGGCCTGCCCCCGGCAGCGGTGCGTCGCCACGGCCGCCTTGCGCGAGCGCGTCTTTGATGAGGATCCGAACCGAAGTCTCCTGGCTGCCGGCGAGGTAAAGGCCGACAGTGTCGACCATGCAGCGTCGGCCGATCGCCAAAGCTTCATCCGGCAGGTCGGCATAGGTCGTCCGCTCGATAAAACGTATGGCCTGGGCCGTGATGTCGGATACGGTATTCACGCGTTCAATCTCCCTGTTTTGACTTGAGGCTCGCGACGGTCGACATGAGCCGTTCCTTCGCCGCTTCGACGTGATGAGTATGAGTGGCGAGTGCGCTTGCCGGATCACGGCGGATCAGAGCGTCGGCCATCGCATGGTGCTCCAGATGCGAGGCATGCATGGAACCGCCGAGCATCAGGTTGCGGGCGCGATAAAGGCGAAGCTGCTTGACCAAACTCAGATATTGCTGCGCGAGCGTCGCATTGCCCGCACTGACGACGATAAATTCGTGGAAGGCGAAGTTGACTTTGAGGTAGCGCTCGGAATCTTCCGCTGCGATCGCCTCATCCATCTCGGCGATGAAGTCCTTGAGACGCTCAATCTTCTGGTCGGTGATCCGTTCGGCAAGAAGCTTCCCGGCAAGGCCGAAAAGGGCGGCGCGCACATCGTAGACGTCGAAAGCCTGCTCTGCGCTCAGCTGGCGGACGAAAAAGCCACGGTTCGGAATCTGCTCGACAAGGCCGGACGAATCCAAAGAGCGCAGCGCTTCCCGAACCGGCCCTCGACTAATGCCGAAGCGCAGCGACAGCTCCTTTTCGTTGATGTGGTCGCCCGGCGCGAACTCGCCACCCAAGATGACGCGCTCAATCTCCTGCTCAAGCAGCATCGGCAGCGACTGCGACCGCAGAATTTCAACAGCATCCAACACCATTTGGCCTCCTCCTTCTTTCACTTTTCACATGCAGAATGCAGATTGTCAACAATCTGCATATCAATTTGGTGCCCATCGCAGCCCATGGGCAAGGCAGATAGCCTTTGCCCAACAAGCTTTTCCTGTCACTTCAGAAGGTGGCTGTTGGCTGGACTTCCGGAAATCATCCCTCCGATTTGGAGGCAAGGCCAGAAATTTCTCGCGGACCTTTTCAATAAAAATCTAGGCGCTATAGTAACGCAAAATTAACGATTTGATCGCGATGAAATTTTTTGCTCATCACTGTTTTGCATTGCTGATTTCACTTGCCTTCCTCGGGGCAATATTCGTACTGCCTTTCATTTCGGCCGGTTCAATTGTGTTTTCCATTATCACAGGAACCTGGCACATTTGGCATGTCTTGCCGATGCTGCACATGATGCTGATTGCATTGGCGCTGCATTTCATAGGTCCTGCATTTGATCGGGTCCAGAAGATCAGCCGTTGAGTTCCAACGCGCCAGCGTCTTTTGGTAAGAAGTCGCCGGCTTCAGATGTCAAGCAAAGCCTCGTAGTGATTGCCGATCTTTCGCACGCCGAAGTCGGCAGCGCGGCCCTTCAGGACCTCTGCCGGCGTGGGTTCGTCCAAGATTGCGTCAATAGCCGCCGCCAGTGCGCAAGCGTCGCCCACCGGGACGAGCGGGCCAAATTCACCTCCGGACAATATTTCCCGCGGACCGTGGGCAGCATCGGTGGAGACTACCGGAACGCCTGCGGCCATTGCCTCGATCAACACGTTGCCGAAACCCTCGCTGGTCGAAGACAAAACAACGACATCGGCGATGGCATAACAGGCTGCGGGGTCATTGACGTAGCCGGCAAATAGCACGCGCTCTCCAACGCCGAGTTCACCTGCCAAGGCTCGCAACTCTTGTTCAAGAGGACCCTCGCCAAAGATGACCAGCCGCGCCGGACGTCGATCACATAGCGCGGCAAAAGCCTTGAGCAGTGTCTTATGATCCTTGACAGGAACCAGCCTGCCGGCGGTGACGATAACCGGACTGTCACCCATCGCCGCAAGAGCCGACTGCCAGGAGTAGGCTCCCGCTGCCGAAGCAATTCCGGATGGCAGGGGATTGTTGATGACAACAGTCTTGCCGGGCGGAAAGCCGCGACCGATGAGATCCCGGCGCACGCCTTGGGAAACTGCAATTGCCTTTGTTGCGCGCCTCGCCACGATAGCGGAGAGCATTACGGCAAGCCAAGCGCCGCTAGTCTTGTTTGGCAGTGATGCGGCGGCATGGAAGCTTGGGAAAAACTTGGCCTTGGAGCCAGCCAGGAGCAGCGAGAAAGCCATGGCGAGGTTGGCGAACTCCGGGGCGCTATAGACCGCGTCGGGGCGATTACGCCTGAAAAACAAAGCGCTCGCGACGATTGCCTTTATGGTTGCCGGTTTGCCATATCCTTCATTGCGGATCGGAATTGCGAGATCCATGAGCCGAACCCTGGAAGAGACAAGCGCGGCATTCGGTCCCTGGGCATTCCATGTAAACAGGGTTACGTCGTAGCCACGGCTCGCCAACTCGTTCGCCATCAGCACGAAGACACGCTCTGCTCCCCCACCCCTCAAACTCGCGATATGGAAGACGATACGTCTGGCCACGAAGCCCTCAGCGTGCGGAAAGCGCCGAGGTGGACGGCGAACGCAAGTCGTACCAGATGCCCCTGGCAAGGGCGACGAAGAGACCAATTGCAAAGCCGGCGAAGGCGCCAAGAATCACCATCAGGCTCGTTCTCGGAGGCCATGAGCGCCCCGCCGGTGGAGTCGCGGTCGAGATTACGCGCACGTTCGTGGTATCCACATGCTCGCGCTGGCCGATCTGTCTGGAGCGGGACAGGAAGCTCTCATAGACGGCTCTCTTCGCCGCTGCGTCCCGTTCCAATTCACGCAGGGCGATTTCCGACTCGTTGTCGCTGAAGACGCTGCCCTTGATCTCGTCCATCTTGGCCGTCAGGGCATTCAGCGATGCCGTCGCCTTATCAAGATTTGCCTTTGCCGAGTTGATGCTGCGGTCGAGCTCCGCTTGGATCTGGCTATTGATGGCAGCGAGTTCAGCCTTAAGTCTCACGATCGTCGGATGTCTAGGGCCATAGATCCTCGATTGGGTGTCAAACTGCTGTTCCAGGTTTCCGGCGCGGTTGATAAGGGTTGCCAGTGCTGCTGAGGCGGGGGAATCTGTGCTGCTCGCCTTGGCGCCGCTATTGACCAGGGCATCGTAATTGGCCTTGGCGGCAACGACCTGAGATTGGGCCGCAACGATCTCGCTGTTGAGCTGCGTCATCGTCTGTGAATTGACAAGCTGGCCGTTGCTGGAGGAAAGACTGTGCACTCGCTTATAATCTTCCACACTTTTCTCGGCTAAAAGGACCTCGCCCTTCAGCTCGTCAAGTCGGTCATCGAGCGCGGCCGCCGCTCGGCCGGCCCCTTCGGCATCGGCCTCGGCAAGTTCGTCCTGGAAAGACGCAATGATTGCCTTCGAAAGGCTTATCGCCTTCTCCACCGTTTGCGCGGAAACCTTCAGCGTAGCGACGAAAGACTTCTCGTCGGCAGTGGTGCTGACATGCTCCATGAGGTTTTTCAAAGCCACGACTTTGGGATCGGGGGCGGCTGCTTCATTGCCGCCGAAAAGGCCCGATAGAGAGAAGGCGGGCGTCGGATCGAAAAATTCCGGATCGTTTGCAAGACCAGTCTCGTCCACAACACGGGCAAGTACATTGCCGGATGTCATGACACGCAGTTTGCTTCCCGCATTGAGTAACTGGCCGTCGATCTGACCCGGCTGCGTATAGACGTCATTGGCAACGACCTGAAGTGCGGGATCAATGAGAACGTCTGTGCTGACGGTATAGCGCGGTTTGGCGAGAACCGCGTAGGCCCCGCCAATGATTGCCCCACTCAAGGCAAGTACAGCCGCAACCTTAAGACCGGCGCCCAGCCATTGGAACAGTCGGCGAAAATCGAGCTCGAGAAAGTCCCCGACCTTTTCAACGGTGACCGGCTCGGCCGGTTCGGGGGCGCGCGCGAACCGGGCGGGGTTTTCCATCTGCCTCGCCAGTTCTTGATCGAGCCGCGCGTACCGCCGATTGCGATAGCTTGCGCCGGACGGTTCACCGGGAAAGCCGGACATGATTGATGCCTCGATTCTGCGCACAAGAAATGATGTACAAGGCTGAAGTTAACGCCTCGTTTTCCTCGAGCGTTTAAACATTCTTTGTTCCGGGTCCTCAACGGGAATAGTGTTACTTGGTTAAGGCGCAGTCTTAACCGCCGCCATTAGCAGGTGATTCATGCGACATTCGGCCGTCGGTTCCGAACAGCTGCCAGGCAGTGAGGCCCGGCGGCATAACGCGATTTCGCTGTTACTTTTTCTTTGCATCGCCTTTGCCCTGCTGTTGCGCTTTACCGTTTCTCCCCAGTTGATGAATATGGTCGTCAACTACACGACCGAAGCCGGCGCGTTCTACGAAAAGCTGCATTTCGGAACTGACGCGATCTTTCTCCTGACGCCGATCGTCCTTTTCAGCCGTCCGATTGTCCTCGTCGGTGGCGAGATCGCGAAGTTCAAGGCACTCCTGCTTTATTCGGCGATAATGCTCCTTCTCGTGCCGTTTCTATTTGCCACCGGTCGTGCAGGCTCTTCAGGTTTCGTCATCGATACCTATCTGGTTGGCGGCGCCGCGGGCCTCGTGACGCTTGCCGTGGGGCCTGATGTGCGGCGCGCGCTTGGCGACATCATTCTGGCAATGCTGATCCTGAGTGCTGCGATCGGCATCGTCGAAGCCCTCACCCACAGCCGGTTGCTGCCCTATCCTCTGACGGAGCTTCAGTTCAGGCCGATCGGACTTTCTGCACACCCGCTGGCGCTTGGCGCGCTTTGTGCGATGGCGTCGGGCTTCGTGACGTTGACGCGCTGGCCGGCATGGGTCAGGGTTTCCTCCATTTTCGTGCTGTTTATCGGTTGCGCCGCTTCAGGCGCGCGAACCGCCCTTTTGCTCCACACTGCCGAAATATTGGCCTTGCTCCTGTTCACACGATGGCCACAGCTGTCACCCAGACACGAGCGGCAGGCAAAGCTGATTACGCTCGCAGCAACCGCTATCGGCGGTGCGGCTCTGATCGCTGGGCTCTTTTCCCTTGGTCTTCTCAGCCGCTTCAACAACACGATATTCGATGAGAATTTCATGGCCCGCGTGACGATCTATCAGGTGTTTTCCTATGTCAGCTGGGGGGACATCCTGTTCGGCATGAACGCCAATGACCTCTTGGCCATCGTCAATCAGAAACTGCACTTGCCCTACATCGAGAGTGCCCCGGTGGTTATCATCCTGCTGTTTGGCCTTCCGATCGCCCTGTTGTTCACGGTCGTGGTATTCTGGCTTCCCGCCCGCCTTCTGGCGGGTACGCCGTTGCAGGCGAAACTGGCAACCATCACTTTACTGCTGGCAGCCCTTTCCAACAACACGATGTCGTCAAAGACACCCGAGATGACGATGATCGTCGTCTTGCTCTTGGCCTACGGCACTCCGGCACATCCACATCAACAGCGTTACGGAAGCAGCGCCGCCTCTGCGCGACCAATTGAGGCATGAGCTTCCGCTGATGCAGCAGCAGGATCCCGTGACATCGTGTCAGCCGGCGCTGTCAATGACTTCGACCCGACCGGAGCGATTCAAGGTGTGAATGCCACGCCTTGGCCAAGCCGGACCAACCTCGATGGGCTGGACGGATCCGAACACCACCTCGTCCAAATCCAGTCGAAGCAGTTCGATCAAGCCCAATCCGCCACCATAGGCGCGGGACCCGTCCTGAACGGGCAGGAAGAGGCGCTTCCCGCGGCGGATGAATGCACCGCCTGGCCTTGCTGCTGAACGGTTGATGGTGATGGG
This sequence comes from Sinorhizobium sp. CB7, assembly GCF_041357635.1. Taxonomy (NCBI): domain Bacteria; kingdom Pseudomonadati; phylum Pseudomonadota; class Alphaproteobacteria; order Hyphomicrobiales; family Rhizobiaceae; genus Sinorhizobium; species Sinorhizobium sp. CB7. The sequence continues at coordinate 269,999 of NZ_JAULLL010000004.1, forward strand.
ATTGAGCGGGTGTGGCTCATACGGTCCACGAAGCGAAGGGGCAGAATAGACCGACATCGTATCCGAGGCGCTGCCATAGCCGAAGCGTTCTGTGCCGAAGAGCCAGAAGCGACCGCCTGATTGAAGCAGCGTCGCATCATTGAAGTCCACGGCGGATAAAAGCACCGTGTCATGGATCCACCGGCCCGGAAACTCTTCCGCACGGTAGAGCACCAGCTCACGCGCTGCACTGCTTTCCGGAATCATGAAGATTTCGCCCGAGACCTCAAAGACTTGAGGATATGACAGATGGTGTGGTTCTTCGAGAACGGCCTTCGGCACGGAAAAGCTGCCGTCCTCCAGAAGTTCGGCAACGGAAATGATGCCGCGGCCCGTCTCATAGGGAAATTCCTCGACGAAGAGATAGTGACGGTTCCTGTATTCGAATAAGAACGGATCGGCATAAAAACGTCTGCCGTCATCGCTGAGTGTCGTGAACGGTTCGCCTTCCACGCTTCCCGCTTCCGCGACACCGGATCCGGCGATCTGCCGATAGGCGACCTGCCAATAGAAGGGTCGTCGCCCGCGTCTGATTTTTTCCACGAAGCGCGAGACGGCACCCACCGTTGCCGAGCGGGCATACGCGCTAAGGAACGAACGGTGCGCCTCCTTTGCAATCGCGTCGTCCAGTGGCTTGAGCTTGCCGGCAAAATAGCGCGCGACGCCTTGCAAAATCAGCGATATGGCGCCCGATAGCAAACTGTCGCAGGCGCGCGATAACCAAATGGGGTCGCCCGGCATGGGCAGGCCCCGTCCGACGGCCACGCCGTCTAGGCGAGTGATGAGAACTGCAGCCTGGCGGTTGGCCAGCATCCCTGCCACACCTTGAGATAGCCTCGTTTGCCCGCAGATGTCGATGGTCAGGACCGGAGCGTCCTGCGGCCCGGCACCGCCCATCAGATCAATGACAAGGTCGGCGTCCCCGGAGCCGGTTTCACACAGCGGCGTTGTGCGGCTTGCCAGCGAAGTACCAAATCGCAACGATTCGATATCCAATATCGCATCGAAGGCGCTCCTTCCCTCCTTGGTGCCACTGCCGTGTCGAATTGAAACGGCCATCCTCCTTGAGATGAGGCGATCAACAAGAACCTTTTCCCAAAGTCGTGTCACTTCGGGACGAGATATGATTAAAATATTTATCAAATCAGAACGTCTCATATCAGAACACATTACTTACAATTTCCCAGAAGCGGCATGTAATGGAGCACATCTATGCCATTTTGATCATGGAATTTTAGCATTAATCATAACGCTAGTTTCCAATACACTTAACGAAATCCGCCGCTAGTATCAGGACAACGCTACAATTGAGTCAATGGACCGTAAACCTCCAGGCTGGCCAGGCAGGAAATGAATATTTACGCAAATATGCCGCTTCCGCCGAAACGGCGCTTATTGATCGTCTTCGGGACCCGTCCGGAGGCGCTCAAGTGCTTTCCGGTTGCCAAGGCCGCCCTTGCCCACCCGGGGCTTGCCGTCGAGATCTGTGTTACGGCACAGCACCGGGAAATGGTTGATCAGGTCATCGGTTTGACGGGCCTGCCGGTCCATTACGATCTGAACATCATGCAGCCGGGCCAAACGCTGTTCGATGTCACCGCCCGTGTGCTGCTTGGCATGGCAGATGTCCTGGAGGCGGCAAAACCCGACATCGTCATGGTGCAGGGCGATACGACAACGGCGATGGCGGCGGCGCTGGCAGCCTTCTATCGGCGCATCCCGGTTGCGCACATCGAAGCCGGGCTTCGAAGCCATGACATTGCTTCGCCTTTCCCCGAGGAATTGAACCGCAAGATTGCAGGCGAGATTGCCACCTGGCACTTCGCGCCGACGCTTGAGGCACGCGACAACCTGCTCGCCGAAGGCAAGCCGGCTCGCAACATATTCGTCACCGGCAATACCGCCATCGATACCTTGCTGCATTTTTCTGCGGCGATGGACGCCGATGCGGCCCTTGCCGGCAAGTTTTCGGAGCGTTTTCCGTTCCTGGATAAACGCCGAAAGCTCATCCTGGTTACAGGCCATCGCCGCGAGAATTTCGATGGCGGGATCGACCGGATCTGTACCGCACTCACGACGCTTGCGGCGCGTGGTGACGTGCAGATCGTCTATGCCGTTCATCCCAATCCGAACGTTCGCTCGATCGTCACCGAAAAGCTCAGCGATGTTCCGAATATCCACCTGATCGAGCCGCAGGAGTATCTGCCCTTCCTGTATCTGCAAAAGCAGAGCCATCTCGTGCTGACGGACAGTGGTGGCATTCAGGAAGAGGCTCCATCGCTTGGCAAACCGGTCCTTGTGATGCGCGAGAACACCGAGCGCCCGGAAGGGATTGCGGCAGGCACCGCCCGGTTGGTCGGAACCGATATCAATACAATCCTGTCGAATGCTAGCCGGCTATTGGATGACGAAGCCGTCTATGGCGGCATGGCCGCGCGGCACAATCCCTATGGCGACGGCAAAGCGGGTACACGCATCATCGAGGAGTTGCTGCGACATGTCTGAAATTAGAAGCGTCTGCGTCATCGGTATGGGTTACATCGGCCTACCCACCTGCGCCATTTTTGCAAGCCGCGGCTTCGATGTCACGGGGGTCGATGTCAATGAAGCGGTCGTCGAGAAGGTCAACCGGGGTGAAATCCATATCGTCGAGCCCGATCTGGATGGCCTGATACAAAAGGTGGTCGCAACCGGAAGGCTCAAAGCCCGTACCAGCCCGCAATCGGCCGATGCCTATGTTATCGCGGTTCCCACTCCCCTCGGCGACGACCGCAAACCGGATGTCAGCTATGTCTTCGCTGCCGCACGAAGTATTGCCCCGGTTCTCAGGAAAGGCGACCTGGTGGTGTTGGAATCGACCTCGCCCGTCGGCACGACCCGTGCCATGACGAGCCTGCTCGCCGAGTTGCGGCCCGATCTTACATTCCCGTTGGTCGATGGGGATGAGGCGGACGTTATGGTTGCCTATTCGCCTGAACGGGTCTTGCCGGGCAAGGTCCTGACAGAACTTGTCAATAATGATCGATCGATCGGCGGACTATCGCGGGCATCCTCGAGGCGGGCCGTTGCGCTCTACGGAAGTTTTGTCGCCGGCGATCTGTTCATAACCGAAGCCGAGAGCGCCGAACTGGTCAAGCTTACGGAAAATGCCTTTCGCGACGTCAATATTGCCTTTGCCAACGAGCTTGCCGCCGTCTGCCAGACATTGTCGCTGAATGTCTGGGAGGTGATCGAACTTGCCAACCGGCACCCGCGGGTCAACATTCTGCAGCCTGGCCCAGGCGTCGGCGGCCACTGCATCGCGGTTGATCCCTATTTCATCATCGATGCCGCACCGGACAGCACATCCTTGATGCAAGCCGCTCGGCGCATAAATTCGGATCGTCCCTCCTCGGTCGTGCGGGACATCGAAGCTATCGTCGACCATACCGGCAAGAACAAGGTTGCCTGTCTTGGTCTCAGCTTCAAGCCGAATATCGACGATATGCGTGAAAGTCCTGCGGTCGAGGTCGTCAAGCGTCTGGCTGAAAGATCCGATCTCAAGCTTCTCGCCGTCGAGCCGAATGTGCGGCAATTGCCCGACGAGCTGAAGAACAAAGGCATTGTCTTCACCGATGCGCTTTCTGCAATAGACGAAGCGGATATCGTCGTGCTGCTCGTTGATCACCGACAATTCAATTTCATCGATCCGCAAGCCCTGCAAGACAAGGCGCTCGTCGATACACGCGGCCTGTGGACCTGGCGCAAGGCACGCAAACCGGATGCGCGCATTGAAGGCAAGGCAACGCGCGATATGGGAGACAGGGAGCTGGCGGCATGAACGCGCATGATGGCGACTGGTCGCAACATCCATTGCTGGCCAGCCGGCGCCGCGAATTTCTGGGAACACCGTTACACGCCCTGACAATGCAGGAAACGCTTGCCATTGCCGACGAGGCGATGGCAAGCGGTCATCGCCTCCACCATATCGTGGTGAACGTTTCCAAGCTCGTCAACATGCGAAGGAATGCCGAGCTGCACGAGGATGTCGTCACGGCCGACGTCGTCAATGTCGATGGCAAGGGTGTCCTTTGGGGCGCCCGGCTCTTCGGGCACTCATTGCCCGAAAGGGTTACCGGCATCGATGTCATGACAAATCTGTTTAGCCTTTGCGAGAAGCGCGGCTATCGGCCCTTCCTGCTTGGCGCCGAAGGCGATGTGCTTGACGCCGTTCTGCAGCGGCTTGCCAAAGCTCATCCTCATCTCTCGGTCGCCGGCGCGCAGGACGGTTATTTCCGGGACGACCAGGAGGCGGCGATTGTCGATGCGATCAACGCGTCGGGCGCCGACTGCCTCTTCGTGGCCATGCCGACGCCGCGCAAGGAGCGGTTCTTGAAGAAATATCGCGCGGCTCTGAAGCCGAGTTTCGTCATGGGCGTCGGCGGCAGTTTTGACGTCTATGGCGGCAAGGTGGCGCGGGCGCCGAAGATCATCCAGGCAATTGGCCTCGAATGGCTTTTTCGCGTCGGACAGGAGCCGAAGCGGCTCTGGCGCCGCTATTACGACACCAACACAGCCTACGCCGTCCTCTTATGGCAGGAATTTTGGGGTCACAGAAGCCGAAGGTAGTGGTCTCCTACCTTTGGCGCTAGCACGCTTCCGGTCCGTTGGACCTTCTCCCATTTATGCCTTCAAGCCCTCGATGCCAGGTCAGGAGGCATGAACAATCCGCGACCGCAGCCGTCGCAGAAGACCAAGCGTCGCGTTTGGATAAAGCATGGCATTGAGCGCCAGGAAAAGACCGCCACCGGAAAGACCGCCGGCGCAGAGCCGGACCAGCGATGGCGCTTGCGACAGCGCCGCACCGGCAAGCCACGTTACGAGGCCGACAGCGATCGCGACAAGGCAGGACATGCCGATGTCCCGCCAGGGAACCGGCACTGGCATCAATCGCTCGCTGATTGCGACGCAAGTGAGCAGCCCCAGGAGCGAGCCGGCAGCAAGCGCCAAGGCAGCCCCAAACGCTCCCATCGGCGGTATGAGCAGGAATGAGCAGGTGATGGTTGCGAGCGACCCCACCGCGTTGGCAATGCTCAGGAGCCAGGGACGCTTGTGTGCGTGAACCACGACACCATAGACGAAGCTAGTGAGATTGGCGCAAAGAACGCTGAAGGCAATGATCGGAAAGAGCGCGCCGCCTTGACCATGATAGTTGCCTGGAAGCAGCAGTCCCGTGATGTCGTTGCGAAGCACGATCAGCATTGCGGCAACCGGAAGACACAAACGCATCATCAGCGCCAGCAAGCGCGAGAGAACTAACCTGGCGGCCGATGGTCCGTCATCGTCGAAGCGGCTGACGACCTCCGGAAAGGCGCCCATATTGATGGCGTTCGCAACCATGTCGATCGGTTGACGCGCAAGAGCATAGGCAGCGGCAAAAATGGCAACTGCGCCGGCATCGTAATAGACCTTGAGAAACAGGCGCTCGGCATTGTTAAGGCCAAAACCCAACAACGCCATCACGATAAGCGGCAGGCCGAGGCCAAAGAATTCGCCAACCGTAAAACGTGGCGGCCCGGCAACGACCCGACGCCACGCCACCATCCAGGCAACCAGTCCGGCGACGAACGCGCCGAGGCTTGAAGCGAGCGACAGCGACAAAAACGAAGCGTTGACGACGGCGAGGGAGACAAGGGGCAAGGCGAGTTGCAGGACGGCACGCACAAACTCAAGCATGGAGTAGCTCGAATGACGCTGCTGCATCTGCAGCACGGTAAGCGCGAGACGTCCTGTCGCGCCGGCAATGATATAGGCGCAGACAGCCAGCGAAAACGCCACCGCCCGCTCCGGCACAAGAAATTTCGAGGCAACCGTCGAGACACAGAGCGCGAGTGCTGTCGTGACGACCAGAACCTTTGCCGCCAGCTTGATGCTGCCGCGGCTGATAGCTCCCTTGCCGCCCAACCTGAGCAAGGAAATCCGCAGCCAGTTGGTGATAGCGAGATCGGTCATCTCGCCCAGTGTCACGACAAGGGTCAAAAGACCGTATTCGGTCTGGTCGACCAACCGCGTTGCCAAGACGAGCAGCAGCAACGCGGAAATGCGCGTCAAAAGAATTGCCGGGGCATATATCAGCGTCGATCGAAGCAGCAAGGAACCATCCTTTGGAAGCCTCCCGTATTTAACCGGGCCGATGGTAGGAGCCTAACGAAATGTCTGGACAAGGTGAATCTCGGGTTTGGTCGAGTGATCGCATAAACCTTAACGACAAGCTTTGCTTTGCGGGATCGTCACCCCATGCTAGCCAAGCGGCATGACCAAGCGCCCTGATCTCGACAGACCCTTGCACGTGCTTGTTGCAACGCCCGCGGGCCTCGCCGGCCAGGGCGGGATCGATCGAATTATGAGTACGCTGAGAGCCGAGCTCGCACGCCAGGCAAGAGACGACATCAGCGTCCGGTTTCGCGCAAGCCGTGGTTCCGGCTCTGTCCTTCTGTCAGTCTTCTATATGCTTGGCTTCTGTTTCGAGATGACGGTGGCGCACCTATTCAGGCGCTGTGATATCGTGCACATCAACCTGTCGAGCTTCGGCAGCACCTACAGGAAGATGATCATTGCGAGATGGGCGCGCCTCCTTGGCATCGCCTATGTGCTGCATTTGCACGGAGCAGAATATCAGACATTCTGGACGGCTAACGAGAGCCTGCTTGCGACCCATATTCGCGCCATGTTCGAGAATGCCGGCGGGATCGTGGTGCTCGGAAGGGTATGGGCCGATTTCGTTGCAAAACAAGCACCAGCGTCTGCCGGCCGCATCCTCATCATCCCCAATGCGGCTGCGGCTCCTTCGACAAAGCATGTCGGCGGCGGCGACAAGGTTCATATTCTCTTTCTCGGCCGAGTTGGGAAACGGAAAGGGGTACCCCAACTGATCGCGGCCCTTGAACATATGAGGGATCTGCCAGGTTGGCGCGCAACCATCGCCGGCGACGGCGAAGTCGAAGAGGCGCGTGCGGAGATTTCCCGGCTCGGGCTTGCCGATCGTGTCGAGATCCCTGGCTGGGTTGGCGCCGACGATGTGGCAAATCTGATCGCCACGGCCGACATCCTCACCCTCCCCTCCTTTGCCGAAAATCTACCTGTTTCCGTCATCGAAGGCATGGCAGCCGGGCTCGCGGTTGTCACCACCCCTGTCGGGGCGGTCAGCGACATCGTTCGGAATGGCGAAAGTGGGCTGTTGATCGAGCCGGGCGACGTCGAGGCACTGTCGGCCGCACTCACGACGCTGACGAAGGATGAGCATTTGCGCAAGAAGCTTGGGGAGGCTGCACAGCAGGTCCACCGGGAAAAGCTCGATTCCGAGCCTTTCGCCGCCGCGTTGATCAACTGCTGGAAGTCCGCTAGCCAGGGCATCTCGCCTGCCGTTGCAGCTCATGAAGATGACGAGGCTGCGGGAATTCCGCCAAGCCATCGACAAACGGCTCAGAGCTGGAACTTGAGAGAGCATGACAGCTAGCCTATGCCGGCTGGGGGAGACGGAATGCAGATATTGGATGTGGCGCGTAGCGCATATATACGAAGCCCGGCAATCGTGCGCCACTCGTTGGCTCCGTTGGTGTCGCTGCTGCCAACGCAGATGAAGTTCGGCAAGACCTATCGTGCCTGGAGAACTCGTATTTCCAGGGCCGCGGCGGACCCGATCTATTCCAACGACGAGCATCTGGCGGCCCTTAGATCATTGGTGGGCAAAGCCCATGCCGGAAGCCCTTTTTATCATGATCTGATCGATCGCGCCTTCGGCCCCGATTTCGACTCGGCAAAACTGGAACCTGAAAGCCTTCGGCAATTACCCATTCTCGGCAAGGCCGAGCTTCGAACCGCCGGTGAAGCCGCGCTTTGCGTTCCGAGATATCTGCTGGACAAGGTCGCGACCAGTGGCTCCAACAGCGAGCCGCCTTTCAGCTTCTATCTCGACAAGGATCGCAGCGCCCGCGAGATGGCTTTCGTCTATGATGTCTGGTCGCGGATCGGCTTCACCGAAGATCAGGCGAGGGTGTGCTTGCGCGGGTTCAGCCTGGATGAAAAGGGGCACCAGAAGTACCGATGGGACCCGGCACTCAAGGAGCTCCGGCTCGCCGTCTTCCCGATGACGGAAGACGACGCGTCGTTCTATCTCGATCTCATCGATCGCTATCGGGTGGAGTTTCTTTATGGCTATGGGTCGGCAATCGAGCTGCTATGCCGCCATATGCGCAGCCTCGGCCGCCGGCCTCAAAGGCCGGTGCGCGGTATCATGCCGATCTCCGAACCGCTCTTCGATCATCAACGCGCGCTGATCAGATCGGTCCTTGGCGACGTCCGGTTTTCCGCCTTTTATGGCTTGAGCGAAAAGGTCCTGTTTGCTGCCCCCGTACCGGGCGAGGAGGACGTGTACGAATTCAACCCGCTTTACGGACTCGCCGAACTCGTCGATGAGGAAGGCAATATGGTGACGAAGCCCGGCGAGGCAGGCCGCATCATCGGCACCGGCTTCCTGTCGACCGGGATGCCCTTCATCCGCTACGACACCGGCGATTGCGCAGAATTGGTGTCCGTCGCCAGCCACGAAAATGGCCAGCGCCTGCGCGTGCGGGCACTGACGCCTCGCCGAAAGCCAGGCTATCTGATCGCATCCGACGGCAGTCGTGTCGTCCCCGTCGATATGACGGAGGCCGACGAGGATCTCTTCAGCGGTATCGCGGAATTTCAATTTTTCCAGGAAAGGCCGGGATTTGTCGTCATCCGCTACATCCTTGCGGATGGCGGCACGCCCGATGACGCCGCAAGGCTTGCCGCTCGCTTGCAGCAACGCGCTCAGAATCGCCTGATCTTCACGACCGAAGCGGTCACAAAGATTGCCTGTGGCCGCCACGGCAAACGCAGCTTCATCGATCAGCGTGTTGATTGGGCACGCTCGAAGCCGGCGTACCAAGCCCCAGAACCTTGAGGAGAGCCTGATCGGCAATGGCCGGGCCATTCGGAAGGATGAGGCTCATGCCGTATGGATTGGAATACTCCCACACTGACCAGGGGATATGGAGCCGGTCGGCTTCCTGCCTCAGCGCCGCCATATAGCGCAACCGGTCGATATCGTATGCGCCGGAGCGCCCATCATCGGTCAGGAGGATGACGCCAAATTCACCCATGAACAAGCGATCGGGCGGGATCTGGTGAGCTTTTGCCCAATCAACGGCCTCGCCAAGTCGGGCCTGCATCTGCGGCAGTCCCCAACTCTCGGTGAAATAATTCCGGATGGCTTTGCGCATCCCGGCAACAACGACAGCTTGCCTGATGCCATTCAGCCCGGCAGCGCGCATATGCGCCTTCAGGTTTTCGATTACCTTGTCGGGCGAACCGCTAGCGGCAGGCCACGGCAGACCAGAACTGAACGTGCTCGGATCATCCGGGCGCTGATGCGTAAAGCTGTGCGGCTCGTACATATGAAAACTATAATAGATGCTCGGGTCATCAAAATCAGGATCGAGATCCGTCAGGCCGGTGATGCTGCCGCCGCAAGCGCCGGTCGCGATAATGGTGAGATCGGCGCTCACCGCCCGTATGTCGGCAACGGTCGCGGCCATGATCCTTTGCCAGTCCTCGGTGCCCGTGCGATCGCAGGGATAGAAAGCGGGCTCGTTGTAGGGCTCAAGCGCGACCGCGCCGGAACCGACCCTGGCCAGCATGCCGGCCACCGCCTTGACCATCTCGCGATAGTGCGCGACGCCCGGACTGTCGGCGCCGTCATAAAGCATCGTAATGTCATAGGCCGGCACCTGGCTGACGCTATGCAGATTGAAGACAACTTTGAGATCCGCATCCGTGACCTGCCGGACGGCGGCTTCGAGTATATCGAGCGCCTGCTCGCGGCGTGGGCCGCTGCTTGCAAGCAGAGGCCCGGGATCGACGCTCAATCGGACGAAGTCGAAGCCCATGGATCTTATGCGACGAAACTCGTTGCCATCAGGCCAGTCGCTGAGCGGCCGGGAACCTGAACGCCATTCCTGCTGGGTGCGATAGGGAGGCCAGCGATAGGACCCGTCGGTTTCAAGCGGCGACCAATTCAGCCATTCGTGCACACCGACGCCGCGCGACAGGATAAGCGGCGTCGCACGACCTGCCGTCACCAGGCAAAGCGTAAGCAGGACCGCCCCCAATACTCTCTTCATAGCCGTCTCCGATCTCGTCCTGATGACGTTAACCGAAGCAGTCGAAAAAGAGATTGAAGGCCGCTGAGCTTTCGGTCGGCATGGTATATCAAGATTGAATGTCGACGGAGGGCCAATGACGCTCGGCTGGTATATCAATCGCTTGCGCAGCATGGAACCTGCGGAGGTCGCGCATAGGCTGCGTGAACATTACTGCAAATCGGCCTCGCGTGGGCGCGACGAAAGCTGGGCGTCTTATCCAGGACAAGAGCTCCATCCGGTTCTGCCGCGGTTGCGGGACCAGGTCCTCGCGGCAACGCCAGCCCAACGGCAGGCGATCGCGGCCGCAGCGTGCGAAACGCTTTCCGGAAGATTTTCAGCACTCGGCAGGGAATGGCCGGAGCGTGCCCCGTCGGCTCTCTTTCCAGACGATCTGTGGCGGCTCGATCCGGTGACCGGCAAAAACTGGCCGGGCGGGGATACCTATTGCTTCGACATCAACTTCCGGCGCGATGGACAACACGGGGACATTAAATATGCCTGGGAGATCAACAGGCTGCAGATGCTGCCGCCGCTCGGCGCCTACCTGCTTCTCGACGGCGATAACCGGGCGCGTGACGCCATCGAGACGGCGATTGCAAGCTGGCATCGGGCCAATCCTCCGTTTCGCGGCATTGGCTGGGCCTCAGGCATCGAAGTGGCGCTGCGCGCCATCAGTTTGATTGTCACCCTCGCCATTGCCGGCGAGCGTCTCGGCGACGGCGTGGTCAAGCTTGCCGGCGAAATTCTTGCGGCAAGCGCCTATTGGCTGAAACGGTTTCCCTCAAAATTTTCCTCTGCCAACAATCATCGGATCGCCGAATTGGCCGGCCTGTATCTGATTGGCCGCGCATTCGGAAATCCCGCCGTGAGCGCGCGCATCGAGATTGCCGAGGAGGCATCGAAGCAGCTCCACGAAGACGGAACAGGGGCCGAACAGAGCCCGACCTATGCCGCCTTCAGCGCCGAACTGCTTCTGTTATGCGCTCTGGCCGCCCGTGATGCAGGCGATGCTTTTCCGGCTACCTTCGACAAGCGGCTCCTGGCCTTTGCCGATTTCATCAACTGGATCTATCCGACGAGCTCGGGATTTGGCGACGACGACGAGGGCCGCGTGTTGACGCTTGGTGGCGAGCGGGACTATTGCGCTTCCGTCGCATCCGCCATCCGGGGCTTTTTCGGCGCACCGGGCATTATCCCTCCGCCTGACGATTTCCGCACGCTGGTCTTTGGCGCGCCATCGGTGCCAATTGCTCGACCGCGGGGCCTGAAGTCGTTTCTGCAAGGCGGGCTCAGTGTATGGCATGGAGTCATCAACGAAAGACAGATCGACCTGAGGTTTGATCATGGACCGCTCGGCTATCTGTCGATCGCAGCCCATGGACATGCCGACGCCCTGTCGCTGACCCTTGATGTCGACGGCCAGCCGGTACTTGTCGATCCCGGCACTTGGCTTTACGGCTCCGGGGGGGCGTGGCGGAACTGGTTCCGATCAACGCCGGCGCACAACACCCTGAACATCAACAGTGAGAGCCAAAGCGTCATTTCGGGCGCGTTCAACTGGTCGCACAAGGCGCGAACGAAACTCACCGGGCGAACTGACCAACCGGATTGGTCGCTGACGGCCCGCCATGACGGATATCTCCGGCGCTTCGGTGTGTTTCATGAAAGGCGCATCATGCACCAGCATGGCGGGATCCGCATCGAGGACCGGTTGATCGGCGCCAACCGGGACGCCGAGATCGTCTTTCAACTGGCACCCGGTCTTGGCGCAAGCAGAGATCACCAGACGATTACGATATCGCACGGCACTGATGCATTGCTGGCCATCCAATTTCCCGACGGCATGATTTCCACCTCAATCGGTGGAGACACCCCGGGCAAAGGAGGCTGGGTATCCCCGAATTTCGGGTCGAGATTGCCCGCCGGGCGCATTTCCTGGCGCGGCCCTGTCGGCGAGAGCGGCATCGTGATCACGCTCGCCCCGATCCCCCGCCATCAGCGTTAAGGACGTTTTAATATTTCATCCGCCGGCCGGAACTGATCTGCTATGAAGCCAGCGGCCGGAAAGCCGGTGCCGCCTCCTTGGCCGACAAGAGTGTGACGCAGAAACAGGACGTTTGCCGCATACAAGCAGGAATCATGCAGCCATGTTTTCGGAAATTATCAGCAAGATCGCGAATAAGCTTTCAGGCGATAATCTGCTCACTCTGAGCCTGCTTCTGGCCACAGCCTTGGGCAGCGCGCTCATCGTTTACTGGAGAACAGTCGAGCGCAAGTCTTTCAGGGATTTTTTCGACTTTGCATTCCCGCCAGAGATCCTCTGGCATCCTTCGGCCCGGGCTGATGCGCTCTTCTGGGTCACCAAACGGTTGATCATGCCATTCCTGTTCATTCCGGCCGGTATTACCTTTGTCGTCGGCATGGGTTATGCAACGCATCAGTTGCTCGGCTGGCTCTTCAATATCCACGAACCAATCATCAGTGACGCGGGTCCCCTGACGATCGTCATCTTCACCGCGACGATGTTGCTGGCGTATGACATATCCTACTATCTCTACCATTATGCCCAGCATCGTTTTCCGTTCCTGTGGGAATTGCACAAGGTGCATCATTCGGCCGAGGTGATGGTCGGCATCACCAAGGACCGCGTCCATCCGCTTGACGATCTGATGAACCGGGCCTGGGATGGCGTAATCGCGGGAACATGTTTCGGCATATGGTCGCTGATCGCGCTTGATCCGGTCGAAGTCACGGTTTTCGGGATCAACGTCTACGTCATCCGCAATATTCTGATGATGGACTTCGTGCGTCACACACACTTGAAGATTTCATTCGGCCCGTTGAACCACATCATTCTTTGCCCGCATTGGCACCAGCTGCATCACAGTGTCGATCCACGCCATTACGACAAGAATTTCGGGCTGCTGTTTTCATTCTGGGACCGGCTGTTCCGGACCCAATACGTTCCCGAGCCAAACGAGGATTTCAAGTTCGGTCTGATGGACCGCGATGCGCGGGACTATCAGTCACTGCCGGGCCTCTACATACTGCCGCTGAAAAAGATGTGGAGGCATTTGAGTTCCTTCGTACGCAAACACCGGAACCGCGTCGCTCCGCTTCAGGATGGCTCGCAATCATGACGATGGGTGTGGAAAGATTTGAAGTCGTCACCTCAAATGCGCGGCTTGAGGAGATCGCCAAGCCCTGGATGGATCTCTGGCGCGATGTCGATGGATTGATCTTCCAAAGTCATGCGTGGATTTCCGGCTGGTGGCAGGCGACCCCGGATTCACACCGCCGCAAGCTGCGTATCGGTCTGATATGGCAGGGCGACAAACTGCTTGCCGTGTTGCCGCTGGCAATCAACCGCCGCAAGGGGTTGCGCTTTCTGGAATGGGCAGCAAACAGCTACGCCGACTATGGGGACATTCTTGCAGCGCCTGAATGTCCAACGACCGCGCTCGCGCGTCTATGGAGGATGACGTCGGCGATGGGTGGCTACGATATAGCTTTCCTCAACCGTCTGCAGCCGGATGCTATAGCCCACAGATTGATCGCCCCCGCCATTGAAGCGGCAAGACTTCGCCCCAATCATCGCACTGAGGCGAGCTACCGCGTGGCCGGAGACTGGGCGAATGGGACGGCATGGCTCAATGCCCAGTCGAAGAAGACACGTCAGAACTATCGTCGCTCCATCAAAATCCTGCAGGAATCCGGCGAGATCCGGTTTCGTCTGGTGGGCGACGGCGAGCCAGTTCAGCCGATCCTCGACCGATTGGCGATCCTGAAACGCAAATGGCTTGCCACGCACGCGCGCCAATCACAGCTGTTCGACGAGGGAGCGCCGATACTGGCAGCCCTGGTCCAAGCGCTTGCAGACCAGGGCCTTCTGCGCATCTTCGTCCTGGAATGCAATGACGTGGTGATTGCCGTCTCCGTCAATTTTGTCCAGCGCAACACGATGATGGCCTTCGTCACGACCTACGACCCGGATTTCTCCAGAGGCTCGCCCGGTATGGTCCTGATGATGGATTACATCATGTGGTCTATCGATCAGGGTTTGTCGACCGTGGATTTCCTATGCGGTGCGGAGGCGTTCAAGGAGCGTTTTGCTACGCACTCGCTCAGGCTGAGCTCTGCAAGTGGCGCGAGAACGTTGACAGGCGCTGCATTGTCACTGGCCGATAGCCTGCGCCACAAATTCCGCAATGCCAAGCCGAAGAAGCCGGCCACGGCGTCGGTTCCGGACGAACAGGCAATGGGATGAGGCGGCGATCCGCACAGATAATCGCTGTCACGCTTTCAAGCCGTACCCGGACCTACCAGTGATTGGCTCGCTCTTCTCAACGGCGACTTTGGTGTGAACCATAGTGACGCTTGAAAGCCGGGACGAATCGATCGTCCCGGCGATATTCTTCACGCGGCGAGAAGTTCATCCGCGGGGCCAAAGAACTCGTAGTGAATGCGGTCCTGCGGTACACCAGCGTGGGCGAGGCCACCCACCAATGCGCCCAGGAAGGGCTTGGGGCCGCACAGATAGAAGTCGGCAGACTGGAACGGCGTGTTATCCTGGAGCCATCCAACCGTGACAAAACCGTCATGGTCATGCGAATAGCCGGCAGCATCGGAAGCGGTGGGTTCGCTATAGAATGTGCGAACGGCAACGCGCCCGTGCGTCTTTGCCAGCGATCTCACGTGGCGATCCATCGCGTGAGTGGAGCTGTTGAGCGCCCCGTGCACAAAGTGCGCTTCCAGATCGGGATATTCGGAAGCGATCGCTTCGAGCATACTGACCATGGGCGTGAGGCCTACACCGCCCGACAACAGAACGATGGGACGCTCCGGTTCCTCAGGAAGGAAGAAATCGCCTGCCGGCGGCGTGGCTTCCAGCGTGCTGCCCACCGTCACACGATCATGCAGATAGATCGATCCGCCTTGCCCGGTAGCCTCGCGTTTTACCGAAATCCGATAGTGCTCGTCATTTGGACCGCACGAGATCGAGTAATTCCGCTTGATCTGCGTACCATCTTCAAGCCTGAGGCGGAACGTGAGGTATTGGCCGGGCCTGTGCCTTATGACAGCACCACCATCTGTTGGCCGCAAAATGAAGGAGGTGACGACATCACTTTCCTTCAGCTTCTCGGTGACCGTGAACGAGCGCCATCCGTTCCATCCTCCGGTCGTTGCCTCGAGCTCGGAACGGATCTGCAATTCACGTTCCTTGAGCACATCGGCCAGAAACCAGTAGGCCTCGCCCCAGGCGCTCAGCAGTTCCGGGGTCGCAGCTTCGCCGAGCACGTCGGCGATCGCGGCAAGCAGCGCCTTTGCAACAAAGGGGTAATGTTCTGGCAGGATGTGATAGCCGATGTGCTTATGGGCGATCCGCTCCACGACAGGTCCGAGCACGCCCAGGTTATCGATGTTTTGGGCATAGCCCAGGATTGCCGCCGCGAGCGCCTTGACCTGAGAACCGCCCTCGCCCTGATTGGCATGATTGAACAATTCACGAATGTGATCGTCCTGGAACAAGATTGCATACATGCGCTTGGTAATCGCTGTCCCGTTGGCTGCGAGCGCCGGAACACTTTGCTTAACAAGCTCGACAGTGCGTGGTGAAAGTGGTTTTGGCAAAGCAATGTCCTTTCATTGAGTTATTGTAAATCTGCTGGCCTGCTTCCGTAGAACTCGATGTGTAGAGCCACAGGACCGAGAAGCTCGAGGTGATGCGGAATTTCCGGCGCGACCAGCCCCGGATTTTCCGTGTCGAGAAATGATCCCCTCCGTGGACGACTGTTCAAGGTAACGAACTGCCCCATGCTTGATGCGGATCACGCCCCAGGTGTTGGCCTTAAAGGGTGTGGAAACGAAGCAGTGCCGGAGGGATGGTGCTTTCGTTGAATTCGGCAGTGATCTTGTAAGGGCGCTCTTTTGCGTCCTCGACAGATGCCGGCCTGGGTTTGGATTCGGAAACGCGGCCATGGATTGCCGCTGAAAGGCGCCCGCCTATACGCGTAGCCTTCGCCTGCATTGCGAGAGCTGATTGCGAAGGCAGGATCTCGTCGGTGGTTATCCGCCAGAGCTCAAGCCACCGGCTGAACATCTCGGGCCGGATGCGCGGCGCGTGCATCAGATGCATCGAGACAGGGTTTCCCTTGTAACGCCCGCTCATCAACATGACCGATGACCAGAATTCACCGAGGCGCTCGAGATGCTCATCCCAGTCTTCAACTACGGCGAACACGGGACCGATCTGATCGTCCTTGCGGACGCGGTCGTAAAATTTGCGCAGGACCTCAGAGATCTGCTCTTCTGTAGGCATCCCCAACTGCATCACCCAAACTCCATAAACATGCATCTGGGATACATCTATTGGGGTTCCGAAAAACATGCTATCTAAATGCATCTTTTCCGGAACGGTCTTTTTGACGCAGGGGTGATGATGCGATTGACCCGCTACACTGACTACGCGATCCGTGTGCTGATTTACCTCGGTGCGCGCGAGGATGAGCTTTGCTCGATCCGAGAAATCGCTCGAACATTTGCGATATCTCAGAACCATCTTATGAAAGTAGTTCAGGATCTTGCGAACGCCGGCTTCATCAAATCCGTGCGTGGTCGGAGTGGAGGAATCCGGCTGAACGGACCTGCCGAGCGCATCAACATGGGCGCGCTGTTGCGCCACACCGAGGGACTTACGGATCTGATTGCATGTTCAGAGTGCATGATCGCACCTGCGTGCGGAATGCCGCCGATCCTCTCAGAGGCAACCAAGGCTTTCGTGGCCGTATTCGACAAATATAGCGTGGCCGACCTGGTGCGGCGTAAGGCCGATCTCCGCGTATTGTTGCAAGCGGCATGAGCCGACGCCACCTCTTTGGTGCTCTCGGGTTGGTCAGTCTTGGGCTTGCTCGAGCCATCGGTGATGCTTCACACCGTCAAAGTGCTGACATCACGGCCTCTGATTGTCAGACGCCAAGCCTTGGGGCACGCTCTGCCTGCCTATCACGGTTAATTCCGAACTCTGCCAACGGCCAGCCGACCCGTGCTCCCATCGGACAGCTTCACCCTTCCCCACGCTGACATGAGATCCGGCGCTCTCGTGACCTCCGCTTGCCCAGTGCGACCGTCCGAGCACTTCACCGGAAGAGTAACTGTCGGGCGTCGATCCTTCAGGTCGTAGGTGCCGAAACATTTCACCGAATGCCGTGACGATTGGACCGAGAAGCGGCCTCGGCCGCGCGACGCTACGGTGGAGCCTTCGAACGTCTCACCGGAGTCCATTTTCACTGAGACGGGAAGAACAATGCTACGTTGTTCACGACCCGGCGACTTCAGTGGGCTTGCATCCGCGCTTCTCAAAGCTTTGGAAATGCTTGGAGCCATAACGTGGTTTTCGGCAAGCTGGACATAGTCCTCGTAGGGAATGGCACCTTTCGCGTAAGCGGTGAGGATCCGGCGGCAAAACTCAAGACGGACATTGGCCTCTGGAACGCCCATGAACTTTGCAAGTCTCTCTTGCACTTCCTGTTTGATGCCACCGCGGCGGCATGCCTCGATACTCCTGTTGAGAACCGAGGCATCGCTCAGTCGATTCCTATCATATTCATACCCGCCCCTGCTCGTGACGGATGCGGCGTTCGCCGACACAGAAAGGGTCGCCATAGTAACGGCCACCAAAATCTTAAACTTTTTCATTCTGACTCTTTTTCTTAGTATGCCTAGCGCTCGTGCATCGCCTCGATGAGTTTTTAGCGATGAGCAAAAACAGATATTGCAGAATTCGACGCCTGCCGGTCCCCAACTTCCACTGTGGCCGCCACCATTTCCTTCAAATTGTTTTCATTTCAACCCTGCGTCGTCCATTTTTATCTTCTCGTCTATCTATTATTTTCCGGAGTTGTTTGAACTTATCGGCTCACCAGCAACCATCTGCCGCCAGCGTGCCTCGAAAAGTGCGGTTTTCCTAGAAGTCGGCCCAAAGGCCCAATCCACCGCCCCTTTTTGCACCACGGACCTAAAAGGCGGTTTCTGGACGCACCAGGGGATTCACGTATCTGATTGTTTAGACACTGTTGCGTTAACTTATACGGAAGTTATATCGGCAATAGCTTCCCTTGCCGCAGCATCGACCACATGGCAGGTAACGACAGTTATGGATTCGCGGCCGCAAATTACCTATCTCGGTCTTCCTGGATGAGTGAACTCGCCGGAGAGACAGGCTTTCAGGCCCTTCACCCAAGGTTGGGCAAACTTTTCTCCGTAGATGCGTGGAATGGTATCCCCCGTCTTCCCGTGCGCCACTGCAAGCGCCTTCGATTGGCGGGCCATGGCAGCGGTGCCGCAGGACGGCGAAAAGCAACCAAAGTGACTTTGGCCATCTAGTCGGAAGTCGAGCTGCTGGCATTCTGGTGGAAACTTCGCTTGGCGTCAAAACGGTGCGCAAGAGAGCGAGATAATTTTTCTGCCCTAGGGCGCACAAGGGGCTTGCTTCAAGACCTTCGCATACCCGTATAACGCCCCCCGAAGTCAAACGGAGGAGTGAATGACTGACGGCCACCGACAATAATATCCCGCAGCGTCTCTACCATGGCACGCGGGCTGATTTGAAACCGGGGGATCTGATCGCGGTTGGCTACAACTCCAACTTCGGTACAAGGAAGCCGAAGTCCTGGGTCTATCTTACTGGCACGCTGGATGCCGCTATCTGGGGCGCTGAGTTGGCCGTCGGCGACGAACGGGAAAGGATCTACATCGTCGAACCGACCGGCCCGATCGTGGATGCCCCCAAGCTGACCGACAAGAAATTCCCTGGCAACCCGACGCAGTCCTACCGCTCCCGCGAGCCGCTCCGGATCATCGGCGAGGTTACGGGGTGGCAAGGCCACTCCACCGAACGGCCGAAAGAAATGAAGGACCATCTCCAGCGCTTGAAGGCGCAAGGTGTCGAAGCTATCGACTAATGCGACTAAGCCGCCCTCCGATTGCGGGCGACCTACTGCATGTTTCTTTAAATCGGAACCGATTTAAGGATAAACACATGCCGCAATTCAAAGTGCTACAACAACCTTTGTGCGTCTGATAAAACACACGGCGCTGTAGCCGGATATCTGCAAAAGCTCGTCGATCGGGACAAATGCCTGCTTTAGCCGCCGTTGAAGAGATGTCTGCTGCGGCAGGATCCGCGGTTTGCCCGAGTCCGCAGCTAAGCGAGATTTCGCAAAGTCCCGATTAGTGCAACAATTCTTGATCTGATTTTTGCATCGTAGCACGTCGCCTGCGCCGATACCGGTCAGGGGTGCAGGGTCGCCACTTTCGTACTCTCTTGATGGCATACCGAGGCGCTCGGCCGCTTCGATCTTGCCGATCCCTTGGCTCTCGACTGGGAGATCTCCGGGGAGATGGCCACGATCTTCATCTATCTCACATGAAAGCAAGACTTTCTATCCCACCGCCCATCGCGCCGGGATCGGCGAGATCGTTGCCTTTGGAAATAACCTGTGAGCATGTCACCACACTCCCTCACTTGGTCAAACCTGGCATACGTGAGACTAACCGGAGAGCGCTTGCCTCCGGCTCCCCCTCCCGCCGAGGCCGGCGGCGATCCGAAATTGCCGGTCTGGGTGTCGCGGCATCTGACCGACCGGAGCCGGTTCATGCTGGCCCGAAGACCGAAACTCTCCCTCCTACTCAGTCTGATGACCGCCTCGGACGGACGAAGCGCTCACAGAGCGATGACGGCAAGACCTTTTTGAGCATCCTCGGGTCACAGCGCCCAAGGGATGCCTCCATACACGGCGACATCGCCAGCGGTACAGCGTTTCGAAGATCGATCAGTGGGAACAATGCTTACACCACAATCAGTCTGATGCTCACGTCCCGTCCGATCCGGCGGCTACTGTGTGCTATGGTCGTCCGCGTTTGAAGGAGCGGTACACCTTACGCTTTCAGAACCCCGAGAGCCCGCGCGTTCCACATCTTCCGGAGTATCAGTCGATACCGATCGGCTCATGCATGTGGACTATCCGGAGGCCGTGGAGGCGCGCTGAGGGGGATCGATACCTCAGACCGGTCGACGACGACTAACTAACCAGCCAATCCCCGCGACGTGAACTCGCTTGCCAATGAGGCGTCACCAGGCCCCTCAGGACTGCCGCGTCGCGTTAACCAGAGGCTACGAGGTGGAAGCGGAGGGCAGACGTCGGCATCATTCCGGCTAATTTCTTACCGCTGACCCCACCAATCGCGGCAGCACCTGAAAGACATCACGCTTCCTGCGTGTTAGATAGGCACATGGCCTCGCCGATTCGGCAATGGGGCGCCCGTCGCGAGGTCCGCCGTGAGTTTGGTTACGCGTGGTCGTTGTCAGCTGACAATTCCGCTAAAGCCCGGATTTTCAAGGCAAACTTTTTGAGATACCGCCGGTATTAATTTCCTCTTAACCAAAAATGGCTTGACGGAATCGAAAGACTCACGATCATTTGCGCAGATTTATCCGATTTTCAGGGATTTGCGTGAATGTCTACCAACCCCGCGATTGTTGAGAAACCCAAAAAGGCAAATCAGGTTTCAATCGACGAAACCATCCGGCATGATTCCAGCATGCTCAGTAGCCAGCTACAGGTTCTCTTCGAGAAGCTGTTTTCGCCTGATGCCCGCAAGTCCTTGCGGAGGTTCAGCAGCATCGAAGCTGCCCGCTTGCTTGGCGTGACAGACAGCTATGTCCGCCATCTGGCTGCGCAGGTCGAAACCATCAATCCCGAAAAGACCGCAGCGGGCCGGCGGGCGTTCTCGCTCGAAGAAATCCACGAGATGCGGCATTACCTCGGGCGCACGAAACCGGCCTATTTGCCAATGCGGCGTGAGGGCGATCATCTGCAGGTGATCGCGGTGACCAATTTCAAGGGCGGATCCGGCAAAACGACTACCTCCGTTCATCTCGCCCAGTTTCTCGCAATGCGCGGCTATCGCGTCCTTGCCGTAGATCTCGATCCTCAGGCCTCGATGTCGGCGATGCTCGGCTATCAGCCGGAGTTCGACGTCGGCGAAGACGAGACGCTCTATGGCGCCATCAAGTATGATGAGACCCGCCGTGACGTGGCCGAGGTCGTGCGGGAGACCTATTTCCCCGGGCTCGATCTCATTCCCGGAAACCTGGAACTCCACGAATTCGAGCATGATACTCCCCGTGCGCTCGCCGATGCGGAGCGTGACGATGGCAACATGTTCTTCATGCGCGTCGGAAACGCTCTGCAGTCGCTGCAGGATCGATATGACGTCGTCGTTATCGATTGCCCGCCAACCCTTGGCTTCCTGACCTTGTCGGCACTCTGCGCGGCAACAGCCGTCCTCATCACGGTTCATCCTCAGATGCTCGACGTTGCTTCGATGAACCAGTTCCTGACGATGACATCGGACCTGCTTTCCGTCGTGAAGGAGGCAGGCGGCAATCTCGAATATGACTGGATGCGCTATCTGGTCACCCGCTATGAGCCCAATGACGGCCCGCAGGCGCAGATCGTCGCCTTCCTGCGCAGCCTTTTCGGCGATCGGGTCCTGACATCGATGATGGTGAAATCGACGGCAGTCTCGGACGCCGGCCTTTCCAAGCAGACCATCTACGAGGCGGGCCGGGAGACGATGCACCGGCAAACCTACGACCGCGGCGTCGAAGCGATGGACGCCGTCAATTCGGAGATCGAACAACTCGTTCGCAATGCATGGAGCAGAGCATGAGCCCCAAAGGTCGCGATATTCTGAAAAGCATGGTTGGATCCACGGATCCGGGTAAGCAAGAGACGCCGAGCCTGAGCCAGACCCACCGGCCTTCCGGATCGGTCAAGGCCATGAGCCTTTCGCTTGGGCGCCTTGGAGAAGAGGCGGCCGCCGCCAGAGCGCTGAGGGAATCGCTTGCATCCGGCGAGAAGGTTCTCGATCTTGACCCGTCCACGGTGGCGACCTCCTTCATCCGCGATCGCATCCCGATCGAGCAGGATCCCGAATTCGAGACCTTGAAGCAGTCGATCAAGGAAAGCGGCCAGCAGGTTCCGATCCTTGTGCGGCCAGATCCGGCAAGATCGGGCCACTACCAGGCCGCCTACGGCCATAGACGTCTTCGCGCCGCCGCCGAAATCGGAGTGCCGGTCAGGGCGATCGCGCGCAAGCTTTCCGATGAAGAGCTGATCCTTGCTCAAGGCCAGGAGAACGGCGCACGTGTCGACCTCACCTTCATCGAGCGCGCCCTGTTTGCGCAGCGCATGGAGGAGCATGGCTTCAACCGCGACACGATCTCCAAGGCGCTGGCGACCGACAAGCCCGAAACATCTCGCTTGCTTCAGGTGGCCCAGGCCGTCAATTCGGAGATCATTCTGGCCATAGGGCCAGCTCCGAAGGTCGGTCGTCCGCGCTGGCTGGCTCTTGCCGACAAGCTCAAGAATGCTTCGCTTGCAGGAAAGGCGCGCGCCGCGGTCAACGCCACTGGTTTTTCGGCACTCGACAGTAACAAGCGTTTCGAGGCACTGTGGAAAACACTTGAGAGCAAGCAGGAAGACGGGGGAGGGGAGGAGACGGTGCGCAGCCGCAAAGGCTTGCCGCTGGCCTCCGTTGCCCGCTCTGGCAAGTCTCTGAAGATCACAGTGAAATCACCGTCCTTTTCCGACTTCATAACACGCCGGCTGCCTGAACTGGTGGCCGAGTTCGAAGCGGAAAACGATGAAAATTAAAGTAATTAGCCCTATTGTCAGCTGACAATCCAACAAGGAGATTAACCGCAAAAGAAAAAAGCCCCCGAACGTCACCGTTACGGAAGCTTCTCTCATAGTCTGGCAACTCTGAGAATCGCATTTCCGGGAATCGCTGTCAAGAGTCTTGGCGCCGTTTCGGCGAGCAGATTTCTTTTGCCTTGAAGAAGGTGAAAGACAAATGGAGTTACCTTGTGTGACGACGCCCTTTGGGCGGCGGCCGATGACGTTTGGCATGCTCGCAAGCCAGATCGTCTCGCGCAGTGTTGAACCAGACCGGTCCATCGACAAGTGGAAATTATACCGTGCGCTCTGCGAAGCCAGGCCGCTGCTTGGCGTTACCGACAGGGCGCTCGCCGTGCTAAATGCACTCTTGAGCTTCTACCCGAAAAATGAGCTGTCGAAGGAGCATGGACTAATCGTCTTTCCTTCCAACCATCAGCTGTCGCTCCGGGCCCACGGCATGGCTGAGCAGACGATACGGCGCCATCTGGCAGCGCTCGTCGAGGCTGGCCTTCTCATCCGCAAGGACAGCCCGAACGGCAAACGCTATGCTCGCAGGAACAGGGCAGGGGAGGTCAACGAGGCGTTCGGCTTCTCGCTTGCACCTCTTCTTGCCCGCGCTGAGGAAATCGAACACCTGGCCGCGAGGGTCGTCGCAGAACGGCTCTATCTGCAGAGCCTGCGCGAACGCGTCAGTCTTTGCCGGCGCGACATCGCAAAACTGATCGACGTTGCCCATAGCGAAGAACTCGCAGGCGATTGGGAAAGTGCTCATGACCTTTTCCGCGCTCTCATCGACAGTCTCCCGCGCTCGCCGGACGCCGTCCAGCTCGCCACCTTGCTCGACAAGCTGGAACTTCTACGTGCCGAGATAGTCAACCAGCTGGAAAATCAAACGAAAGCTCGAAAACAGAGCGGCAATCACTATCAAAATGAGCGCCACATACAGAATTCACATCCAGATTCCTCATTTGAATCTGAAATCCACCAGCGAACTGAAACGCGACCTCTCGACCAAAAACAGCTCCGATCCGCCAGCCCTCAACTCGATTCACAGGACGAGGACGCCGAGGTCACAGCAGGCGGGGCTCCTTCAGCGAGCAGTTATCACAAGGGCGAGAGCCTCAAGCAGCACCCACTCAGCCTGGTCCTACGGGCATGCCCCGAAGTCCGGCCCTATGGACCGGGCGGTAGCGTCTCCAACTGGCGTGATCTGATGTCTGCAGCCGTCGTGATAAGGTCGATGCTCGGCGTCAGCCCCTCAGCCTATGGCGAGGCCTGCGCCGTCATGGGTCCGCAAAACGCGGCCATCGTCATGGCCTGCATGCTGGAGCGGGGCGAACATATCAACTGCGCCGGTGGTTATCTGCGCGAACTCACCCGCCGCTGTGAGCGTGGTGAATTCACCATTGAGCCCATGCTGATGGCTTTAGCGCGGAGCAATAACCGAAAAGAGAAAGGCCCGACTATGATGGAGCACTAATCGAGGCAGATCCTCGTCCACACACCAGTGTAGCGCTCAGCCGTGATCATCAGGCAAGGACGGCGCGGGTCTATACCATGGTGGCATCCATGAAATTTCCGGTGAAGACGCGCGCCGGCTATAGCTCTTGAACCGCGTCTGTGCTATCAAGGACGTCAACTGAGCAGGGCATCGACGGCAGAGACGGCCACCACCTGTGTAGCCCATCGGTACCCACAAACGTCCTTCCATAATGGGTAAGTAGTCGCGGAAGCTAGAGGCGAACTAGCTTCCGTATGGATCATATTGCCCATGGAAATCAATCTTCTTGCGACACCGGAAATTGCCCTAGCCTAACCCCATAGGATTGATGCTGGACGTAGCTGGAGCGAGTGTGAAATATTCGCGGTTGCTCGATGGCGGGCTCGGCGTACCCGACCCGGGCGAGGAGAAGCGACCGGACAGTCCGCTGGCGCTATTTCCACGATAACCGACAATACGCATTAAGTCCCACTTAATAAAGCAATGAACGGCAACCGTCTCCGACGGAGAGGTGACGTAAAGGCCTATCTGACTCCAAGCTGATGACGCGCGGCGAACTCTCAAGGATCAAGCAAGGCGATACCTAGATCCGATTTCTTTCTGCGACACATGTTCGTTGCCGCCTCCCGCACGACCACCTCCAATGTCGGATGCACGGTGCCTTCCATAAAGTGCCCGCCGCGCGTCGATCCATCCGAAAGTCCCAGAACGGCGTGAAGATGCAGGCTAGGCTGACCGTCATCACCGATTGCAATATCGCCGATGCCGCTTAAAACTTCGCATTGTTCCAGGATCGGGATTTTCCTGTAGGTCTTTGTCTCGAAATCAAAGAAGCCGACGACAGCATTGCTGAACGCTCCGATGGCGTTCAATGAGGCTCCGCCGATCTGTTCCGTGGCTGCGAAGCGGGAAATCGCGTCGAATGCTTCTTCGCCATCTTCAAGCACCAGGATGAATGTGCGTTCTCCATTGTCCTTCGAAAGCAACTTCTTCTTCATGCGGATGATCTCACTGATTGGGACGACTTGTACCGGGTTAGAGCAGACCAATGCACTGGTGTGCTTGATCTAGAACGGTCGATGGGAACAGCGGTTCCCCAATCTGTGTCGAACTGTCAGAAGAGCCGAAGCTAATCGACAGCCGAAAAGGGGTCTATCAGGTCAAAAGACCATGGAGGGTGATGACAGCGAAGAAAGCGGCTACGATGAGCAGGGCAATCAGCCTGGCCTGACGATCGGCCCTTTCGACCACGCGAAAATGTGCCCCTCGCTTCGGGCGAAGGCCATGCTGTCGAATATGGTCGACGTTAGAACCGACGCGGTTCTTTTTCCCGGACGTCTCAGCCTCCCATGAAAACATGTCGGCTGAAGTCACCAAGCCGACACCCGATCCTAATCCTCTCAGACGATTTTGGCGATGACCTTCCTTTTGAGCCACACGAGCATTCTATCTAAGGCTTGATACCCGCTTCTCAAGGAAAGCCTGTTCCGGTCCCTGTTTGCAGAGGTCGAGTGCCCGCTCATAGGCGGCGATTGCTTCATCTCGGCGGCCGAGCTGGCGGAGGAAGTCAGCGCGGGCCGAATGGGCAAGGTGGTAGCTGCCGAGATCTCCGGCCGCGAGAATGGCATCGATGAGCGCAAGGCCTTTTTCCGGCCCTTCCGTCATGGCGACCGCGACCGCCCGGTTGAGCTCGACAATCGACGATGGCCGTGCCGAGACCAGCAGATCATAATAGAAGGCGATTCGCCGCCAGTCGGTCTCTTCGCTGCTTGCCGCCTTGGCATGTTCCGCGGCGATCGCAGCCTGCAGAGTGTAAATGCCGACCTCGCGGTCCTTCATCGCCAGGTCCAGCAGCTTCAGTCCTTCCGCAATCCTGTCACGATCCCATAGCCTGCGATCCTGGTCGGCAAGAAGGATTAGCTCCCCATCGTCGCCGCGGCGTGCCAGCCGCCGGGAATCCTGCAGCAGAAGCAGCGAAAGTAGCCCCCAGACTTCAGGCTGAGGCAGAAGGCTGGCCACAAGACGCGCCAGCCGGATTGCTTCCGTCGTCAGATCGGCCCGGATCATCTCTGCGCCCGACGAGGCGGAATAGCCTTCGTTGAAGACGAGATAGATGACGTGCAGGACGCGGTCCAGCCGTTCCGGCATCTCGTCCTGATCAGGCACTTCGTAGGGAATATGCGCCATGCGGATCCTGTTTTTTGCCCGCACGATGCGCTGTGCCATGGTCGGCGCCGGCACCAGGAAGGCATGGGCGATCTCCTCGGTCGTCAGTCCGCAGATCTCGCGCAACGCCATTGCCATTTGAGCATCCGGTGGAATGACGGGATGGCAGCAGGTGAAGATCAACCGTAGCATATCGTCCTCGATCAGCTTCATATCGCCAATCTCCGATGTCTCGTCCGTCGAATAGAGGCTCTCCTCGATGTCGCGGATATTCGCATCGAAGCGTGTCCGGCGCCGGATCTGGTCGATGGCTCGGAAGCGGCCAGCCGAGACCAGCCAGGCAACGGGATTGCCTGGCACGCCATTGGCGGGCCAGGACCGCGCCGCTGCAGCAAAAGCATCGTGCAACGCCTCCTCCGCCCGGTCGAAATCGCCGAGCAGGCGGATCAGCGTCGCCAGCAACTGGCGCGATTGCGTCCGGTAGATTTCCTCGATTATCGCTTCCACGCGCGGCTCCTACTCCGGCAGGCCACCTTCACAGGCCGCAATTCGACGGCGCCGATTCGCGCTGAAGGGACGCGTCCGCCAATCGGCTTTGCGGCCTCGAAGTCCGCCTAATGACGTGGCAATCTGGCTGAGTCTGCCATCCGCATCGGCGGAATTGTAGATAGGGCAGGGATAACACATCTCTATCTCCCGTCCTTGATCGAATAGGCCGGCCGCACCTCGATCGAGGCATATTTGAGGATCGGAAAAGTCGAGACGATCTCACGCGCTTCCTCGATATCGCCTGCCTCCAGGAGTACGAAGCCGCCGAGATGTTCCTTGATCTCAGCAAAGGGCCCGTCCGTGGCGGAGACCTGGCCGTCGCGGGTGCGCAGGGTGATCGCTTTCTCCGGCTCGTAGAGGGCAAGCGCGGTGAGAAGATGGCCGCGGTCGCGCCAGAGATCATCGCTGACGATGCATTCCTTGGTCACGGCCGCCCACTCGGCCTCGCTGACTGCCTTGCTCTTCTCCGTATCGAACCAGACCTGGCAGAGATATTTCATGGCATCCTCCTTACGCATTTCCGAATTCATGGATGGGTCGGATCTCGATCGAGCCGATCCTCGCCAGCGGAATGCCGGCCGCGATCCTGATCGCGTCGTTGAGATCCTTGGCATTAACAAGAATGAAGCCACCGAGCGCCTCCTTCGTCTCAATGAAAAGACCGTCCGTCACCGACATCTCACCGTTTCTGACCTTGACAGTCACCGCCGAGGTCGGCGGCTGCAGCGCCTCCGCGACGATCAGTTCCCCGCGCTTGTCGAGGTTCTCGTCATAGCCAAGCGAATTTCTATCGAGCTCAGCCTTTTCCTGTGGCGACATGGCATCCAGTATGCTGCCGTCGAACCACACCTGGCAGAGATATTCCATCGAATGTCCTCCTTGCCGTCGTTCTGACAGCCCTTGGACGAACAGCCTAAGCACCTTTCGACAGACGAAGAAAATTTCTTTGTTTGTCCACTCCTGTCGAAATCAAAGGAGTGCGCTCGACTAGCCTCCATCAAGCAAGCCATTGGGGGAAAGATGAACATTCTCGAAATTGCAATGGTGAACGGGATTCGTTCCCGGCCGGACAAGAGGCGAAATGTCGGCTTTCATGAGGCATACGCGATGCAAGTATTGCTGCGCGACGCGCTGGCTCTTGGCGTCTTTACGGTCTCTCTGGCGCTGCTCTCGGCTGCCGGTCTGACTGGGTGATGTGTCTACTGCTTTCCGTCACCCTCACGCTGGAAGCCGCTAGCCAGGAATGTCCTGTTCCTCGTATTGCGCCCGGCGATCGCGCAGCCTTTCGCGATATCGTTGCTGGCTCGCTGCCAGGTGCGTACGCATGGCAAGCCGTGCCGCTTCGGGATCACC
The DNA here is from genome assembly GCF_041357635.1 of Sinorhizobium sp. CB7. Taxonomy (NCBI): domain Bacteria; kingdom Pseudomonadati; phylum Pseudomonadota; class Alphaproteobacteria; order Hyphomicrobiales; family Rhizobiaceae; genus Sinorhizobium; species Sinorhizobium sp. CB7. Next base: position 298,555 of record NZ_JAULLL010000004.1, read on the forward strand.
CGCCGATATGGCGTTGAGGATAACGAGATGCTCCTTCTGCAGACCGGCCTGATAGCTGTAGGAGAGTACTTCCTCGGTCGCATAGGGCGAAGTGACGTCGCAGGGGATTGTCCGCGCGCCGAGGGCGTCCAGTACCTCGACATAGAAGGGATTGTTGGTGGCTTCGGCAATGGAGCGATGGAAGGCAAAATCGGCTTTGCCGGTGGGTTGGCCAAGCTTCAGCAGCCGGTCGAATTCGAAGAATTTCTCCTGGATCTGCGCTTCTTGAGAGGAACTGCGGCGTACGGCGGCGAGTGCCGCACTTTCCATTTCGAGTGCGATACGCACTTCCAGCACGTTCAGGGCATGCGAGATATTCTTGGACACATCCGATTTGAGCACGGGAAAAGCCGAAGTCGCCGGTTGCTCGAGCACGAAGATGCCGGCGCCCTGGCGCGTTTCGACGAGACCATCCGCGGCAAGTGCTGCGACTGCCTCCCGGATGACCGTGCGGCTGACATCGAAAGCTTCGGCAAGCTGGCTTTCGGTCGGCAGCTTCTGACCGACCGCGACCTGGCCGGAAAGAAATTCCTGCCGCAACGCGATAACGATCCGCTCCGACAGTTTCTGCCGGCGGTACATCTTCAACTCATCGGGAACGGGCATGGTGGTCAAGGGCGTCGTCTTCATGTCGGAGCATGAGTGTTAAAGGATACAGCGGGCGCAGAATAGAGACAATGATTCTGCGCCCGCCATCTTATTTGAACAGGCCCGGAAGCCAGAGCGAAATCGCCGGTATGTAAGTGACTAGCATCAGCACCGAAATCGCCGCGGCATAGAACGGCCATATGGTGCGTACCGCGGTCCAGATCGAAATCTTGCCGACTGCGCAACCGACGAAAAGTACCGCGCCGACAGGCGGCGTGCAGAGACCGATGCCGAGGTTAAGGATCATGATCACACCAAAGTGAACCGGATCCATGCCGAAGGCGGTGACGACCGGCAGAAAGATCGGCGTCGTAATGATGATAAGCGGGGACATATCCATGAAGGTCCCAAGGAAGAGCAACAGCAGATTGATCAACAGGAAGATCAAAATCGGCTGGTCGGTGAGCGACCGCATGAAAGCGATCATCGATGCCGGAACTTTCAGGAAGGCCAGCAGCCAACCGAAGGCAGCCGCCGTTCCGATGATCATCAACACCATCGCCGTCGTGCGCACGGCGCCAAGGGTCGCGTCTACGAAGGCTTCCCAGGTGAGCGAACGATAGATGATTGCCGTTACCAGTGCGGCGTAGACGATGGCGATGCAGGAGCTTTCCGTCGCCGTGAAGACACCGGAGCGTACGCCGCCGAAGATGATGCCGATGAGAATGAGGCCAGGAATGGCCGAAATCGCCATTCGGCCGATCGCGGCAAGCCCCGGGAAGACGCCCGTCGGATAATTTCGTCGCTTTGCCACGAAGTACGCGGCGAGCATCAGGGCGATAGCGAGCAACAGCCCAGGAATAACACCCGCGGTGAAAAGATCGGCGATCGAGATCCGGCCGCCGCCGGAAATCGAATAGATGATCATGTTGTGCGACGGCGGAATCAGAAGCGCAATGATGGCGCCAACCGAAGTGACGTTGACGGCATAATCGACGTCATAGCCACGCGCCTTCATCTGCGGGATCATCAGGCCGCCGATGGCCGAGGCGTCGGCAATGGCCGAGCCGGAAATGCCCCCAAACATGGTGGAGGCGGCGATATTTACCTGGCCGAGACCGCCGCGCAGGTGTCCGACGAGCGAGCCAGCCAGCGCCACGAGCCGTGAGGCAATGCCGCCTCGCACCATAAGGTCGCCCGCGAAGATGAAGAAGGGGATGGCCATCAGCGATGAAATCGTGACACCGGCCGTCAGCCGCTGAAAGACGACTACCGGCGGAAGGCCCATGTATAGGATCGCCGCAAAGGTGGAAACACCGATGCAGAAGGCGATTGGTGTACCGATTGCCAGTAAGACGACGAAGGTCAGGAAGAGTACGAGCAGCTCCACGGCGCTACACCTCGGATGTTTCGGTGTCGGGTTCGAGGCCGCTGAAGCGCTGCAACAGGCGCTCGAGCGTGAAGAGGCAAATCAGAGCGCCACCGCAGACGACGGGCAGATAGGTGACGCCGCCGGGCAGTTCGAGCGCCGGAATCGTCGTGTTCCATGTACCGACGACAAGTTGGACGCCGTAGAAGACCATACCGAAGCCGAAGGCGAATACCACGAGGTCTGAAATCGTCCGCATGACAGCTCGCGTGCGAATATCGACGACGAGAAGCAGCACATCGAAGCCTAGATGATAACGCTCGCGCACGCCGACGGCGGCACCAAGGAAGATGAACCACGTCATCAGCATTGTCGCCGCCGCATCGGTCCAACTGGGGCTGTTGTTCATCACGTAGCGCATGAAGACCTGATAGGCGATGAATGCCGTCATCAGCACAAGGCCGATGCCGGCCAACCAAAGTGCGGTACGGCTGACAATGTTCAAAAAACGGGTAGCGGGGGCAAAGGCTATGGCCGTCATGAAACTCCCTTTTTCAAAATGACGGGAGGCGCGGCTGAGCCCTCGCCTCACCAACAAAGCGGAATTTACTGAACGGCCTGGATGCGGTCGTAGAGCGACTTTGTGGTCGGGTCCTTGAGATATTTCTCGTAAACCGGCTTCATCGCATCGATGAAAGGCTGCTTATCGACCTGAACAACCTCCGTTCCGGCCGTTTCGACTTTCTGGCGCGAGATTTTCTCGGCCGCCTCCCAGAGTTCGCGCTCCTTGGTGACGCTCTCTTTCGCGGCCTGCCGGAAGATCTGCTGGTCTTCCGGGCTCATCTTCTCCCAGGTCGCCTTGGAAACGGCGAGGATTTCCGGAACGATCAGATGTTCGTCGAGTGAGTAATACTTCGCTACTTCCGAATGCTTCGAGGATTCATAGCTCGGCCAGTTGTTTTCGGCGCCGTCAATTACACCGGTCTGGAGCGAAGAATAGACCTCGCCATAGGGCATCGGAGTGGCATTGGCGCCGAGCGCGTTGACCATATCGACGAAGATGTTCGATTGGATAACGCGCAGCTTCAAGCCCTTGAGGTCGGCAGGCGATTTCACCGGATGCTTGCTGTTGTAGAACGAGCGGGCGCCGGAATCATAGAAGGCGAGCGCCACGAGATTATGCTTCTCGAATGCTTTCAGGATCTCGTCGCCGATCTCTCCATCAAGTGCGTGGCGCATGTGTTCAGTCGAGCGGAAAACGTAAGGCAGCGAGGGAACGATCGTTTCCGGAACGATATTGTTGAACGGCCCCATGGAGACGCGGATCATGTCGATCACGCCGAATTGCGCCTGCTCGATGACGTCCTTTTCCTCGCCGAGCTGGCCGGAATGGAACACATCTATCGAATAGGCGCCGTTCGTGCGCTCCTTGACGAGCTGGCTCATATATTTGACCGCCTCGACGGTCGGATAGCCATCTGGATGTGTGTCCGACGAGCGAAGGACGGTTTCGGCCTGTGCCGCCGACAGCATAAGTCCCGTGGCGAGCGCGATGGCCGCGCCCAGTTTGAAATTCCTGAACATGAAATCCTCCCAATGATTTCCGAGATCATCCCGACTTCGGCCCGCCCGCCAATCCTCCAGGGCGACCTGCAAGATAGAGGTAGCAAAATGCTGCGCGCCTCATCCTGTGATTAGGTAAAGGTAAGGAGCGTTTTTTGTCAACGAAATTTGTGTTTTTGCGAACCAATATTATCATACAAATTTTCGCAAACCGAGCGGAATAATGGTGAGCTGGCTTCCATGAACACGATAACGGAATTGCTGTTCAGCTTGTTTGGCGGAAACTTGCCTTGATTTAATCCAGCAAAATGGATTGCCCAATGCGGACTCATATGTATGATGAGTTTAGAACAAGTTTGTGAGGAGAGATATGGGCCACACCGATTATACCAACCGTTTCGCCATCGATCCCAGCACCGCGGCCGGCTTCAATACCGCGCAGCTGCGCGAGAATTTCCTGCTGCCGCCGCTCTTCGTGCCGGGGCGCATTCAGCTTCACTACACCAATTACGACCGCATGATCGTCGGCGGCGCCATGCCGGTCGAGGGTTCGCTGGAGCTCGAAACGATCAAGCCCGCGGGCACGGATAAGCTCCTTGCTCGACGTGAACTCATTGCGGTCAATATCGGCGGCGCGGGCGTGGTGACGGTCGACGGCGAAGGATTTTCGGCCGGTACACGCGACATGGTCTATGCCGGGATGGGATCGTCCGTGACGTTCGAGTCGGTGTCGGCCGATGCGCCGGCGAAATTCTATCTGCTGAGCGCGCCTGCGCATGCCCGTCACCCTTCGAAGCGTATCGGGATTGGTGACGCCAAGCGGATCGATCTCGGCTCGCAGGCAACAAGCAACGAGCGCTCGATCTTCCAGTTCATCCATCCGGAGGGCGCCCGGACCTGCCAGCTCGTCGTCGGCATGACGACGCTGGCGGAAGGCTCCGTCTGGAATACCATGCCTTGCCATGTTCACGATCGGCGGATGGAGGCCTATCTCTATTTCGATCTGCCGGAAAAGGCGCGTGTTATCCATCTGATGGGCGAACCGCGGGAGACGCGCCACCTGATCGTCAAGAACGAGGAAGCCATCCTCTCGCCGGGCTGGTCGATTCATTCCGGTGCCGGGACATCGAGCTACACGTTCATCTGGGCGATGGCTGGCGACAATGTCGACTATACGGATGTCGATGCCGTCGCGATCGAAGATCTGAAGTGAGGAGGTGGAAATGACATCGAGCGGACTGTTCGTATCGGCGGAAGGCGCTGAATGGACGAGCCCGGAGCCGGGCGTCACAAGGCGTATCATGGTCTATCTGCCGGAAATGATGATGGTCGAGGTCGCCTTCGAAAAGGATGCGGTCGGAGCACAGCATTCGCATCCGCATATCCAGGCAAGCTATGTCGCGGAAGGCCGCTTCGCGGTGACGATCGATGGTAAGACGGAAGTTCTGGAACAGGGTGGCAGCTTCATCGTGCCCTCGAATCTGGTCCATGGCGTCAAGGCGCTGGAAAAGGGGCGGCTGATCGACACCTTCACGCCGCATCGCGCAGAATTCCTGAAATGACGGGCAGCGGACCAATGGCCTACACTATGTTCGATCTTACCGGCCGCATCGCGGTCGTGACCGGCGCCAATACGGGCATCGGCCAGGGCATTGCCGTGGCGCTCGCCCAAGCGGGTGCTGCGATCGTCGCCGTCGGTCGCTCGTCCGTGGAAGAGACCGAGGCACGGGTGAAAGCGGCCGGCAGCCGCTTCCATGCGATCAAGGCCGATCTCAGCGCCATCGAACCGGTGAAGGCCATCGTCGCGGAGACCCTCGACGTCTTCGGCGGTCTCGACATTCTCGTCAACAATGCCGGCATCATCCGCCGCGCCGATGCGGTCGACTTCACCGAGGAAGACTGGGATGCCGTGATGGATGTTAATCTGAAGACGGCCTTCTTCCTGTCGCAGGCGGCAGGCCGTCATATGATTGCGAAGGGCCGGGGCAAGATCATCAACATCGCCTCGATGCTGTCCTTCCAGGGCGGCATTCGCATCCCGTCCTATACCGCCTCGAAGAGCGGGCTTGCGGGGCTCACGCGCCTGCTGGCCTGCGAGTGGGCAGGCAAGGGCGTCAACGTCAATGCGATCGCGCCGGGCTATTTCGTGACCAACAACACGACCGCCTTGCGGGAGGATCCGGAGCGTAATGCCGCCATTCTCGCGCGCATTCCGGCCGGGCGCTGGGGGGAGCCTTCCGATATCGGTGGCGCAGCGGTGTTCCTGGCTTCGTCCGCATCCGATTACGTGCACGGCACGATTCTGCCGGTCGACGGCGGCTGGCTGGCGCGTTAGGCGGTCGACGCTCCGGCTCCGCCGATTGACAGAAGCTAAGGCATATCGCATCATTCACCCAAAAGGATGAATGATGCGATATCATGGTGAGACTGCGAACCTCGACCGAACTCTGATTGCGCTCGCCGACCCGACCCGTCGACGCATCCTCGAGCGAGTGGCAGGGCACGAGGCCCGGGTTACCGATATCGCGGCGGAATTTCCGATCTCGCTGAATTCGGTCAGCAAACATATCCGCATCCTTGAACGCGCCAAGCTGCTTGAACGCCGTGTCGTGGGGCGGGAGCACATCCTGCGTTTCCGGCCGGAGCCGCTTTCGGCCGCACAGCAATGGATCACGGGGCACCAGAATTTCTGGGCAAGCCGCCTACAAGCAATAGACGATCTGCTGACCGCCGAAGACGCCGACGCGCCTTCCGAAGTCAGCCCCGGCGCATGAGCCAACTTGGGCAATAAGAGGAGAGTTGATGATGGACAGGACTATCGAAGCGAGGGTGACGCACAGGTTCAAGGCATCGGCCGAACGTGTGTTCGACGCCTGGCTGAAGCCGGAAATGGTCAGGGCATGGATGCAGCGGCCTTCTCCGGTCATGGGACCGATGGATGTGCGCCGGGTCGAGATCGACCCGCAGGTCGGCGGCAAGTTCACGTTTTCGGATATGCGTGCTGAGGGCGAAGCGGTTCACTGGGGCTATTACATCGAAATCGACCGCCCCCGGAAGCTGGTCTTCAGCTGGTTCACGTCCGAGGAAGAGGAGCAGGAAAACAACTCCATAGTGACCCTGACGATAGAGCCGCTCAACGAAGGCTGCGAAGCAACGATCGTCCACCGCATGGACGCGAAATGGGCAGACTATGTCCAGCGGACCGAAAAGGGCTGGGGCATGATGCTCGGCAAGATCGACGGCTACCTCCGTGCATGAGCTGACTGATCGACGAAGTGCCAGACTGGAAGGAGATAGGAGACCTCGTCGAGAGAGACTGCGCAAGTTGGAGGAAGCGATTGGCATAGTCCTTAGCTGAAGCTTTCGTAAATCGAAGCATCCTGGAAGGAAGTCGTGCTACGGAGGATCTGAAGATGGAGGATGTGTATGCTGTCGGTTGCAATGATCGTCTTTCCAAAGGTTCAGGCGCTCGACGTCTCGGGCCCGATGGACGTGTTCGAGGAGGCGAACGGCTTTCTCCCGTCGATGCAGCATTACCGCGTGACGATGATCGGCCCGTCGGAACAGCTCTTCACGGCGTCGAACGGAATGCTGATGGCGGCTCACAAAGCCTATGACGACGTCGCGGATGGATTCGACCTCGTCCTGGTGGCAGGGGGCCCGTCGCTTCCGGACGAGCGGCCCGAACCGGAGTTGCTGTCCTGTATCCGCAGACTGTCGAGGACGGCGAGGCGGTACGGTTCCGTCTGTACGGGCGCCTTCGTTCTCGGTCATGCGGGCCTTCTGGACGGGCGGCGCGTGACGACCCATTGGCAGAACGCGGAGGCCCTTGCTGTTCAGTTCCCGCTCGCGCAAGTCGACCGTGACAGGATCTATATTAGGGACGGATCGCTGCTGACGTCTGCCGGCGTGACGGCGGGCATCGACCTTGCTCTGTCGATTGTCAACGAAGACCATGGCGGCGCCGTCGCCCTTGCTGTCGCGAAGCGTCTCGTCGTCGTGGCCCAGCGGCAGGGTGGCCAGTCCCAATTCAGTCCGTACATCGCGGCGCCGTCCGAAGATGGATCGCCTCTCGGCAATATCTATCGCTTCGTGATGGCGAACCTTAAGGGAAAGCTCTCTGTCGGCGATCTCGCTGCGCAGGTGGGTATGAGCCGAAGGAACTTCGCCAGGTTCTTCCTGCAGCAAACCAAGACGACCCCTGGCGAATTCGTCGAACAGGCGAGGGTAGATGCAGCGAGAAACCTCCTCGAAGGCAGCTCGCTCGCGCTGAAGGCGATCGCGTTCGAATGCGGGTTTGGATCGCCGCACCGGATGCGGCAGGTGTTTGCGAAAAGGCTCGGGGTGACGCCTGGTCAGTATAGGTCGAGTTTCAGGAGGGAGTAGCGCGGACCGATGTTCCGTCGCAGCCAGCGGCTCCAATCAGATCGGGGCCGCTGGCCGCATGAGCAAGGAAGCCGTCAGCTATCCCATTTCGATCCCATGATCATTTCGGCGAAATCGACCCGCTTGTACGTCGGGTCCATTCTGGAAAGGACGTCTGCCTTCACGTTCCCGAAGGTCGTTTCGGGCTTCTTGATGGTCCCGTAGCAGAATGCCGAGAGGATGCCGTGCTTGAACCTGAGGCCGCGCGGGTGGCATTTGCAGACTTCGTGACGCTGCTCGGGCGTGAAATCGTCATAGGCAATTCCGAGCACGTCCATTTCAACGCCGGCGGTCACGAGAGCAACAGTCGGCCGCTTGTGTTGCGGAATGCCCGGTGTCGTGTGGAGCGCGATCGAATCCCATACGTCGTCGACGTCGCGCTCGGAGACGTCGTAGGACTTGAGGAAAGCCCTCGCGGCGTTTGCGCCATCGACTTCGAAGCGTTCCGTCTCGCTCGCGTAGGAGTCCATCAGCCCCATGTCGTGGAACATCGACCCGACATAGAGAAGTTCGGGATCATACTTCAGTCCTTTCCGTTCGCCCGTCAACGCACCAAAGAGGAACACGCGCCGGGAGTGGTGGTAGAGAAGGTCGGTCTCGGTGTCCCTGACGAGCTCGGTTGCGGCCTTTGCCATCTGGCTATCTGGGATCGCGATCCCAGCGATCACTTCTGCAGTCTTCGACATGTGAGCTCCTATTCTGCTGCCTGGTTGAGAGAAATCCCGAGCGCCCTGGCGACGCCTGCTCCGTAGGCCGGATCCGCCTTGAGGCAATGAGCGACGTGACGCTGCTGGATGGAAAGCGAGACCCCCGCAAGGGCGCGCGCGGTGTTGTCGAACAGCGTCTGCTGCTGCTCGGGCGTCATCAGCCGGAACAGGTTGCCGGGCTGTTCGAAATGGTCTTCGTCGACGCGATGGTCCCAGTGATCGGCCGAGCCCTCGATCGCAAGCGGCGGCTCCCGAAAGTCTGGCTGGTCGGCCCATTCGTCGCGGGAGTTTGGAGCATAGGTCGTCCGGGCGCCGTGGTTTCCGTCGACACGCATAGCGCCGTCACGATGGTAGGAATGGTAGGGGCATCTCGGCGCGTTGACCGGGATCTGATGGTGGTTGACCCCAAGGCGGTACCGTGCGGCGTCGCCGTAGGAGAAGAGACGAGCCTGCAGCATCTTGTCCGGCGAAAAGCCGATGCCGGGAATGACGCTGGCCGGAGTGAAGGACGCCTGCTCGACTTCGGCGAAGACGTTGTCGGGATTGCGATTGAGCTCCATCACGCCCACCTCGATCAGCGGATAGTCCTTATGGGGCCAGATCTTCGTCAGGTCGAAGGGATTGACGGGATGTAAGGCGGCTGCCTTCTCGGGCATGATCTGGACGTATAGCGTCCAGCGCGGGAAGTCACCGCGCTCGATGCTCTCGAAGAGATCGCGCTGATGACTCTCGCGGTCCTCGCCGACAAGCGCCTTCGCCTCGGCGTCCGTGAGGTTCTGGATACCCTGCTGGGTCTTGAATGTGAACTTGACCCAGAAGCGTTCATTGCCGGCATTGATGAAGCTGTAGGTATGGCTTCCGAACCCGTGCATATGGCGGTAGCTCTTTGGGATGCCGCGGTCGCTCATCACGATGGTGACCTGGTGGAGCGCCTCCGGCAGCAATGTCCAGAAGTCCCAGTTGTTTTCCGCACTTCTCATTCCGGTCCGGGGGTCGCGTTTGATGGCATGGTTCAGATCAGGAAAGCGAAGAGGGTCGCGGAAGAAAAAGACCGGGGTGTTGTTCCCAACGAGATCCCAATTGCCCTGCTCGGTGTAGAACTTAAGGGCGAACCCGCGGATGTCGCGCTCGGCGTCGGCAGCGCCACGTTCGCCGGCCACCGTTGAGAAGCGTGCGAACATGTCAGTCTTCTTTCCGACCTCGGAGAAGATCGCGGCCTTCGTGTAGCGGGTGATGTCGTGCGTGACCGTGAAGGTTCCATACGCGCCGGACCCCTTCGCATGCATGCGCCGTTCCGGAATGACCTCGCGGTCGAAGTGCGCAAGCTTCTCGATAAGCCAGACGTCTTGGAGAAGGGCAGGGCCCCTCGGCCCGGCGGTCTGGATATTGTAGTTGTCGACGACGGGCGCCCCCGCCGCAGTGGTCAACTTGCGGTCAGTCATTTTTGCATCTCCAAAAGAAGAGTGTGGAGACGAGCGGTCGGTTTCCAACCGTTGGAAACGGTCTCCGGCCAGCCCGTCTGGACCGGCCCGATAATCGCGGATTAGGTTGGAGGCTTCAAACCAAACGAAGGTTCGATTGATGCCAAGGTTGATACGAATGCGGCCATCATCAGGTTCCCGCCTCGCAACTGCTCTTTTCCAGCCCTAACATGCTGTTGGTGACAACCGCCGCTTTTTAGTTTGGAACTTTGCGGGCTGTTTTGGCGATCTCGGGCTCTCAGCGCAACGTCGGATCGAGGCGGTCGCGCAGCCAATCACCCATGACCGAAACCGAGAGCGTGGTGACGACGATGATCACGGCCGGCATCAGCATGATCCATGGTGCCGACTGGATATAGTCGCGGCCGTAGCCGACCATGTTGCCGAGGCTCGTCTGCGGCGGCTGCAGGCCGATGCCGAGGAAAGAGAGGCTTGATTCCAGCAGGATGACGCCGGGAATGTTCAAGGTCATGGCGACGACGATCGTCGCGGAGATGTTGGGCAGGATGTGCCTCAGATAGATGCGCCAGGGCGAAGAGCCGATATCACGGGCGGCAGCGGCATAGCCCTGAGTATTGGCGGAGATGGCAAGACCCCGTGCGATACGGGTGACCTGTTCCCAGCCGTTGAGGCCGAGGAGGATGACAAAGATGACCAGCGAGTTGCCGAAGAAGGCGAGCACGGCGATGGCGATGATCATGAACGGCATCGCAAGCTGCGCGTCGACGATCATCAGGATGATCTGGTCGATCCAGCCGCGGAAATAGGCGGCGACGAAGCCGAGCGTGACGCCGATCGCGGTGGAGAGCAACGTGGCGCAGATGGCGATGGTGATAGAGATGCGGATGGAAGTGATGGCTCGCGAGAGCACATCGCGTCCGAGCTGGTCCGTTCCGAGCAGATGGCTGGCGTCGCCGCCGAACAGGAATGGAGGCTTCAGGCGGGCGTGCACGTCCGTGGCCATGAAATCATAAGGCGTGATCAATGGCGCGAGCAAGGAAATCAGCACCATCAGCGCGAGCCAGATGAGCGACATGAGGACGGCCGGTGGCCAGGCCTCCAGAAAGGCTGTCAGGCGTCCCTTTTGCTCGACAACGCTGCCGCCGATGGCGGTTCGGTCTTGTTCGATTGCCATTGTCGAAATCCCTATGCTTCTTGCGCGCGGCTCGTACGCATGCGCGGATCGATGAGCCCGTAGAGCAGGTCGATGAGGAGATTGGATGCCACCATCATGGCGCCGATCAGGAGCAGGATGACCTGCACCACGGCAAGGTCACGTGCGGTAACCGAGGCGACCAGAAGCCGGCCGATGCCGGGCCAGGAAAAGACGCTTTCCACCACGACCGCGCCACCGACCAGATTGCCCATCATGAAGCCGAAGATGGTGACGATCGGCACTGCCGCGTTCGGCAGGACATGGCGGGTGACGACCTCCGAGGAGGGCACGCCCTTGGCGGCGGCGGTGCGCACGAAGGGCCTACCGAGCACTTCCACCATCGCCGAGCGGGTGTAGCGCGCAATAATGGCGGCACCGGCAAAACTCAGCGTGGCGATCGGCAGGATCATGTGCCAGGGGGTGGAATAGCCCCCGGAAGGCAGCCAGCGCAATTGCACGGCAAAAATCAGCGCCAGGACGAGGGCGAGTACGAAAGAAGGTACGGTAAAGCCGAGCACCGAGGCCGACATGATCAGTCGATCGAAGACGGAATTGCGGTGGAGCGCGGCGAGCACACCCGCGGAAATGCCGAGTATGGTCTTGATGATCAGCGTCGGCACCATGATTGCGAGCGTTGCGGGAAGCTTGTCGAGCACGGTCTCGACCGCCGAGCGGTTCTCGCGCATGGAATTGCCGAGATCGCCGTGGAATACGGCGATGATATATTTATAGAACTGTACCCAGACCGGCTGGTCCAGCCCCCATTGCGCGCGGAAGGCGGCGATGACTTCCGGAGGCGTGGTGGAGGCATCGAAGAAGCGCAGCGCTGGATCGCCCGACAGGCGCAGGACGAAAAAAGCGAATGTGACGATGATGAAGAGCGTCACGACCGCGCGCAGCAGACGCGTAAGCACGAATTGCAGCATGTCAGGCGGCCTCCCCGCCGGCAAAAGAGGGATTGTTGACGAGGTGACAGGCGACCGTCCTGTCGCCGGTCGCCAAAAGTTCGGGCTTCAAGGATCGACAGACGGATTTCGCTTCAGCGCAGCGGGTGTGGAAGGGGCAGCCGCTGGGAACATTCGTCGGACTCGGCGGATCGCCGGAAAGCACGATGCGGCTGCGCGACAGGCGCCCCGGTCGCGGAACCGCCGACACCAGCGCCTTGGTATAGGGGTGGGCCGGCTCCAGGAAGACATCTTCGGGCTTGCCCATCTCGACGATCGCGCCGAGATACATGACCGCGACCCGGTCTGCGATCTGGCGGACGACCTTGAGATCATGGCTGATGAAGACGCCGGTAAATCCGGTCTTGTCTCGGATATCCTGGAAGACGTTGAGCACCTGCGCCTGCACGGAGACATCAAGAGCGGAAACCGGCTCGTCGCAGACGAGCAGTTCCGGCTCGAGCGCGAGGGCCCTGGCGATGATCACGCGCTGACGTTGGCCGCCGGACAACTCATGCGGATAGCGGGTGCCATGATGGCCGAGAAGGCCGACATCGGCCATGACCTCGGCGACCCGGCTTTTACGATCCGCGGCTGCCAGTTCAGGAAAGGTGCAGCCGGGCGGCAGGTTACTCGGCGGCGGAACCGTGCCGGGAATGGCGGTAAGCCGTTGACGGCGTTCATCGAGCGAAGGAAGTGCGGCGATCAGGCCACGTGTATAGGGATGCTGCGGGTTGTCGAAGAGATCTGCAGTCGGGCTGTCCTCGACGATGCGGCCGCAATACATGACCACGACGCGCTCGGTCATTTCGGACACCATCGCGAGATCGTGCGAGATCAGCACCAGTGCCATGCCGCGCTCGCGACGCAGGTCGTCGAGCAGATCGAGGATCTGCGCCTGAATGGTGGCATCGAGTGCCGTCGTCGGCTCGTCGGCCACCAGGAGATCGGGATTGCCGGCAAGTGCCATGGCGATCATGACGCGCTGGTTCATGCCTCCGGAGAACTCGTGCGGATATTCGCGAAAACGCTGCCGGGCATTGGCGATGCCGACGCGATCGATCAGGCGCTCGGCCTCCTTGCGGGCGGCTTCTCCGTGCAGATTCTGGTGCAGCCTCAAGGCTTCCGTCAGCTGCCAGCCGATCTTGTGAAGTGGGTTGAGCGAACTCGAGGGATCCTGGAAGATCATCGCGACGCGGCCGCCGCGGAGCCGGTTGAGCCTTTCTTCATCAGCGCCAAGGATTTCCTCGCCGTCTAGCCTGGCGGAACCGGCCACACGGGCATTCTTGCCGAGCAGCCCGAGGGTCGCCATCCACGTGATGGACTTGCCGCAACCGGATTCACCGACGATGCCCAGCGCCTCGCCGCGATCAAGGGTCAGATCGATGCCGTGCAGGGCTCGGGTGAACTGGCGTCGCCCTTCGAAATCAACCGAGAGATTGCGGATTTCAACCAGCCTGGCGGGCATGCTCATTCTCGCGCCTCCATGGTTAGATCTTGGCCATCGATAGTTCTGGACCGGCAGCTTTGACGGTGTTTCCGACCTGCAGCAGATGCCGCTCCGTCCCTTCGAGGATCACGCAGCTCAGCACCTGCTGGACGTATGCGCCCGTATCCACATTGATCCGGTTCGGCAGGCTCTCGACGCTCTCGCGGTGGCTGTGGCCGTGCACGACGACCTTCCCGAAATTCTTTCGCGAGAGCAGAAACTTGTCGCGTATCCATGTCAGGTCCTCGCGCCTTTGATCGGCGAGCGGGCGGTCCGGATCGATGCCGGCATGGGCGAAGAAGTAATCCCCTTCGCTGTGAGACAATGGCAACGCCTGCATGAATGCCTGATGACGCTCAGGCAGCAATTTCATGAACCGCTGCCTCACTTTTTCGGCAACGGCGACGTCGCTCGCTCCCGCCAGCACGTCCTCGGCCACAAGACCATAGGAGACGAGGGTTTCCAGCCCTCCCTTCGCCGCCCAGACGGAGAGAATGGCGGCGTCCTCGAGGAAACTGATGAGCCACTGATCGTGATTGCCTCTCAGGCACGCAACATTAATGCCAGCGCGGCGATCGCTCTGGCTGTCAATGATAGCCTGCACCACATCTGCCGAGTGCGGCCCGCGATCGATGAGATCGCCGAGATAGAGGACGAGCGCCTTTTCGACCGGATAACGGTCGAGATCGGCGGCAATGGCTTCCTGCATCGCAAAGAGAAGCTCGAGGTGGCCGTGAATATCGCCGACGGCATAGACTCGCCGGGCTCCAATACTGACAGCGGGGGCGCCCTCGAACTCATGCCACGCTTCGCCATCGGCATTGATGGGAAGAAGGCGGCGGCAAACGGCAGTCATCAGATATATCCTTGAAATGAAGGGCGGGGTGCCGAAGCACCCCGCAGGAATAGGCTTACTTCTTGATCGAGAAGGAGCCGGGAGCAAAATCCATGGCGAACATCGCCGAGGGCTTCCATTCGATATTGGCGCGCTTGCCGTAGAGGATGGCGTTCTGGTGCAGGACGATCATGCCCGGATCTTCGACCTCGATGATTTCGAGGGCGCGCTTGAAGGCGGTCTTGACCTCGGCCTTGTCGGTGGAGGTGTTCAGAACGTCGCAGAGCTTATCGAACTCCTCGTTGCTCCACATGCCCGTCTTCGGGTTTGTCTTGGTGTTGTACTGGCCGTTCGGGCAATTGTTGGCGAGCAGCGCAATCGGGAAGGGGAAGTAGGCGGTATTGGAAAGATCGCTCATCATGCGATCTTCGCTCGGGTCGGTCGGGTTGTCGGCGACCGCAAAGTCGATGTTGAAGCCGATCTTGCGCAGGTTCTCGAGGTCGAACTGGGCGACCGTCAGCTCGTTGGGATAGTAATCGTTGTGAACACGGTAGGTGATCGGTTCGCCATTGTAGCCTGCCTGGGCGAGCAGCTTCTTGGCCAGTTCCGGATCATAGGCCGGGGACTTGAAGTCCTTGAGGAAGAGGTCGCCGAAGCTTTCGTGCTGGAAGCCCTGCGCCTGGGCGGTAAGGCCGCTCCAGAGCGTATCGACGATCGTCTGGCGGTCGATGGAATGCGACAGGGCCTGACGGATCAGCGGGTTCTTGAGGGGGCCGTGCGTTTCGTCGAGCGCGATGAAGCGGATATTGGCGACCGGACCGCCGACGACCTCGAAATCCGGCGAAGCCTTGATCAGCGGAACCTGGTCGGGACCGACGTCGGAAACGATGTCGTATTCGCCCGACATCAGGCCGTTGATGCGGCTGGCCCCTTCAGGAACAACGAGGAAGTTGAGCGCTGCGATCGGCGGCTTGCCGCCCCAGTAGTCATCATTGGAAACGAGACGGATGGCCGACCCCTGATCGACGCTTACAACCTTGTAAGGGCCTGTGGCGATCGGATGGAGGGCGAAATCCTGCCAGGACTTCGCGCTCTGGAAGGCGCGCTTGGAAATGATGGCGGCATAGTTGACGCGGGCAAGGCGCGCTTCGGTGTCGAGCGTCGGCTTTTTCATGATGAAGCGGACGGTATAGTCATCGACCTTCTCGACATGGTCGAGCAGCGGCCATTCGGAGATCCGGTTGGCGGCGGTGATGGCCGGCGGGACGATCCCGGTGGTGCCGTCGGCGCGGGTGAAGATGGGCTTTCCGGCATCGCGGGCAGCCTTCTGCTCGGGCAGCAGGCCATAGCGCTCGTCGGAGAAGGAGAAGACGACATCATCGGCGGTCATGGTGTCGCCGTTGTGGAACTTGACGCCCTGGCGCAGCTTCAATTCCAGCACCGTCGGATTGACCCAGTGCCATTCCGTGGCAAGGCCCGGCTTGGCGGAAAGCTGCGGATCGGTCAGGTTGAGGGCGATGAGCTGCTCGAAGATCGAATTCTGGAACTTGCGGCCGGCGGTGCCGCCATTATCGCTGGTATCGAGCGAGCCCGCCGTCCCGACGCTTTGGAGCGCGACGTTGATGGTGGGGCGCTCCTGCGCGACAGCCATCTGGCTGAAGCCGAGCATGGTGCTGGTCAACAATGCGGTGGTCAGTGCAAAACGCCTTAAATGGATGTTCATCTTGATCTCTCCGGAAAATTGGCACCGCCTGCCGGCGGCATGGCTTCGCCGTTCGCCTGCCGGGTCTTCGCCAGCCTGCGCTCGGTATCTCGCGATCGGGCGGCACGAGCATTCTCGCGGCGCGTTCATTTGGAATTTCGTGGAGCGCGCCGCGCGTCCGACAGGACGCGCTAGGGACGCTCCATCATTGAACCGACGCGTTATTCTTTGCGCCAGTCGGCCTAGAGCAATTCCAGGAAAAGTGCGTAGCGGTTTTCCGTCCGGAATTGCGTAAAAACAAAAGGTTAGAGTGGTTCCGCGTTTCTATGAAACGCTGAAACGCTCTAGAGCGCGGCCACCTTGAGGTCCTCACGGCGGATGGGCGCTACCTCCGAATGCCCTTCGATCAGGACATCCGCTTCGTCGAGGTAGCGGTTGCCTCCCACCTCTCCCACCGTGAGGCGGGAAACTTTGCCGCCGATCGCAGCCTTGAATTCCGTCACGACAGGCTCAGACACGGCGTCGCCGTTTTCGAAGAGCTCATGCATGACGCGCCCGCTCATGCTGGTCGGGGCCTCGACGCCGAGCAGGTGCAGGATCGTGGGCGCGATATCGTAGATCCCGGTGCGGGAAGCAACGATCCGGCCGCCGCGATGCAGGCCGGTGCCGTCGCCGATCAGCACCGCTGCAAGTTCGGTTGCGTGCATGCCGCCATGGGTGCCGCCGGCGAGCGGAGTGCCGTAGCCTCCGGAGTCGACGTGCGATGTGCCCGGAACGTGATGGGCGTTGCTGTCGTTGTCGCCCTTGAGGTTGAGGTAGAGGTCTGGAGCGCGGCGATGGGCAGCACCCGTGAGCTCGATCGCGAGCGTACCCGGAATGATGCCTTGCGTGGCGCCAGGCTCGATCGCGGGGCTGAAGCATGCGCCATACCAGTCCTGCGCGAGCAATGCATCGAAGGCGTCCTGCAGCAGGCTCTGGTCGAATTTCCTGAGCCAGAGGCCGGGCGTGCGGCCGCGACGATAGAGGATATCGATGCCGTCTTCGAATTGGCGGCTGGCGGAGATGCCAGCTTCCTTCAGGACATCGCCGACGGAGACGTGCTTGGCGGACGTGGAATGACCGTGGTCCGAGGTGACGAAGATGACGATGCCGTCGCGCTCCGGCTGCCTGTCGCGCCACTCCAGAAGATCGCCGATGGCGGCGTCGCAGTCGCGCATCGAAGCGAGCATGCCTTCAGCGCCCAGCCCATAGCGGTGCGAAGCGCTGTCGACTTCGGTCAGCCAGATGATCGCGGCATCGGGCTTGCGGGCCGGCCAGATGGTCTTGGTGAAGACCGCAAGCGCCTGCTTTTCCGCGCCCCGGTCGAAACCGCCCGCCGGAACCGAATGCGCTTCGGCGATGGTGACCGCGAGGTCGTGCGGGAAAGCGATCGCCGGATGGCGGACGTTGAAGCCGGTCTGGCCCAGATCCGCACCCTTCCAGTTCAGTGCCGTAAAGGACCCCTGGCCGCTCGACGTCACCACCGCAAGCGAGCGGCCGTTCTTGGCGAGCGTTTCCGAAAGGCTCGTCGCCGTGACCATGCCACCGATCAGGCGCTTTTCGCCGGCGCGCCAGTCATGGATGGTGTCGGTGCCGGTCAGGCGTCCGGAGCCGTCGCGGGAGAAGAATTCATTGCCGAGGATGCCGGTCGTCTCCGGCCGCGCGCCGCTCGCAAGCGCCGTCAGCGCGCCGCGGGTCTCGGTCGGAAACACGGAGCGGTGATCCTTGCTCGAAACGCCTTTGTCGCGCATCGCTGCAAGATTGGGCATGGTCTCGGCATTGATCATGTCCGGTCTGAGCCCATCGATGCCCAGGACGATGACATGGCGAACATCAGTCATTTTCATGTGCTTTCTCTTCGATTGTGTCGTCTTCGATTTGCTGGCGCCGGCCGGCCTCGCCGCCCGTCCTGTCTGTGAATTGCTCGGGATAAAGCACGCTGGCGCCCGCCTCGGTCAGAAGCCGCGCGAAGGGTTCCTCCAGAGGCTTGTCCGTCACGAAGGTCTCGATGTCGGCGAACGGGATGCTGCGATAGCGCCCGAAGGCTCCGATCTTTGTGTGGTCGGCCACATAGATGCTGGCGCGGCTTTGCGCGGCGAGCCGGTTCTTGAGCTTCATATTCTGCTTCGTGCGCTCGACGAGACCGTAATCAGCGTCAAGGCCATAGACCCCGATGATCGAGAGATCAAAGCTGCAATTCTTGATCGCTTCCAGCACCTCCTCGCCGAGCAACGTCTTGCCGACCGAGTCATACTCGCCGCCCGTCAGATAAACCTTGTGGCGCGAGCCCGCCTGCAGTGCATCTCCGATCGCCGGCATGTTGGTCATCACGGACACCGGAGGGCCGTTGCGCATGGCCTGGGCGACGGCGAGAACCGAGCTGCCGCCGGTCATGAACATCCATTGATCCGGCTGGATCATCGCCGCGACGAGATTGCCGATCGCCTGCTTTTCGGCGCGCTCCATGTTCACGCGTTCGTCGAGCGCAGCTTCCCGGCCGGACGGAATGGCGCCCCCATAGACGCGCTGCAGCGAGCCGCCGCGCTCCAGCGCCACGAGATCGCGCCGGATGGTTTCCGTGGAAACGCCGAAAGTCTCGGCAATGGCGCTGATCGACATGCCGCTTCCGCCGTTGATCAGGCGGATGATGGTCTGGTGACGGCTTGCAGCGGGAAGCTTGGACATAGAATTGCTCGCCTTGGTGACGAGCACTTTCTACTCAGCCAATATTGCACTGCCGTGACACTTTTTTGATGTTTTTGTTTTCATCCATAAACTCACACAAACTCCCACAAATGCGGGAATAGAATCTGTTGCAGTTCTTGAGCGGTAATCAGCCGGCTATCAGAGGAAAGCAAGGGCAAGCCTGGCGTTGGTGCAGCAAGCGCCTGATCCGTTCCGGTGTCGTCTGCATGTCGAGGTGTAGCTCGCGTTTTCGAAATGGCATCGAGGAGCGCGGGGGTGTTCTTCATCCATAGCCTTGGATGGTACTCTCAAAAATACAACCGTCGCGAGATTGTTACACTTGGCCTATATCGGTCGGGGTTTCGATTCTCCAGGTGCGCCGCCATGCCTCCCATCATTCAAGCAGACGAAGCAACGAAATGGTTCTCCCAGAAGGTCCGCCTGTCGGGTGTCGTAGGCACGCTTCGAAACTATGTTGCTCCCGCCACAAAAAAGGTGAGGGCGGTTGAGAAAATATCGTTCTCGATCGCGGCCGGAGAGGCGGTCGGCTATCTCGGGCCAAACGGCGCCGGCAAGTCGACCATGATCAAGATGCTGACCGGAATCCTGGTGCCATCTTCGGGGTCCGTGCGTGTGCTTGATCGTATACCGCATGCCGAGCGGGTAACCAACGCACGCGAGCTCGGCGTGGTTTTCGGCCAGCGCAGTCAGCTCTGGTGGGATCTTCCGCTCTCCGACAGCTTCGATCTGCATCGACGCATCTACCGTGTGGAGAAAGCGCGTTTCGACAAAACGCAGGCAGAACTTGTCGAGATGCTGCAGATTGCGCCGTTCATCGACAGGCCGGTCAGGCAGCTGAGCCTTGGACAGCGCATGCGCGCCGAAATCGCCATGGCGCTGATGCATGAGCCGAAGATCCTCTTTCTCGACGAGCCGACGATCGGCCTCGACGTGGTGGCAAAGGATGTCGTGCGAAAGTTTCTCGCCATGATCAATCGCGAGCGTGGCGTCACGATCATTCTGACGACGCACGACCTGCGCGATCTCGAAGAAATCTGTCCGCGCCTGATCATGGTTGACGGCGGCAAGCTGCTGTTCGACGGACCGCTCGCTAGACTGAACGCCACCTTCGGCGCCCGGAAAAAGCTTACCCTTGAATTCGCGTCCGATCCGGGAGTGGTAACACTTGCTGGCGCGGAACCAGCCGGTGGCCAGGGGCTCATGCGAGAGTTCCTGCTCGCGGACGACCGACGCTCGCTGGTCGAGATCATGGCCGCGCTTGACGCCGGTGCTGATCTCGTCGACGTCAGGCTGCACGAGCCGGATATCGAGGAGGTGATCCGCAACCATTATCAGGCTCAGATGGCGGGGTAGGGGATGTTTCTGGCTTTTGCGGAGTCCGCATTTCGGGTCCAGGCGAGCTTCCGGGCCCAGCTCTGGGCGATGATGTTCGGTACTGCACTCCACGTCTTCGCCCGCGTCTCGATCTGGCAGTCAGTATTCGGTCACCAGACGACGGTGAGCGGCGTGGCGCTGCCGCAGATGGTGACCTACGCAATTATCGCAACGACATTGCTTTCGACGTGGGACGCCAGCCAGATGGTGCGCGACATCGGCGCCGATATCCGAAGCGGCGACGTCGTCAATCAACTCCTGCGTCCCTACAATTACCCCGCTTCCTTGTTTGCCCGTCAGTTCGGCGTGCGGTCTTACGAGATGCTTGCGATCGGGCTGCCGGTCATCGCCTTCACCGGTATCTTCTACGGACTGCAGCCGCCGGCGACTGCCGGCCATGCGCTGCTCTTTCTCTTTTATGTCGCCTTGTCACTTTTCATCCTGTTCGCACTGGCGACGATTTTCGGCCTCCTATGCTTCTGGGTGCTCGATGCATTGGCGCTCGATTGGCTTCTAGGCGGCATGCTCGCGCTTCTTTCCGGCCGCCTGGTGCCACTATGGTTTTTCCCGGCCTCACTTGCCGAGATCGCACGCTTCCTGCCGTTCTCCTGGATCACCTTCTATCCGATGGCGACATATCTGGGACAGATGGACCTTGCGACGAGCGGGCTTTACCTGTTGTTCGGCCTTGGCTGGGCGATCGTGCTTGCCGGGATTATCGGTTTGCTGTGGTCCCGCGCCCGCCACCGGCTGATGGTGCAAGGATGCTGAATGCAGATGGAGACGCTATCCCTCTACTGGCATCTCGTACGGCTACAGATCCGCACACGCATGGAGTATCGCGCGAACCTGGTGATTGGCTGGTTCGCTCAGGCCTTCGCCTATGCGAGCGCCTACGGTGCCATCTGGGTCATAGCCAGCCGATTTCAGATGATCGGCGGCTGGACCTGGCCGGAGATTGCGCTGCTGCTCGGTTTCCATGTGCTTGGCTATTCGCTCGGCGCCGCTTTCACCTTTGTGCAACTTCGTCGCATGGAGGAACTCGTCAGGCTTGGCACCTTCGATACGTTGCTGGTACGGCCGATGAACCCGTGGGCCTTTCTTGTCTTCTCCGGTGTCAACATCGAGTATGCCGGACATGTCTCGCTCGGCGCAGGGCTGATCGTCTGGGCCTTGCCGCGCGTAGAGGTCGACTGGTCTGTGCTGGCCAACCTGCAGCTGTTCGCCAGTCTGCTGAGCGCTGCGCTTCTGACCGGTGCGCTCGTCACCATCATCAGTGCCTTCGCGCTCATTCTCACCCGCTCGCGCTACATATTCGGCCTCTACTTCGATTTCTGGGAGATGGCGCGCTACCCATTGACGATCTTCGCCTGGCCGATACAGCTCGTCATGCTCACCGTGATGCCGCTGGGGTTCATGGCCTATGTGCCCGTTGCCTCCCTTCTCGGCAAGCCCGTGCCAATCATTGGCGAGTATGCGGGGATTGCGAGCATTATTGCAGGTCCCGTGGCAGTCGTGATCGCGGTCCTGTTCTGGCAATACTGCTTGAGGCGATATCAGGGAGCGGGCGGCTGATATTTCCAATGCTGTGCTGAAGAGGCGTCTTTTGACGGTTGGCCAAACAATGAAGCCGCCATTGCTTCGGCGGCAACCACGCGGCAGTATGCGAATGCGATCCAGGGCGCGCAGTGGGGGAGGTCCGGGCGTGTCTGAAAACTTGTTCACCGTGCTCAGCCGAAACTTTCCGACCGATAGAGCGAAGGTTTTTCTGACGCAACCGGGACATGCACCGGTGAGCTATGCCGACCTTCTGGCCCGGTCGGGAAAACTGGCGAATTGTCTGGTCGACCTCGGAGTGGCACCCGGAGACCGCGTGGCGGTGCACGTGGAAAAGAGCGTGGATGCACTGATCCTTTATCTCGCCGCACTGAGGGTCGGCGCCATCTACCTGCCGCTGAACCCTGCCTATACCGTCGGCGAGCTACGTCATTTCCTGAGCGATGCCGAGCCGCGGCTGGTTGTCTGCCGGCCCGCGTCGAAAGAGGATGTCGCGCAGGTCGCGGCGGAGACGGGCGTCGCCATTGTCGAGACTCTTGGCGAGCGCGGCGGCAGTCTGATCGACAGGGCGGCATTGCAGGATATCGATTTCGCGGACGTCTCCCGTGCATCCGATGATATAGCCGCCATCCTCTATACTTCCGGCACGACCGGCAAATCAAAGGGCGCCATGCTCACGCACGGCAATCTTGCTTCGAATGTGGAAGCCTTGCTGGAGGCCTGGCAATTCACCGCCAGTGACCGGCTGTTGCACGCGCTGCCGATCTTTCATACGCACGGTCTGTTCGTGGCGACCAACCTGACGCTCCGGTCCGGCAGCTCGATGATCTTCCTGCCGTCCTTCGATGCGGATGAGATCCTGCGGTTGATGCCAGAAGCGACGGTCCTTATGGGAGTGCCGACATTCTATACGCGGCTGCTCGCTCGTCCCGAACTCAACCGCGAGCTGACGGCCCATATGCGGCTCTTCATTTCGGGATCGGCGCCGCTTTCGGCGGAAGTCCACCGGGAATTTGCCGCCCGCACCGGGCATGCGATCCTGGAACGTTACGGCATGACCGAGACGAACATGAACACCTCCAATCCCTATGTGGGCAAGCGCGTGCCGGGCAGTGTCGGCCTTCCGCTTCCCGGCGTGGAGGTCCGCATTGCGGATCTGCAATCGGGCGCTCCTGTCGCCCGCGGCGAGGCCGGCGGCATCGAGATCCGCGGTCCGAACGTGTTCAAGGGCTATTGGCGCATGCCGGAAAAGACGAAGGAGGAATTCCGCGAGGACGGGTTCTTTAAATCCGGCGATGTCGGGTACATGGACGAAGACGGCTATGTCTGGATCGCCGGCCGCAGCAAGGACCTCATCATTACGGGCGGATTGAATGTTTATCCGGCAGAGGTCGAGGCAGTTTTGGACGCGATCCCCGGCGTTGCCGAAAGCGCCGTCATCGGCGCGCCCCATGCCGACTTCGGCGAGGGGGTGGTCGCAGTCGTTGCTTGCCGCAATGGTGCGAACCTGGACGAGGAGGCGATCCAGGCAGCGCTTCGCCATCAACTGGCAAGATTCAAGCAGCCGAAAAGGATCTTCATCGTCGGAGATCTTCCGCGCAACGTCATGGGAAAGATCCAGAAGAACGTGCTGAGGGAGAGGTTTGGTCGCACTTTCGAATAGAGAAGCGTGCGTTCTTCTCTTTTGTTGCTCGGGACGTTTCAGGAGTTGCCAAAGCAGGAGAATATTCGAAGCTCATTATCATGCGGTGATAGGGTCCTCAGCCGGAACAGGTTTGAGGGGTGGCCTTCAGGGCAATCCCACCATTTCCAGGATCGTTGGTTGTTTGGCGCTGCCGTCACCCCACCTTTCCCTCATCAAGTCAGTTTATGCTGGGTGAGAGCCGCCCGTGCTCCGATTACCGCTTGGTCTCTTGGAAACGGCAGAACCTTTATCGAGCCACCCGTATTTCAGAGGCAGTTGTTTGACGGGAAAGCCTCCCCGACCTCCCTCTTCCCTGTGCTCGTCACAGGGATCCAGCCGCCGTGCGTCGGCACGGCGAAAAGACTCCTGCGGGTGCCAATTGTACGAAGACTCATCTTCCGCCACTCTTCAACATGAAGAGTTACGTCTACATCCTTGCCTCGAAGAAGCGAGTCATTCGCGCCGTGGACACGGCGCGGCTGGATCCCTGTGACGAGCACAGGGATGAGGGCGGAGAGAGGCGGCGCTCTATTTCTCGGTAAGCTTGAGCTCAATGCGACGGTTTGTGGCGCGCGCCTCCGGCGTGTCGCCGGGCGCGATCGGCTGGAATTCGCCGAAGCCTGCCGCAACCAGCCGGTCGGCGGGAACGCCCTGCCCGATCAGGAATTTGACGACGGAGATCGCACGTGCCGAGGAAAGCGCCCAGTTGTCGGGATAGCGGCCAATGCCCGAGAGTGGCACGTTGTCCGTATGGCCGTCGACGCGCAGAACCCAGTTGATCTCCGGCGGAATTTCCTTGGCGAGATCGATGAGCGCGGCGGCGAGCTTGCTCATTTCCGCCTGACCCTCGGGATTGAGGTCCGCGGCTCCCGACGGAAACAGGACTTCGGACTGGAAGACGAAGCGGTCGCCGACAATGCGAATGTTTTCGCGGTCGGAGAGAATTTCCCGCAGCCGGCCGAAGAAATCGGATCGGTAGCGATTGAGTTCCTGGACGCGCTGGGCAAGGGCGACATTCAGCCGCCGGCCGAGATCGGCGATCTTCGCCTGCGAGGTCTGGTCCCGGGATTCGGAGGCCTGCAGGGCCGCTTCGACGGCCGCGATCTGACTGCGGAGTGCTGCGATCTGCTGGTTCAGGAGCTCAACCTGGCTCAATGCGCGCTCGCTCACCTGCTTCTGTTCATCGAGCTCCTGGGTCAGGCCGCCGATGCGCTGCTGGGCTGCCTGGCTATTGCCCGTGCCGGTATTGAGCAGGGCCTGCAGCCGCGAGCGCTCGCTTTCCGAACTGGCGAGCGACGCCTGCAGGTTGGCAACGGAATCCTCGAGATCCTGTTTGTTGCCCTTTTCGAGAGCCAGAAGCTGCGTCAGCTCGTTGATCTGGCTGTTCAGCCGGTTCATTACCTCATCCCTGCCGCTGATCTCCCGGCTGAGGATGAATTGGCCGACGACGAAGACCGTCAACAGGAACATGATGGCGATGAGCAGGGTCGAAAGCGCATCGACGAAGCCCGGCCAATACTCCACGGTGCGTTGCAGGCGGCGATTCCGCGTAAGCGCCATGGCTTACTTGCTCCCGCTCTTCTCGTGGCTCGCCCTCTCGTGGCTGCCCATCCTCTCGGCGAGGCGGTCGAGCGTCCGGCGCATGGCTTTGGTCTCGTCCTGCTGCGCTTCGATCCAGTCCCGCATCATCTGCTGCTCGTTGCGCATGTTCTTCACAAGACCTTGTATGCCTTCGGCAAGGCTCGCCATGGCGGCGACCGAGCGCTGGCTGCCGCCGCCTTCTTCCGCGATCTTGCGCAGATAATCCGAAAGCGCGCGCACATCCTCCGATGAGGCGCCGGAGACATTCGCGATCGCCGGCGCCAGATCCGAGCCGACATCGGTCACCGACGAGAGCCAGTTTTCGAGTTCCGTGTAGAAGCGGTTCTGTGCACGGCCCGCCTGCAGGTCCAGGAAACCGAGGATCAGCGAACCGGAGAGTCCGAGCAGCGACGAGGAGAATGCCGTGCCCATGCCCGCCAGCGGGCCGGAAAGTCCCTCCTTCAGGGCGCTCAGCACGTCGCTGCTGTCACCGGAGCCGACGTCGAGGGATTGTATGACGGCACTGATCGAGCCGATCGTGCCGATAAGGCCCCAGAAGGTGCCGAGAAGACCGAGGAAGACCAAAAGGCCGATGAGATAGCGCGATGTGTCGCGCGACTCGTCGAGGCGCGTGGCAATGGAATCGAGAATGGAACGGAATGCCGTGGCCGACAGCGCCATGGACTTGCGCCCGCCGATGAGCGTGCGCATCGGCGCAAGCAGCCTCGGATTGCGGCTGACCTTTTCGGCAGTGCCGACGGCACGGAAGGAATTGAACCAGCGCACCTCCGGGCGAAGAGCGAGCACGTGGCTGAACACCAGGATGATACCGACGGCAAGCACGCCGAGGATCAGCCCGTTCAAACCCGGATTGTGCATGAAGGCCGTCTGCGCCTGACGGAATAGGATCGCTGATATGAAGGCGACAATGATCAGGAAGATGACCATCGTCCAGAAGAATGGCATCGGGCTGGAAAGCCTGTAATTGTACTCTGCAGAGTTCCCGGCCGAACCAAGGTCCTCCAACTTCACATTTTCCATAGATTCCGCAGCCTCCGGATTCGTCGCAGCCGGAGACTAGAGCAACATTGTGCCGAATTGAAGTACGAAGACGTACAAAACGATGGCTTTGCACGAGCTACCTTCAGCCCCCGGAGCGGGCATGCCGGTTAGCGGAAGAAATGCCTTACTTTACCGGCACCGGGCGCTTGACGACTTCCATCAGCGCCTTGTGGATGTGCTCGTTTCCGGCGATGACGGCGCCACTGTCGAGGAGGCTCGCGCCTCCGTCCCAGTCCGTGGCATAGCCGCCCGCCTCGCGAATGAGCAGGATGCCGGCGGCCATGTCCCATGGAGAAAGCCCATTCTCCCAGAAGCCATCGAAACGACCGGCTGCGACATAGGCAAGGTCGAGCGCTGCCGAACCCATGCGGCGCACGCCAGCGACCTCGCCCATGACGTGACGCAGCTCGACCAGGAATTTTCCGTGATTGCCGCCGCCGAGATGCGGAATGCCGCAGCCGATGACCGCATCGGAAAGAACCCGGCGCGAGGCGACGCGCAGGCGACGGTCGTTGAGGAAGGCGCCCCCGCCACGTTCCGCGGTGTAGAGTTCATCGGTCGCCGGATTGAAGACGACAGCCGCGACGATTTCGCCGCTGCGCTCCAGCGCGATAGAGACGGCAAATTGCGGTATGCCGTGCAGGAAATTCGTTGTGCCGTCGAGCGGATCGACGATCCAGCGATGGGCCCCGTCCGTTCCCTTGATCTCTTCACTCTCCTCGCCAATGAAGCCGTAGGTCGGCCGGGCCTTCAGAAGCTCGTCCTTGACGATCTTCTCGGCTTTGCGATCGGCGTTGGAGACGAAATCGCCCGGTCCCTTCACGGAAACCTGCAGGTTCTGCACCTCGCCGAAATCACGCCCCAGCGACTTGCCTGCCTTGAGGGCAGCCTGAACCATGACATTGAGAAGAGCTGAACGGGCCATGTGGACATTTTTCCTTGGGGTATAAGGGACGCGCTGTCAGGGCGGGAAAGGTCCCTGAACGCCGAAAATGGCAGCGCTGCATAGATTGGCGGCCTCAAGACCACAAAATCGCGAAAATTTCAAGGGGAGAGCCGCATGGCTGGTTTGCACCATCGCGAGTGCGGATTTTTCTGGACAGATCAGTCCAGAAACTCTAAAGGACGATTCATGGCAAGACATAAGGAATTCGACCGGGATCAGGCGCTCGCCGCCGCCATCGACGTGTTCGCCCAACACGGCTACGAAGGCACGTCCACGGATGCGCTGCTGGCCGCGATGAAGATCAGCCGCCAGAGCATGTACGACACCTTCGGCGACAAGCGCAGTCTCTACCTCGAAGCGCTTGCGCGCTACAATGCCGAAAGCATTGCGACCATCGTCGCCGACCTTCGTCGCGAAGGCTCGCCCCTTGCCGCGCTGGAAGGGGCGCTGCTCACCTTTGCCTCCCGCTCCTCCTCCGACGCAAGGCGATGCTGCCTCGGCGTCAGCGCCATCTGCGAGTTTGGCCGCATGGATGCCGATATCGCCAAGCTGACGGATCGTGCCGGTAACGCGCTCCACTCCGCTTTCGAAGGCTTGCTTTTCGATGCCCGCCAGGCAGGCGAGATCGACCAAGGTATCGAAATCGGCGCCGCGGTCCAGTTTCTTGCCGCGACACTTGCCGGAATGAAGGTCAGTGCCCGTAACGGCGCGGGACCGGAGAACCTCTCCGCCATAGCCCGTATGGCAATCAGAAGCCTTCGATAGGAGTTGGTCACCAACCGACGGCTTTTTTTGCGCCTAATTCTAGACTGAACGATCCAGAAAATATCAACGCCTCAAGATGAAAGGAAAATGCATGTCCCAGCCACTCTCCGGAAAAATCGCCCTTGTCACCGGCGGGTCGCGCGGCATCGGCGCCGCGATCGTCCGCCGCCTGAGCGCCGAAGGAGCCACCGTCGCCTTCACCTATTCGAATTCCGAGGACAAGGCGGTGGCAATTGCCGGAGATATCGCCGCATCCGGCGGCAAAGCCCTTGCGATCAGGGCCGACAGCGCCGATCCAAAGGCCGTCCCGGACGCGGTCGCACAAACCGTCGAAACCTTCGGCGGCCTCGATATCCTGGTCAACAGCGCGGGCATCCTTATCCTGAAAACGCTGGACGATTTCGATCTTTCCGATTTCGATCGCATGTTCGCAGTCAATGTCCGCGCCGTCTTCGCCGGCACACAGGCGGCAGCACGGTATATGAAGGAGGGCGGCCGGATCATCACCATCGGCAGCGTTGCCGCCGACCGCAGCGGCTTCCCCATGTCTGCCGTCTATAGCATGACGAAGGGGGCGATCGCCGCCATGACCCGTGGACTGGCGCGCGATCTCGGCCCGCGCGGCATCACCGTAAACAACATTCAGCCAGGACCGACGGCGACGGACATGAACGCGCATGAGGGCACCCAAGAGATGCTGAAGCCGCTGATGGCGCTCGGCCGAATGGGAGAGGATCGTGAGATTGCCAGCCTTGCCGCCTATCTCGCAAGTCCGGAATCGTCATTCATCACTGGGGCGAGTCTGACGATCGACGGCGGCTACACCGCTTGATGCATTCTTGGGAAGCCGGCGGCGCGCTCTTGCTCGCCGGCTTCACGAAATTCGAGGCGCTTCAAAATTTCGATTGCGCCACCAGCACCTCGCGAGCGATCTGGTCAAGCGGCAGGATGCGGTCGACGCCGCCGCGGGTGATCGCTTCCTTCGGCATGCCGAAAACGACCGAACTCGCCTCGTCCTGGGCGACCGTGTAGGCGCCGGCCTGCTTCATCTCCAGCATGCCGCGGGCACCGTCGTCGCCCATCCCGGTCATGATGATGCCCATCGCGTTGGATCCGGCCGAGCGCGCGGCCGAGCGGAAGAGCACATCGACCGACGGGCGATGGCGCGAGACCAGCGGGCCGGTCTTGACCGAGACGTAGTAGCGCGCGCCCTGGCGCTCCAGCAGCATATGCCTGTCGCCGGGCGCGATCAGCACATGGCCGCGCAACACCGGATCGCCGTCCACCGCCTCCTTGACCTCTACGTCACAGAGCCCGTTCAGCCGCTTGGCGAAGGCGGCGGTGAATTTCTCCGGCATGTGCTGGACGATCACCATGCCCGGCGAATTAGCGGGAAGCGCTTCCAGCACTTCGCGCAGCGCTTCGGTTCCGCCCGTGGAAGCGCCAATACAGACGACCATCTCGGTTGTCTTAGCCATGGCGCGTCCCGTCGGCGGCGGCAGCATCACGTCCGCCGTCAGCTTCTTGGCGGGTCCGCTCGCCGACGCCGATCGCGCCTCCGACCGCCGTATGGCGGGAAGCCGCGCATGGGACGCGCTTTTCACCACTTCGCGGATCCGTACCGCATCGTCCGCCAGACCGTCCGCCGCGCCGATCTTCGATTTCAGGATGACATCGACAGCGCCGGCTTCGAGCGCCTGCAGCAATGTCTCCGACCCCTGCTCGGTCAGCGACGAGCACATCACCACTGGGATCGGCCGCTGCGACATCAGCTTCCGCAGGAAGGTGATTCCGTCCATTCGCGGCATCTCGACATCAAGCGTGATAACATCGGGGATTTCCTCCTGGATCTTCCTTGCCGCCACGAAAGGATCGGATGCGACGCCCATGATCTCGATGTCCGGATCCTGTTCCAGGACCGCTGCCAGGGTCTGGCGGACGCTTGCCGAGTCATCGATGATGAGAACGCGGATTTTCTTTCCCATGGCTGGCCGTCTGTTAGAGCAATTCCAGGAAAAGTGCGGAACGCGGTTTTCCGTTCGGAATTGCGTAAAAACAAGGAGTTAGAGCGGTTCTGCAATTCAATGAAAAGCCGAACCGCTCTAGATGCGCTGAAATACCGTATTGGACACCTGCCGCAGCGGCAAATCGAATCCGCTGATCGATTCCGAATGTCCGATGAACATGTAACCGCCCACGGCAAGGCAGTCGCAAAGACGCGACAGAACCCCGGCCTGCGTCTGCTTGTCGAAGTAGATCAAAACGTTCCGGCAGAAGATAAGGTGCATCGGATCGCCGATCGGATATTTTTCGTCCATCAGGTTCATCCTCGCGAAACCGATCTTGGCGCGCAGGCGCGGCGAGATCCGGACATCGCGACGGCCGGCCTGCTTTGCAACCATCACATATTTGTGCTGCAACTCCTTCGGCACCGGTGCAATCACGTCCTCCGTATAGATGCCGCGCCGGGCCGCCTGCAGCACATCGGTGCTGAGGTCGGTCGCCAGAATCGTGTATTGCATGTCGCTCCGGCTTTCGGTGAATTCGGCAAGGACCATCGCCATCGTGTAGGGTTCCGCGCCGGTCGAGCAGGCCGCACTCCATGTCCGGATCGTGCGGATGCCGCGGTCGGCGAGTGCCGGCAGGGCCCGGGATTGCATAAATTCAAAATGCTTCGCCTCGCGGAAGAAGTCCGTCTTGTTGGTCGTTACCGCATCGATCAGATGCACGACCTCGTGCTCGAGATTGTTCTCGCTGAAGAGAAAATCGCAGTAAGCGTCGAAGCTCGAAATATTCGTCGCACGAAGGCGACGCCGCAGCCGTCCTTCGAGCATGGTGAGCTTCGTCGGCGGCATCTTGATGCCGCTGTAGTCGTAAATGAACCGGGCAAGGCGATCGAAGTTCCGCTTACTGATCCGATCGCCCAGAACAGGGGTTTCCTGGGCAGGCATACTCATACGCAATGGCTCCAGGACTTACGCGGCAGGCTGCAGAAAGGTCGCGTCTTCCCGCGAAAGCAGGCGCGCGAGATCGACGATGACCACGAAGCCGTTTTCGCGGCGGACGACGCCTGCGATATAGTCGGACCGCCAGCGCACACCGATATCGGGTGCAGCCTCGATCTGGTCACGCCGGAACGGCGTGACCTCGAAGACGCGGTCGGCCACGAGGCCGAGCGTCAGGATGCGGTTCTCCATCGGGATATCGAGGACCAGGACCCGCGTATGCGGAGTCGGCACGGTCTTGGAAAGGCCGAGCTTCAGCCGAAGATCGATGGTCGGCACGCCCTGGCCGCGAACATCCCGAAGCCCGAGCAGGTAATCGGGACCATTCGGGATCTTGAAGGCTTCCGCATAATCCAGGATCTCCCGGACCACCTCCACCGGCACGGCGAAGATTTCTTCGCCGAGGCTGAACGTCACGAACTGTGATTCCAGAGAGCTTGTTGCCATGGTTTAAGCGCTTTCCTTGAATTCGGCATCGCCTTCATCGGCTCCGCCCATTGAAAGATTGAGAGCATAGCCTTTCACGCGCGCCTGCTGGGCCGAGACCGTGTTGGCCTGCGGCTTGCCGGCGGCCGGACGCACCGTCTTCTTCACTCCGTCGCGCTGTGTCGCGCGGCCTGCGGATGCGGCCTTCTCGATCCGGAAGAAGGCAATCGAAGCCTGGAGCTCTTCCGCCTGGGCGGCAAGTTCCTCTGACGTCGCGGCCATCTCTTCCGATGCGCCGGCGTTCTGCTGCGTCACCTTGTCGAGCTGCTGGATTGCCTCGTTGATCTGGGCAGCACCGATATCCTGCTCGCGGCAGGCAGCACTGATTTCGGAGACCAGTTCGGCCGTCTTGCGGATGTCCGGAACCAGGCGGCCCAGCATCTCGCCGGCCTGCTGTGCAGCCTTGACCGTATCGCCGGACATGGCGCTGATCTCGGCGGCGGCCGACTGGCTGCGTTCGGCGAGCTTGCGCACTTCCGAGGCGACGACTGCAAAGCCCTTGCCGTGCTCGCCGGCACGGGCAGCCTCGACGGCGGCGTTCAAGGCGAGAAGGTCGGTCTGGCGGGCGATCTCCTGGACGATGCCGATCTTCTCGGCAATCGTGCGCATCGCATCGACGGCGCGGGAGACCGCGTCGCCGCTTGCTTCCGCATCCTTGGCCGACTGGCGGGCGATCTTTTCGGTCTGGGCGGCATTGTCCGCGTTCTGCTTGATGTTGGCCGCCATCTCCTCCATCGAGGAGGAGGCTTGCTCGGCCGAGGCCGCCTGTTCCGTTGCGCCCTGGGAGACCTGCTCCGAGCTTGCCGAGAGCTCCTGGCTGCCTGAGGACACGTTATCGGCGGCAGAGAGAGCGTCGGCGACGACACCGCGCAGGCGCTCGACCATCTGCTCGAGAGCGGTACCGAGCGTGTCCTTGTCCGAGAGCGGCTTCGGCGAAACGGTCAGGTCGCCATTGGCGATCTTGTCGGCAATTTCCGCCGTATTGCGAAGATTTGCCGTCATGATGTTGATCGTGTCGACCAGATCCTTGATTTCGTCATTCGTCTTGATCTCGACCTTCTGGTTCAGGTCGCCGATCGCCACCGCATTTGCGACGCCCGCGATCTTTCGCAGGCCATTGTTGATCCCAAGCGCAATCCATGTGGCCGCGACAATCGCAACGAGCGTTGCGCCGATGGCAAGAGCAATGAGCAGGTTGCTCGTCGTGCCGTAGAGAGCTTCGGTGTCGGTATCCGCCTGTGTCATCCCGGCCTGCTGCGCTGCGACGAGCGACTGGAAGACCTCTTCCAGTTCCGTGACGATGTTGCGAACTTCACCTCCCGAAAGAGCGTTCGCCGCCGTCCTGTCGCCACCGTTCTGGAGGGAGGCCACTCTGTTGGATCCATCGATGAAGCGCTTGCTCAACTCGACGAGCTTATCCCACGTGGGCCTGCCGTCGGCAGTTGAGAGCTGTTGTCCGTTCGTTGCAAAGGCGAGCATGTCATCCATGCTCTTTGCTGAATTTTCGTAATATTTCCTGGCCAGTTCCGTATCCATCTCCAACAGGGCGTTCTTCTGCCAGCGGATGCCATCGAGCTCGGCCGCCTTTGCTTCCAGAGCGAGTTCCAGTCGCTTTGCCGGACCCTCGATGAGATCGGTTACGGCGTTGTTCAAGGAACTCAGGCTCATGATGCCATAGCTCGCGCTGCCCACGAGCAATATGATGATGAAACCAAACGCTGCGGCTAGTTTCAGTTTGATTGTGATGCGCATCTCGATCTCTCCTGTAAGATCAAATAGTAGCAGGCTAATAACTAGCACGATCCTGAGTTGAACCTCGCAAAGCCCCACAGGCGCCCGAGTGGATGGCGGACAGTGCCTGAAGGACCTGCATGTTCAACCCAATGCGTTGGGATTATCTTGCTCGCGGGCCGCTGTTGCGGCCGCCCACGAGCTCAGCGAAGGGAACCGCCTTATGCGCTTTCCCGAAAGTCGTCGTCCGCCGTGTCCGGACCACCCATCGAAAGGTCGAGGGCAAAGCCCTTGGCCCGCGCTTGCTGGGCCGCAACCGTATTCGCCGGGCCCTTGGAACCCGGTTTGCGCGTGGCGGCCGGAGCCTGGCGGCGGACTGTCACCTTGGCGCTCGGCGTGCGGCTCTGCCGATTGCCGGCCATGTCGACCTTGAAGAAGGCGATCGAGGTCTGCAGCTCCTCAGCCTGGGTCGTAAGCTCTTCAGAAGTCGCCGACATCTGCTCGGAAGCCCCGGCGTTCTGCTGCGTCACCTTGTCAAGCTGCTGGATCGCCTCGTTGATCTGGGCAGCACCGATATCCTGCTCGCGGCAGGCGGCGCTGATCTCTGCGACGAGTTCCGCCGTCTTGCGGATATCGGGAACCAGACGGGCGAGCATTTCGCCGGCATCCTGCGCGGCCATGACTGTATCGCTTGACATCGCACTGATCTCGGCGGCGGCCGATTGGCTGCGCTCGGCGAGCTTGCGCACTTCCGAGGCAACGACGGCGAAGCCCTTGCCATGCTCGCCGGCACGGGCGGCTTCGACGGCCGCATTCAGGGCGAGAAGGTCGGTCTGGCGGGCGATCTCCTGGACGATGCCGATCTTCTCGGCGATCGTGCGCATCGCCTGTACCGCGCGAGTGACCGCGTCGCCGCTCGCTTCCGCATCCTTGGCGGACTGACGGGCGATCTTCTCGGTTTGGGCGGCGTTATCGGCATTCTGCTTGATGTTGGCGGCCATCTCCTCCATCGAAGAGGAGGCTTGTTCGGCCGAGGCCGCCTGTTCGGTCGCACCTTGGGAGACCTGCTCGGAGCTTGCGGAAAGTTCCTGGCTACCGGAGGAGACATTCTCGGCGGCGGAGATCGCATCGGCGACGACGCCGCGCAGGCGCTCGACCATCTGCTCCAGTGCGATGCCGAGCACGTCCTTGTCGGAAAGCGGCTTCGGCGAGACGGTCAGGTCACCGTTGGAGATCTGATCGGCGATATGAGCGGTCGCGCGGAGATTTGCGACCATGCTCTGCATGGCTATGCCGAGCACATCCTTCTCCGACAGCGGCTTGGCGTCGACCGAAAGGTCACCGATCGCGATTTTGTCGGCAAGAGCCGCCGTGCTGCGAAGATTGGCGGTCATGACGTTGACTGTGTCGATCAGGTCCTTGATCTCGTCATTGCTGCGCACGTCGACCTTCTGGTCGAGATCGCCGATCGAAACGGCCGTGGCGACGGTGGCGATTTTCCTGAGGCCGCTATTGATGCCGAGCGTGATCCAGAGCGCAGCACCAAGCGCGATAAGGACGGCAACACCGGAAGCGACGCCGAGGATCAGCTTGGTGGCGTTGTAGAGGTCGGTGTTCGATTGGTCAGTCGCCTTCATGCCCTTGCGCTGGATCTCGATCAACGCGGCGATCGCATCGCCCATATCGCCCGTCATGCTACGCAGTTCGCCCATGGAAAGCGCCATTGCGCCGGCCTTGTCGCCCTTCGCATCGAGCTGCTGCAGCTCGGCCGATTTCTCGCGGAATTTCTCACCGATCGCCCGCAGCTTCTCCCAGTAGGGCTTGCCTTCCGGCGAGGCGATCGCGTAGCCGTCGCCGACGGCGTCGAACATCTTCTGCAGGTTATCATCGGCTTCCTGATAGAAGCGGGCGGCGTCCTCCTGCGAGGCGGCAAGCAGCGCATTCTTCTGGGCGCGAATGGTATCGACTTCGGCGACATTGGTGGTCAGCGCCAGTTCCAGGCGGCGCACCGGGCCGTTGATCATATCGCCGCTGGCATCGTTCAAGGTGCCGAGGCTCATGCTGCCGTAAAAGGCAATGCCGATAAGCAGGAGGGTCATGACGCCGAAGGCGAGACCCAGTTTGAGCTTGATTGTAAAACGCATAGCTATCCTCTCCCCTGTGGGCGGACGAAATTTGATTGATGACGCGTCCCGTCGCCGGGGCGTCCACTATGAAAATTGATGAGTCTGAAAAGGGGGAGAGCGATCGCATTCACTTCCCGGCAGTCGGACATCGATCGATCACGACTCCAACGCATACACACGCTGGGGATATTCGGCTCCGGGCCGCTTTCCGCGGCCCGGAGCATTCTTGTTCAGGCGCTTTCGCGGAAATCCTCGTCGCCGGCGTCCGGACCGCCCATCGACATGTCGAGGGCAAAGCCCTTTGCCCTGGCCTGCTGGGCTGCGACCGTCTGAGCGTGACCGGCGCCATGGGAGCCAGCCGATGCGGGCTTGCTGCGCGAGGCGACCGGAGCCTTGGCGACCTTGGCGGGAGTCTTGGCTACCGCTTTCTGAGTCCTCTGGACGCCAGCCTTCATGTTGCCGGCCGTGTCGACCTTGAAGAAGGCGATTGAAGCCTGCAATTCCTCGGCCTGGGCGGCAAGCTCTTCCGAGGTTGCCGACATTTCTTCCGAGGCGCCGGCATTCTGCTGCGTCACCTTGTCGAGCTGCTGGATCGCCTCGTTGATCTGGGCGGCACCGATGTCCTGCTCGCGGCAGGCGGCACTGATTTCGGAGACCAGTTCCGCGGTCTTGCGGATATCCGGAACCAGGCGGCCGAGCATTTCGCCGGCGTCCTGCGCGGCCTTGACCGTATCGCTCGACATGGCGCTGATTTCGGCCGCTGCCGACTGGCTGCGTTCGGCGAGCTTGCGCACTTCCGAGGCGACCACCGCAAAGCCCTTGCCATGCTCGCCGGCACGGGCCGCTTCGACAGCGGCGTTGAGGGCGAGAAGGTCGGTCTGGCGAGCGATCTCCTGGACGATGCCGATCTTCTCGGCAATGGTCCGCATCGCATCGACCGCGCGGGTCACCGCGTCACCGCTTGCCTCAGCATCCTTGGCCGACTGACGGGCGATCTTCTCGGTCTGAGCGGCATTGTCTGCGTTCTGCTTGATGTTGGCGGCCATCTGCTCCATCGAAGCGGAAGCCTCCTCGGCCGACGCGGCCTGCTCGGTCGCGCCCTGCGAGACCTGTTCGGAACTCGCCGACAGTTCCTGGCTGCCCGAGGAAACGTTGTCGGCGGCAGAAAGTGCGTCGGCGACGACGCCGCGCAGGCGCTCGATCATGACGTTGACGTTGCCGAGCAGTTCGGCGATCTCGTCATGCGTGGTAATTTCCGCCATCTTCGTCAGATCGCCTTCGGCGACTTCGCGGACTGCCGTATTGGCGCGATGCAGGCCCTTGCTGATCGTATTGGCGATCCAGAAGGCGGTGATAGCAGCGATCGCAAGCGCAACGCCCGCAATCGCGATCATCGTCGTGCGGGTGCTCGAATACTGCTGTTCCGCACTGTTGTCAGCATCCTTCATGCGCTGCTTTTCGAGCGAGAGAATTTCGTCGAGCGTTGCATCGATATCGTTGGCTGCCTGACGTGCGGTCGTGACCGAGATGTTGTTGGCCGCATCCATGTTGCCGGCCTTGATGAATTCACGGATCTGATCGTCGGCGGTATTGAAGGCCTTGGAAAGCTCTGCCACACGTGCCCAGCGTGCCTTGCCTTCTTCGGTTGCAAGCTTCTGCACCTCGGTGAAGGCTTCGTTGAAATCGCCGCGAGCCTGGTTGCCCAGGTTGATCGCTTTGGCTGCTTCATCGGCGTCGCGCGCCGTCATGAGGTTTTTCTGCTGGCGGATCGCTTCGAGCTGGGCGATGTTGATCTGTTGCGAAAGATCGAGGCGTGCTGCCGGACCGGCGAGAAGATTGCCCAGCGTGTCGTTCAGAGAGCCGAGGCTCATGATGCCATAGGCCGCCGTGCCTACCAGCATCAGGATGATGAACGCAAAGGCGCTCACCA
This sequence comes from Sinorhizobium sp. CB7, assembly GCF_041357635.1. Classification (NCBI taxonomy): domain Bacteria; kingdom Pseudomonadati; phylum Pseudomonadota; class Alphaproteobacteria; order Hyphomicrobiales; family Rhizobiaceae; genus Sinorhizobium; species Sinorhizobium sp. CB7. Next base: position 335,845 of record NZ_JAULLL010000004.1, read on the forward strand.
ATTTCGTCTTGATTGTCAGTCGCATCGTTCTAACCCCTTTTTGATTTCATCCTACGAGCCGACGGCTCCCGTCGCATCGTGCCGGGACGAAAAGATTGCCTGCAGATTTGGGAGGATGATGAATTCGCCACCCCTCTTTACCAGGCAGTTGATATAGTCCGCGCGCCACCGCATGCCGACGCTCGGAGGCGCTTCGCTCGCGGCCTTTGCAAGCGTGGTTACCTCATTGACCTTGTCGGTCCTCAGACCGACGAGCGTCGCCTCTCCGTTGAGGTCGACTTCGATGACGATGATGCGGCTGTCGATCGTCGCTTCCGTCGCCTCCATTCCGAAGGCGAGACGCAGGTCGGCAAGCGGAATGACCTTGCCGCGGAAATTGATGACGCTGGCGACAAAGGGCTGGCTGCCCGGCACTGCCGTTTCCGGAAGCAGATCCAGGATTTCCTGGACGATGACCGCTTCCAACGCAAAGGTTTCGCCGTTCATGTCAAAGGTCAGTACCTCGACTTCCTCGGCATAACCCCAATGATGGTCAATTCTTTCTGCCATTGCTGCGCTCATCCTGCTGCCCGCAATTGCGCCTCCTGTTGCTGACCCGCGGCAACGAGATGCGCGACGTCAAGAATGAGGGCGACGCTGCCGTCGCCGAGAATGGTGGCGCCCGAGAAGGTCGCCACGTCGTGATGCAGTTTCGACATCGACTTGATGACGGTCTGGTGGTCCCCGATGATCTGATCGACGACGAGCCCGACACGTTCGGTTCCCGTCGAAATGACGACCACCTTCTGGTGGACATCGGGCTTGGTGCCGGTGCGGAAGAGTTCACGCAGGCGCAGGAACGGAACCAGGCTGTCGCGCAGCGAGATGAAGCTACGGCCGCGCGAGCGGAGATCCTCCTCGAGCGACAGTTCCAGGCACTCCTCGACCGCCGATAGCGGAATGACGTAGCGTCCCGAACCGACCCGCACGAGCAGGCCGTCGATGATGGCGAGCGTCAGCGGAATGCGCAGCGAAACTTCCGATCCCTGGCCGGGAACGCTGACGATATCGATCGAACCGCGAAGCGCCTCGACTGTCTTCTTGACGACATCCATGCCGACGCCGCGTCCCGAAAGACTGGTGATCTGCGCCGCCGTCGAAAAGCCCGGCGCGAAGATGAGCTGCAGCAGTTCTGGGTCCGACAACGGCTGGCCGGGTTGGATAAGGCCCGACGATTCCGCCTTGGCGCGAACACGGTCGCGGTTGATGCCGCGACCGTCATCGATGATCGAGATGATGACTTCGCCGCCCGCCTGTCGGGCGGAGAGCGTCACTGTACCGGCCTCGCTCTTGCCGGCGGCAAGGCGTTCCTCCGGATTTTCGAGACCATGATCGATCGAGTTGCGCACCAGATGAACCAGCGGATCGGCAAGGCGCTCGATGACCGTCTTGTCGACTTCCGTCGTTTCACCCTCGGTTATCAGCTCGATGACCTTACCGGTCTCGCGTGCAAGATCGTGGACAAGGCGGCGGAAACGGGAGAAGAGCGTTGCGACGGGAACCATGCGCAGCACCATCATCGTGTCGCGCAACTCGCCCGAAAGACGTTCTATTTCCTCCGAAACCGACCGGAGTGCGATGTCGGTGCTGGCGCTCGCAAGCTGGCTGAGGCGCGATTGTGCGATAACCAGCTCGCCGACACGGTCCATCAGCTCATCCAAGCGTTCAGCCGGCACGCGGACGTTTTCCGCGGCCTTTGCCTGTCGTGGATCTACGGCCGCCGGTGTCGAGCCTTCGCGCCTGGCCGGCACAGCTTCGACGGGAGCCGCCTCCGTCGCAACCGGCGCAACGGCCTGGGTTGCGATCGGTGCAACTGGGGCCGACGCGGCGACAGGCGTCGCCGACACCTTCTCGGCCGTGGCTTCGGCGGAAATCTCGCGCACTTCGAGCTGCATGTCGTCCATGACGAAGATGAACACGTCATCTATGGCGGACCGCGGCTGCTCGGTCGTCAGCTTCACGTTCCAGGAAAGATGCAGCTCGGTCGGCACCAGCTCTTCGAGTGGCGGCAGAGTGGTGGTGTCGGCGGTAATCGCGCATTCGCCGAGATCGCGTAGCTCGTCCAGCAGCCCCAAAGGATTGGTGCCGTTGATCATCGCGTTTTCGGGCAGGCTGAAGCGGATCAGCCAGGTCTTCGCCTTCCCCGGCGTGGAAGCAGCGGCCACAACAGGCACGGCAGCCGGCTCGGGAGCCCGCACGGGCTCACTTCTGCCGCTGACCGCTTTCTGCAATTGGGCAAGAAGGCGGTCGCTGGTCGCCTTGTGATCACCGGTTGGATCCTCGACGAGCGCGCGCATGTGATCCTGGGCGTCGAGCACGGCGGCCACCAGTTCGCTGGTGGCGGGCACCTCGCCCTTGCGCACGCGGTCGAAGGCGGTTTCGCAATGATGCGTGAAGGCGGCAAGCGCGTCGAAGCCGAACATCGCTCCCGAGCCCTTCAACGTGTGAAGGCCGCGGAAGACGGCGTCGATCAGGCTTTTGTCGTCAAGCTGGTGCGTCAGGTCGAGCAGGCCGGCCTCAATCTGCTCCAGGCATTCGGCTGCTTCGGTACGGAAGACGGCTATCGGATCGGGGGAGCTCATCTTCCAAGAACCTTCTTGACGATCTTGACGAGATTTTCGGGATCGAACGGCTTGGTGAGCCAGCCGGTCGCGCCGGCCGCCTTGGCGCGCGCCTTTAGATCGGCGTCGGATTCGGTTGTCAGGAAGATGATCGGCACGCCCATATGCGTGGGCAGCTTGCGCAGTTCCTCGATCATCGTGAGGCCGTCCATGATTGGCATGTTCAGATCGGTGACAATCAGATCGAAATGCCCCTGCTTCGCCTTTTCCAGACCTTCGGCACCATTGGTTGCCTCGACGATCTCATAACCGGCATTCGTCAGCGTCACCTTGGTCGTCAGCCGGATGCTGGCGGAGTCGTCGACGGTCAAAATCTTTCCACTCATTGTGTCACCTCTTGATGGAGCCAGAACCGGGCGTCTTCCGCCGAAAAGGCTTCGACAAAGCCGCCTCTTTCCAAAACCCGAAGAACAGAACCGCTTGCGGGAGCGGAGAGAGCGACAGATTTTCCCGATGCTTTCGCTTGTTTGCGGGTGGCTTCGATCAATTGGACAAAACTAAGGTCCGCGTCCGCCTCGCCCGGTATCTCAAATATAACGTTGTCGTTGTCGCGAAGTTTTTCTATGAATAACTTATGAAGATCGGAAACATTCCTAATGCTCAATGCATTGGGAAGAGATATGGATTCGCAATATTTTGCCCCGGCTTCCAATTTCAGCCCCCTGAAAAAACCTTTACTTACACAGGTTCAAGGATTCTCATGCCATCCTTAACGGGGCGTAAAGAGCGGTTGTAACTGCTTGCAATTGGAACGAGTCTGGCGCGACTATTTTTTACCCGATAAAAATTGTAGCGAAATTGTGGCTTTTGCCGAAATATTATTCGTTTTCAATTACTTGAAAGGCCAGATTCCGTCGAGTCTTGCCACAATGTGACATTTGTTAACCCTTCTCTCCAATCCAGTGTCCACAACGCAGACGAGTCTGGTTCGGTTTACCGGAATTTTCCACCCTGCGATTAAAGGTAGAGTCAAAATGCCTTCACTCTAAGTAAAGGAACAAAAGTGAAAAACAGGATGGCAGTAGCGCACGCCTATGGGGCGAATATAAGCAACACCCTGGAGGCGGCCCGCACCCAGGTGGAAAAACGCTTTCTCGATGGCGGCGCCGTCCTGCTCTCCGTCATGGAGGTTCTGAACCGCCTTCTGACGTCCCTGGATCAGTTGACCGGGGCGCTCGACAACAATGACGGCGCCGATGCAGGCGCTGAACTGCGCGCGACGGTGCTGAGCCTCAGCGAATTGCCAGCTCTTGAAGACAGGCGCCAGGAGGATTTGAGCCTGTTGGCCGGCGCCGCCTCCAAGCTGCGCATCCATGTCAGCGACATGCAGGAGACCATGCGCTATCTCAGGACTTTCGCTGTGACGGCCAAGATCACGGGGGCCGGAATGGCTGAGTTCGCGGGCTTCGCAGAGGAAATACTGGAGCGCATCCATTCAGGTACGAAGGAAGTCAACAATTTTGCCGATCAGCTCGATATCCTCCAAAAGGACGTCAAGATCGCGCTCACCTTCGGCGCCAACCTTTCCAGATCCTATGCCGAGACCGTACCTGCCGTCGCCGAAGCGCTGCAGGGGGACGCACGCAAGATCGCCGAACATCGAAGGGCGCTTGCCGCCATCGCGCAGGAGGCCGGTACAATTGCGAAGGATGTGCAGAACAAGGTGGCGATGACGCTCTCGGCATTGCAGATCGGCGACATCACCCGCCAGCGCATCGAACATGTCCAAAGCGCATTGGCCTATCTCGACGAATTTCTGGCAGCAGACGGCAATCGCGCGCTCGACGCCCGAACTCGCGACCGGATACGCAATGTCATCCATCATCTGACCGCGGCACAAATGAATGACATGTGCGGGGATTTCGAACGCGAGTCCCAGAACGTCGTGAAGACCATCGCCAGCTTCAGCTATGACACGCAGGAGATCCTTCGGCTGCGCGATTCCATGGGCCGCGGACATGACGACAGCGGCGGCAATTCTATCCGGGCATTGGAGGAAAGCGTCTCGGCCGCCCACACGATCGTCAAGCAGGTGGAGGAAGCCCGCCAGCAGGCCGATCGGGTCAGCCAGTCGACGCTCGCAACCGCAGGCCGTCTGCTGCAGGCCGTCGAAAACATCCGCGCCGTCAAGACCGACATCAATTACATGGCGCTGAACACCAATCTGCGCTGCAGCCGCATGGGCGAGGAAGGCCGCTCGATCAACGTCGTCACGGCCGAGCTCAGGATTTTCGCCGCCAAGCTCGATGAATCCGCCGATGCCCTCGTCACCGGCCTTGCGGAACTGGAAAAGGCCGCTGGGCGCATCGCTCCCGTTCAGGAAGCCAATGCCAAAGGCCTCGACGAGCGGCTGAGCTTCGCCATCGACAATATCCGCTCGGCCGCCAACACGACCGAAGAGGAACTGGCCGTGCTCTCCGAACACGGCCGGGAGGTCGCAAGCAAGATCGGTCTCTCCATCAGCAAGCTGGATTTCCAGCATGACCTCGGCGACGTTCTGGCGCGCTGCGCCGATGAACTGAACGACCTCGCCGGTCCCGACTTTGCCGATATCTCGGATCTTGCCGACCATCTCGGACCGCTCGACCAGAAGATCTTCAAGCTTTACACGATGGTGCAGGAGCGCAATGTCCATCGCGGCATCCTGGCGGCCGGCGAGGAAAGCGTCGTCGCGGCGGAGCCCACCAAATCCGACGATGATGAGGATCTTTTCGCCGACGCACTTTTCTGAGTAGGCAGGAGGGCTGGTGACCAGCCCAACTCTTTGTCGTCAGTATCGCTTCAATGGCGGCTCAAAGATGCAGCAGCTCTTCGAAGCCGCCATAGATCATTCGCTTGCCGTCGAACGGCATCTGCCATTTGTCTTCCTTCAGCCGCGGGTCCGACATCACCTTCGAATTGACCTCGTCGCGCTGCTGCCGCGAGCCGTAAACGATCCAGGAAAATACGACGACTTCGTCCTCCTTCGCCTGCACCGCACGGGGAAACGAGGTCAATTCGCCATAGGGCACATCGTCACCGACGCACTCGACATATTCGAGGGCGCCATGTTCCTTCCAGATCGAACCCGCGTACAGCGAGAACTCCTTGTAAGCTTCGATGTTCGCCTTCGGGACTGCGACGATGAATCCATCGATATAGGGCATTTCCGTCTCCTTCGTTCCTGATTGCGTTTCAAAGGACGAACGGGCACACGCAATCCCGACATCAGGTTCTGGTTTTTCGACCAGGACCTGATGCGACACTGAAATCCAAATTATCTTCGATTGCTACGACGCGCCTATGCCGACCGGCCAGGAAGGAATCCGTTCGGTGTCAGATCGTCGACTGCCTTCGGCAGATCACGCGTCAGCCGGTTGAGGATCTCATCCTGGCTGAGACCTGTCTTGGCAGCAAGTTCCTGAAGCACGTCCGGACCAAGAGCCTGCGACAACTGCCCGCCGTCAATCTCCTTGTTTGGGCCCGTCGATACCCAGGAATCCACAGCCTCACCCTGACCGTTCTGCTGGAACTGATCCAGGAGATCGCCGAGGCCACCGCCAAGGATACCTCCCGCCGAGCCGCCCTTGAGCAGATCGCCGAACCCACCGCCCTGCGTCAGCCTTCCAAACAATCCGCCGAGTCCATCGGCCTGACCGCCCGGAGCAGCCGCAGTCCCATCGCCAGGCGCGCCCTGGCCGCCTTGCGTCAGTTGCTTGAGAGCGTCAGCGATCTTGTCACGATTTTGGTAGCCGGCGACCGCCAAGACCCCTAGCAGGGCCATCATCTGTCCACGTTGCATCTTAATTCTCCTGATCGAGATTGGGTATGCAAGATCATTCGATAGTTAAGGCTGCGGCCGGCCAGGCTGGACACGTATCTGTCAATTCCATTGGCACAGGCGAAGTGAAGGGCCTGTGCTCTCATTTCCATCGGATCCGATTGGCACAGCCGCACGTCAGTACTGAATTTCCGATGAGCGCAGTAGTTTTACACCGATGATGAAGCCGCGCAAAGAGAGTTGCATGAGAAAACGTCCGGCTTCATCCAAGTTGCACAGACGCCGAAAGTCGTCACTGCTTCCGGCGGAATCTGTTGGCGGCTTCGATGGCCGCCTTCTGCTGGTCTTCATTGATGCCGAGATAGAAATCCTCGAGCGCCGGATCGGCGAGCCCGGCGCGGCGTGACAGCACGTACCACTTGGCGGCTTCGACCGGATCGGGGCCGGTGCCGATCGCGTTGATGTAAAGATGCGCGAGCTTGTTCTGCGCCACCACATTGCCGCGATTGGCGGCGATGCGCAGCCATTCGAATCCCGTCTTGTAGTCCGGCTTGCCACCGATGCCGTTGATCAGCCAGACACCGATATCGAGCTCGGCCGTATCGAAACCGGCATGCGCAGCCCGGATGAGCCAGGCACGCGCCAAATTCTTCTTTTCCTGCGGCAGATCCGGGAGGGTGACATAGAGCTGGGCGACGGCATATTGCGCATCCGCAATGCCCTGCTCGGCCGATTTTTCGTAATAGGGCAAGGCGAGCTCCAACCCTTTCCTGCCCGGATTGTCAGCGATCAGGATCTGTGCCCAGTTGAACTGCGCCGAAGCCTGACCGGCATCGGCCGCCTTGCGCATGTATTCGTCGGCCTTGGCCTTGTCCTGCTTGACGTCGCGACCCTCCATCAGGATTAGGGCATATTTAAACATGGCGGTCGGATCGCCGCCTTCGGCTGCCTTGCCGTACCAGAAAGCAGCGTTCTTCGTATCGCGCTTGACGCCGAGGCCCTGCGACATGATTTCGGCGATCAGGGTCTGGGCGGCGGGATCGCCAAGCTGGGCGCGCGGAAGCGCCTTGTCCATCGCCGTCAGATAGTAGCCCTGCTGAAACGCGCCATAGGCCTCGTCGACCGGCCCCTTATAGTCTTTCTCCGGCGGCAGGTCGGGCAGGCTCGCGCCCATGCGGTCGAGAACGCCAACGCCCGTCGACGGTTCTTCTCCGTCCTGCGGCTTCTCCGTCGAGTCCTGGGGGCGATCCGTCTTGAACTGCCCCGTACCGGCCTCGGGCGGACGCGTCAGCACGTTTTCCGATGGCGGTTGCTGCGCAGCGGTTTCCGGCGGCGGCGGTTCCTGCGCGAGGACAGGAAGCGGGCAGACGGCAAGGAGCACGGCAATGCCGGCCAATCCGAGCGAGTTGCGATGATAGGGTTTGAACCACATGGTGGCGATATCAATCCTCAAACCGTGGCGCTTTTTCGTCAAGCATGGCGTTGACTTCGGCAACGATCGAGGGCGCTGCGGCAGGCGTGGAAAAGACCGCCATCCTCAGCGCCACGAACTCCGCGCCGGTCTCGGCAACAGCAAGGGCCGAAGCCGGATCCGTGCCGCCCATGACGATGCAGGGTATCTCGATCATCGAGGCCCACCATTCGCCAAGCGCCAGGTTCTTCGGATGAGCCTCCGGCTTGATGTCCCCATCGAGCTTGCCGAAGAAGATATAATCCGGACGCACCTCGCCGATCTCGAGCGCGTGGTGACGGTCGCTGGCGCCCCCGGCGCCAACGATCAGCTTGGGCGCATATTTGTCGATCGCCTCCTCGAGCTCCTGAGGATTGCCCTCCAGATGCAGCCCGTCCGCCTTCGCACGGCCGGCCACCCGGCTATCGCCGGCGATCAGGGCCGCCGCACCGGCCTTCTGGATCATCGGCACAAGGCGTTCAGCATGCGACTGGAAGGTCACATCGTCCAGCGCGTATTGCGGCACGATGACGGAGGCAACGTCTCCGCCTCTCAGCGCATCGGCAACGATCCTGCCTCTTTCGTCGGCGTCCGCGATGTCGGGCGCAACAAGGACGAGGCGGCAGCGGTTTTCTGGTTCGGTCATGCGGGCCTTCCAATTTGATGCATGTCGGTAAAGTGCTGAGCGGTCTTGCGGCACGACATGCACGAAAACAACAATCTAAAGCCTGTCACACGATTCTCTCTTCGTGCGACCGGCTTTAGGCATCTTCCCGTGGAGCAAGGGAAAACGCACTCGTTTTGTGTGAGTAATTCCGTTAGAGGGGACTGACAAGGGGAGGATCGTCAAAACCTATGCCGCAGGATCTTTCGTTCTATGCCGCCGCCATTCCCGCCGTCGTTCTTGTCGGCCTGACCAAGGGAGGCATGGGCGATGCGCTTTCGCTGATGGGCGTTCCGATCCTCGCGCTGGTGGTATCGCCGGTGCAGGCAGCGGCGATCCTTCTGCCCATCCTGATCGCGATGGATCTGATCTCGCTCTGGATCTGGCGGCAGCACGGGGACGCATCGACACTGAAGATCATGCTGCCCGGCGCCGTCTTCGGCATCGCGCTCGGCTGGGCGACGTCCGCCGTCGTGCCGGGCAATGTCATGCGGCTGGTGATCGGCACCGTCACGATCCTGTTCGTGCTGCGCTATTTCTATAATAATTTCGGCCCTGGCCGGCGCCGCCTCCTGCCGCCGAAGGGACAACGGCCCGCCGCGGCAGGCCTCTGGGGAACCCTTTCCGGCTACGGCAGCTTCGTCGCCCATGCCGGCGGCGCGCCCTTCCAGATCTATGCGCTGCCGCTCAAACTGCATCCACGCGAATATACCGGGACCAGCGTTCGCTTCTTCGCCATCCTGAACGCGATCAAGCTAGTTCCCTATTTCGCGCTCGGTCAGCTGGATACGGCAAACCTCCTGACTTCGGCGAGCCTCCTGCCCTTTGCGCCGCTGGCAACCGTCGCGGGCGCCTGGGTCATCCGCCGGATGAAGCCTGAGACCTTCTATCCCTTCATGTATGGAATGGCGCTGATCGCCGCCGGTCTTATTGTCCGCGAGGGGCTGGAGTTTCAATAATTCTAACAGTCTTCGCACTACAGCGCCGTGCGTCTTTTCAGACGCACAAAGGTCGCTGTAGCACTTTAAATTGCTGCATGTTTCTATCCTTAAGTCGGCTCTGACTTAAGGAAACATGCAGTATGCTTGATAAATGGCTGTTTCATTACGTCGCAGCATTTTAGACTTGCTGCAATTGAAGCTTTGACGTAGCTTTTCTTCCATGTCGAACATGGACCCCTTCGCCGCCATTGCCGACCCTCACCGGCGATTTTTGCTGGAGGAGCTGCGGCGCTCGCCGAAAACCGTGAACGAACTCGCGCTTGGGCTTCCGATCAGTCGGCCGGCAGTGTCCCAGCATCTCAAAGCACTACTCGACAGCAATCTTGTCTCCGTGACTGCGGAAGGCACGAAGCGCATCTATGCCGTCAACAATCGCGGCTTCGATGGCCTGAATCTCTGGCTGGATCAGTTCTGGGCCTGAATAGGGCGGGCTCCCGATAATTGCGGGAGCACACCCAGGTTGCGCCAACTTCAATCTCAACCGATGAAGCTGGCGCGGTTGCGGTGGATCACCGAATCTTGCTCGAAATTTTAAGGATTATGTCTCGACCCTCTTCTGTCGCAAGATCGCCCAGCGATCCGAAGAAGAATGAAATTAGTGGACGGATGATTTGAGACGTTGGATTTCGTCCTTGATACGCAATTTCCTACGTTTGATTTCTGCTATTTCTCTGTCATCGATAGAGGGAGATGTCATTGCAGTATGAAGCTCCTCCTCAAGAGCAACGTGCTTTTTCTGAAGCGATTCAAGATGAGCTTGAATTGTCATTTGACCCTTCCTTCCTCTTACCCATCCCCAGCCATCCATCGCTGGGGCTCAAGGTGTCAACCTTTAAAGTGTGACACAATTTTGAAGGCTTGTCGAAGGCCAAAACATGGTTTGTCGGAGGCAAATTCATGATCAAGACTAACTTCCCGTTATCGCTATTTGGTGATAGGAGCTTGCGGAATTCATCGGCAGACCGGACAAGATCCGAAGGCGATAACGAGGACATGAAATGGCCGATCAGGAACAGGCGGAAATCAGGCTGATGGTGGCGCGCCTGCGGCAGGAACATGAAGATTATGACGTCGCGATCAATGCCATGATTCAGACCGGTTGCGACGCGCTTCGCATCCAGCGCATGAAAAAGAAAAAGCTCGTCATCAAGGATAAGCTCACCAAGCTGGAAGACCAGATCATTCCGGATATCATTGCTTGAGCTTTCAAGGAGCCTTCGTGACGATGACAGACAGACCACTTGTTGCCATCATCATGGGAAGCCAGTCGGACTGGGAGACCATGAAGAATGCCGCCGACACGTTGGAAGCATTGGACATTGAATATGACGCCCGCATCATCTCCGCGCACCGTACGCCGGAGCGGCTGGTGAATTTTGCGAAGGGCGCCCGCGACGAGGGCTTCAAGGTGATCATAGCCGGCGCCGGCGGCGCCGCACACCTTCCGGGCATGGCCGCATCGATGACGCCTTTGCCGGTCTTCGGCGTGCCGGTCCAGTCCAAGGCGCTTTCGGGTCAGGACAGTCTTCTCTCCATCGTTCAGATGCCGGCGGGCATTCCGGTTGGTACGCTCGCCATCGGCAAGGCGGGCGCTGTCAACGCGGCGCTGCTTGCCGCTGCCGTCCTGGCGCTGAGCGACGAGGATCTTGCCGACCGCCTGGATGAATGGCGGGCACGCCAGAGTGCCGCGGTTGCCGAATATCCGATGGACGAGGCTCCATGACGGTGAGGACGATCGGCATCATCGGCGGCGGCCAGCTCGGCCGCATGCTGGCCATGGCCGCCGCGAGACTGAACTTCCGCACCGTGATTCTCGAACCGCAGCCGGACTGTCCTGCAGCCCAGCTTGCCAACGCCCAGATCATCGCGGACTATGACGATGCGGCAGCGCTTGGCGAGCTGGCGAAGCGTTGCGACGTCGTCACCTACGAGTTCGAGAATGTGCCGGTCGCAGCCGCCGAGGCGCTCGCGAAGACGATTCCCGTCTATCCGCCGCCCAAGGCGCTCGAGGTCGCGCAGGACCGGCTTGTGGAAAAACGCTTCATCAACGAATGCGGCATTCCGACTGCGGACTTCCGTTCCGTCGACAGCGACGCCGACCTCACCGCCGCGCTCGAGGAATTCGGCTGCCGAGCCGTGCTTAAGACGCGCAGGCTTGGCTATGACGGCAAGGGTCAGAAGGTTTTTCGCTCCGCCGCCGATAGTCCGGAAGGCAGCTATGCCGCGCTCGGTGGCGTACCGCTCATTCTGGAGAGCTTCGTCGCCTTCGAACGCGAGATCTCCATCATCGCCGCCCGCGCCACCGACGGCGCCATCGTCTGTTACGATCCCGCCGAGAACGTCCACCGCAACGGCATTCTCCACACCTCCACCGTTCCGGCGCGGATATCCGCTGCAACAGTGGATGCCGCGCGCGAGGCCGCCGGAAAGATCCTTTCGGCTCTCGACTATGTCGGCGTTATTGGCATCGAATTCTTCGTCCTGCCGAACGGCGGGCTGATTGCCAACGAGATGGCGCCGCGCGTTCATAATTCCGGTCATTGGACAGAAGCCGCCTGCGTCGTCTCGCAGTTCGAACAGCATATCCGCGCCGTCGCCGGTCTTGTGCTTGGCAGTGCCGACCGGCATTCCGACTGCGTCATGCAGAACCTGATCGGCGATGACATATTCGCGCTGCCCGACTGGCTGGCGCGAGAAAACACGCTCGTCCATCTCTACGGAAAGACGGAATCACGTCCGGGACGCAAGATGGGGCATGTGACGACCCTGACGGCTAAATCTCCGGCTTCACTCTGATCGCCTGGCGTTTCATGAGCATCCCTGTCGATTTGACTGTGGCCAGGATTTGCCCCATGAAAAAGCCCTTCACGTGGTTGACATGGAAAGGGCGACAGGTTATCTGCTCCCAACCTGAAGAGCGCGCCCCGAGGCGCGCTTTTGATTGTTAAAGATATGGGCGAATGTGAATTCCCCCTCAAACAACGCGGATCAGAAAAATGAAGATCAAGAATTCGCTCAAGTCGCTCAAGGCTCGCCATCGCGATAACCGCCTGGTTCGCCGTAAGGGCCGCATCTACATCATCAACAAGCAGAACCCGCGCTACAAGGCTCGTCAGGGCTGATTGCGCATTTGCAGTTTCGTGATGCCGACCGTCGCGCACGGTCGCCACGAACTGCGGGTTGCTTGCAGATCACATCAAATTTTCTTTGATCTTCGGCGCTGGCGGGCTACTATGCCCGCCATGCGCTTTTTTGCTTTGACCTATGCGGCGCTGCCGCTTGCCCTCGCCCTTCTCTCCTTTTCTCTTCCCGCTACCGCTGCGGAAAAGGACGTCATTGTCGAGCAGAATACCGGCGACGCCTCGCCGAAACAGCGGCTTGACACCCTGTTTTCGGAACTGAAGCGCGAACGCGATCCCGACAAGGCGCAGGGCATCGCCACTCAGATCCGCATGGAATGGAACGACTCCGGCAGCGCCACGATCAACCTCTTGATGCAATGGGCTGAAAAAGCGGTCGAGGAGAAGCGGAATGCCGCGGCACTCGATTTCCTCGACCAGGCAATCGCGCTCAAGCCGGATTATGCGGAAAGCTGGAATCGCCGCGCCACGCTGAATTACGCCATGGGCAACTACCGCAAATCCATGGCCGACATCAACCAGGTGCTGCGGCTGGAACCGCGCCATTTCGGCGCTCTCGCAGGCATGGCGGCAATCCTCGGCGAATCAGGCAACGACCAGCTGACCTTGAAGGCCTGGGAGCGATTCCTGGAGATCTATCCGGCCGAACGCACGGCGCAGGAGCAAGTGAATACGCTCTCTGAGAAGCTCGCCGGCAGCCGGACGTGATCTTGACGGAAAATTCGAGAGAGCTAATCTAACAGGATAGGTTGTAATCGTTCAGACGGTCACGAGCATGATCGCCGAAGTGTCCACTTTTCTCATCCCTGTCATTGCTGCCATCGGCTATTCCTCCTACAAAGCGCGAAGCTTCGAGCGCACCTTTCCCAATATCGGCGAATTGACTGACATCGGCGGCTACCGCCTGAATGCGGTCCATGTCCCCCGCCCGCAGAGCGCTGACCTGCCACCGCTCGTCTTCATTCATGGCGCCAGCGGCAACCTCCTCGACCAGTTCGGCGCCTTCCGCAACGCGCTGGAAGGCAGAGCGGAGATGCTCTTCATCGACCGGCCGGGGCACGGCTATTCCGAGCGCGGCGGACCGGAAAACGCCTATCCCTCCGGCCAGGCGGATGCCATCGCCAAACTCATGGAAAAACGGGGAATTGAGAGGGCGATCATCGTCGGCCACTCCTTCGGCGGCGCGATCGCCGCCGCCTTCGGCGTGCGTCATCCGGAAAAGACCGCCGGCCTCCTCTTCCTCGCACCCGCCACGCATCCCTGGCCGGGAGGGATCGACTGGTATTATCACGTCGCCACCGCTCCGGTCCTTGGTTGGCTCTTCAGCCACGCAGTCGTCGTCCCGCTGGGGCTGCGGCGGCTGGAAAGCGTCACGCTTGGAGTCTTTCACCCGAACCCGCGCCCTGTCGACTATATCGCCACGACAGGCCCTTCACTGGTTCTGAGACCGAGGACCTTCCGCAACAATGCCATCGATGTCACGAAACTATTCGCTTATCTGAAAGCACACTCGCCCAATTACGGGCAGATCACGGCGCCGACCATCATCATCACCGGCGACTGCGACGATATCGTCTGGGAACATGTGCATTCGCGCGGCCTTGCCCGCGATATTTCCGGCTCCGAGCTCGTCACAGTAAAGGGCGTCGGCCACAAGCCTGATTATCTCGCGACCGATCTCGCTATTGCCGCCATGGAAAAGATCGCGGGAGCGCCGCGTGACCTGCAGGCAATCGCCGGCCAAGTCGAGGAGCGGATCAAGGTCGAGAATATGCCGGGGCTCAACCGATCACCTCCTCCGGCGATCGAACCGGAACGCCAAGCCGCCGGAAATGCCTGAGATTGCTGATTGCGACGAGTTCCTTCCCGGCGATGATGGCATCTGCCATTGCAGTATTGTGATCCTCACTCACGGCCTTCGCTTCGATCTCCTCGGCTGAACCTGCAAATTCACATTGCCTGACGCAGGAGTTGCATAATATCTTTTCTCCTTGCCATTCCGGGAGGGGAAAATCATGGACCGTCTGCGTAGCCAAGCCGTTTCCTTCATCGCTGCCTTCACGCTTGCGCTCGCGGCGCTGGCGCCTGCCTTTGCCGCTTCGCCGGCGCCGGTCGAGGCCCAGCATGGCATGGTCGTCACCGCGCAACATCTGGCGAGCGATGTCGGCGTCGACGTGCTGAAGAGCGGCGGCAACGCCGTCGATGCCGCAGTCGCCGTCGGCTATGCGCTGGCGGTCGTCTATCCGGCGGCCGGCAATCTCGGCGGCGGCGGCTTCATGACGATCCGGTTCGCGGACGGCAGGACGACCTTCCTTGATTTCCGCGAGCGCGCGCCGCTTGCGGCCACCAAGACCATGTACCTGGACGCCAAGGGCGACATCGTTCCTCGTGCCAGCCTCGATGGCTATCTTGCCGTCGGCGTTCCGGGATCCGTCATGGGCTTCGAGACCGCGCGCGAGAAATATGGCACCAAATCCCGCGAGGAACTGATTGCCCCGGCCATCCGCTTCGCCAAGGAAGGCTTCACGCTCGGGCAAGGCGACGCCGCAATGTTCGCCTCGGCCGCCAGTCGCCTTGCGAAGGACGAGACCGCCAAAAAGACTTTTCTGAAGGAAGATGGCAAACCCTATGCCTCCGGCGAAAAGCTGATGCAGCCGGAACTCGCAACGGTTCTGACCGGCATTTCCGAGAAAGGGCCGGACGCTTTTTACAAAGGGGCGCCCGCCGAGGCTATCGTCAAGGCGAGCCAGTCCAGGGGCGGCATCCTCGCCAAGGAGGACTTCGAGCAATATGCCGTACGCGAGCTGAAGCCGATCGAGTGCAATTATCGCGGCTATGACATCGTCTCCTCGCCGCCACCGTCATCCGGCGGCGTCATCATCTGCGAAATCCTGAACGTGCTGGAGGGGTATCCGCTTTCCTATCTCGGTTACGGCTCCGCCGCGACCGTGCAGGTCATGGTCGAGGCCATGCGCCACGCCTATGTCGACCGCAACGCGGCCCTCGGCGATCCGGATTTCATCGAAAACCCGGTCTCGAAGCTGCTCGACAAGGGCTATGCCCAGGACATTCGCGAGAAGATCGACCCCTATCGAGCCGGCGTTTCAGCCAACCTGAAGCCGCTCGGCGGCAAGGAGAGCACTGAGACGACGCATTATTCGATCATCGATGATACCGGCAACGCCGTCGCCGTCACCTACACGCTGAACAGCTACTTCGGCGCCGGCGTCGTTGCACCCGGCACCGGCATTCTGCTTAACAACGAGATGGACGACTTCACCTCCAAGCCCGGCGTTCCGAACCTCTTCGGCCTGGTCCAGGGCGAAGCCAACGCCATCGCCCCCAAGAAGACGCCCCTCTCCTCCATGAGCCCGACGATCATATCGAAGGACGGCAAGCCGTTCATGGTCATCGGCAGTCCCGGCGGCTCGCGCATCATCACCATTACGCTCGAGGCGATCATTAACGTCATCGACTTCGGCATGGACATCAGCCAAGCCATCAATGCTCCGCGCGTTCACCATCAATGGCAGCCGGACAAGGTCTATCTCGAGCCCTATGCGCTCTCGCCCGACACCGAAAAGGCGCTCGCCGCCATGGGCTACAACTTCGACGGCGGTAATGACGGCCCGCCCTGGGGCCAGGCTGCCGGCATCCTTGTTGGCGGCAAAAGCCTGGGCGCGATCGAGAAGGGCGGCGGTGCGCGCTACAACGGCGCCATGGACAGCCGCGCAACGGAGGGAGCGGCGCGCGGTTATTGACCGCATCGGTGGCAAAGCGCCATTCTCACGACCTCAATCATGAATCAGGTCGACCGTGATCGCGATTGGGTCCATTCTGACGCCTGATATCGTCGCTTGCCGGGCCCATTCATGATCTTCATACCTTTGCCCTTCGTCGTCGCCTTGCTGCTCTTCATCCTGCTGATCCGCATGTTTCGGCAGCGGGAGGACAGCCTCGTCGAGAAACGCCCCTTTCTTTTCCTGATTGCCGTCTATGCGCTGCAATCGGTGTTGATCGGCGTTCGCTGGGGCTATGACGTCCTGGAAATGATGCCGGCCCAGGCGACATTGGCAGCGTTGATCCCCGCACTTGCCTGGGTGAGCTTCAAGGGCTTGGCGGCGGAAGAGCCACCCGCATCGCTGGCCGGATCCTGGCCGCATCTGCTACCGGCCGTGCTGGTGCTGGTGCTTTTGGCAATCTGGCGGGATTCGCTTAGCCTCACCCTCATTCTCATCGCCCTTGCCTATGGCGGCGCGCTCCTGTGGCTGGCCCGGAACGGGCCGGATGCGCTGGTCTCGTCGCGTCTCGATGGTGCGCTCCTTTCCTATCGCGCACTTCAGATCACCGGATTGGCGGTCACAGCCTCCGCCATATCGGACATCATCATCAGCCTCGATTTCGCCTGGACGGGCGGCACCCATGCCAGTGGCATCATCACGCTAGGAAATGTCATTGCCCTGCTGATCCTCGGCGGCGCGGCTTCCGTGGCAAGCGCCAGCCGATCGCGGGAAAACCAGCCGCAGGAGAGCCAATCACAGGAAAGCCGGCCACCCGAGCCAACGCCGCCCTCCCCGTCCCCGGCAACCGAGGAAGATGGCGCCGTCGCCGCCTTGCTCGATGAGCTGATGCTGTCGAGCCAGATCTATCGCGATCCTGACCTCAATCTCGGCCGTATTGCGCGGCGGATGAAGTTAGCCGCCCGGCGGGTCTCCACCGCCGTCAATCGCACCCATGGCATGAGCGTTTCGAACTATGTCAACGATTTTCGCATCCGCGCGGCATGCGATCAGTTGCTGGCGACCGATGATCCCGTCACGCGTGTGATGTTCGATTCCGGCTTCATCAGCAAATCGAATTTCAACCGCGAATTCCTGCGTGTGACGGGCAACAGCCCGACCGACTTCAGGCGGCGCAATGCCCGTCCAGAGAGCGTTGTTTCCCTCCAGGACGCCCCATCCTGTCACCGAGACAATATCGCTGTTTCATCGACGCCTGATCCGTCCTATGGATAGGCGTCAGGCATCAATAGAGTCCTCCCATGGTCGATATCGCAATGATCGAAGCCGCCCGTGCTCGCCTCGACGGGCACGCAAGGCGCACGCCGCTTCTCTCCTCCCCTTTCCTCGACGAGATCGCCGGCCGGCGCCTCTTCGTCAAGGCGGAGTGCCTGCAGCATTCGGGTTCCTTCAAGTTTCGCGGTGGTTGGTCGGCGGTCTCGGCGCTGGAGCCTGCTGTCGGGGCCAGGGGCGTCATCGCCTTTTCATCGGGCAATCACGCCCAGGGTGTGGCACTTGCCGCGAAGCTGCACGGCGTCCCCGCCGTTATCGTCATGCCAACCGATGCGCCGAAGCTGAAGATCGACAACACCCGTGCCTTCGGCGCCGAGGTGGTGCTTTACGACCGCGTGAAGGAAGACCGGGACGAGATCGGTGCGCGGCTTTCGAACGAACGCGGCCTCACGCTGATCAAGCCCTTTGACGAGCCACAGGTGATCGCAGGCCAAGGCACGTCAGGTCTTGAAATCGCCGAGCAGGCAGCCGAAGCCGGTATCGGCGCGGCCGAGGTCCTGGTGCCTTGCGGCGGTGGCGGATTGAGCTCGGGCATAGCGCTTGCCCTGGAGGCGAAGGCGCCTTTGATGCGGGTGCGGCCCTGTGAACCCGAAGGCTTTGACGACACCACGCGCTCGCTCGCCTCCGGCAAGATCGAACGCAATGCAGCCATGTCCGGCTCGATCTGCGATGCCATCGTCACGCCGCAGCCGGGTAACATCACCTTTCCGATCCTGAAGCGGCTCTGCGGCCCTGGCATCGTCGTTAGCGACGAGGAGGCCCTTCACGCCATGGCGCTTGCCTTCAAGCGTCTGAAGATCGTCGTCGAACCCGGCGGCGCCGTCGCACTCGCGGCAGCACTCTTCCACGGCGACGCGCTCGAAGGCGATACCGTGATCGCCGTCACGTCAGGCGGCAATGTCGACACCGACATCTTCGAAACGGCATTGAAGTATAATTGAGCTGCGGCCGGGGCGTCACCCGCGCAAAAGTGTACAGCGGTTTTGCGGCAACGACATGCATGAAACAATAGCCTAAAGCCTGTCGCGTGAATCTCTTTTCACGCGACGGGCTTTAGTGGTACGTCACGACGGGATTGAACATCCTCGGCAGGAAGGGACCGAGAGCTGTCTGCGTGTGGCTCCTTGGAATTTGATGTCCACACTCAAAGACGTGAAGCGTAACCGGGACTCCGCGTCGGACAGAGCTTTTGAGAAGAATTCGGCTTGGGCAACAGGAGCGCGGTCGTCATGCTTTCCATGCAGCAACATTGTCTCCGACCGAATTTCAGGTGCGTGATGCAGCGCAGAGCGAACCAGAAAGGCTTCTCTCGATAGGCCCGCCTCCTTCTCGATCGCCCATCGCAAACCGTGTGAACTCTCGTGATAAGCAACTTCAAGATCGTAGACGCCGCCAGATAGAATGACTGCTCGCAGATCAGAAATCTGAGTGGCGACCATTGCCGACGCAACGGCTCCGCGACTGTTGCCATAGAGAACAATACGGCCAGGATCGACGGAAGGTTGTTCCCTCAGAAAGGCGAGAGCAGCTATAATCGCTTGCTGGGTTTTTGGACCGCAGAAATCTGGAGGGCCATCTGAAGCCCCAAAGCCGGGCTGTGAGATCGCCGCCGCAGTGATATTCAAACCAGAACAGAATCGAAGCAGCGCGCCATTATTGATCGCCTCTACCGCTCCCAGGAGACGGCCACCCTGATTGCCGTGGACAAAGAGAATTGCTCCTGCGGGCGTTTCGCTCGGAGCCTGAGCTTGAAAAAGCTCGACTGCGGCTCCGTCACCCCGGTCGATTAGATGTCGAGTCACTACCGGCATAGTCACCATCAGGTTTTGGCGTACAGGGCAGACAGTACTTCAACTTGAGGCATTGGCAACATCCACTGTCGGTGCATTCTGGTGGACTTGTCGCACAATTGCTAAGACCGGTTACGTCAGTGGTTTTTGGCGCAAAACGTATCTCAGTTTTCGGAATTTTAGCGACAGCGCTATGTAGTTTTAGTTCGCAGAAACCATTCCGTATTGCCAAGGGCAAGGCGGCCACAAATAAATCCCGAGGTGCCGGAGTTTTCAGAATGATAAAAATCGGCTCGATCGTGATCCATTGCTACGAATTTGAGCGCATGGTCGCGTTTTGGCAGGAAGCCCTGCACTATGTACCGCGTGCGCCTGCAAGCAGTGACTGGATTGTGCTTTGTGATCCTGAAGGTCGTGGCCCAAATATTTCCTTTCAGGCCCGCGATCGCCGTGGCTGGCGGAGAAGCTGGCTGCACCTGGACCTTTATACCGACTGTCAGGAGGAGGAGGTTCGTCGTTTGATGACGATCGGAGCGAAGCAATATCCGTGGCGCTATCCGCAGGGTGCTGACTACGTGGTCTTGCAAGACCCAGACGGCAATCTTTTCTGTGTCGTGCAAAAGACGCAGATTTCCTGCAGACCGTCCTAAAACGTCCAGGAGCACAAGCCGCCACCGTTTTCGGACGGTCTGTAGGATTTCTGCGGCGTTGTGCATTGTCTTGGAAGCAAATGGCCTTCAGGTTTTCGCCTTTTCATAGGCCATGAATAGATCGGTTACGAGAACGCCATTGATCCGCATCCCAGTCAAATCGGCATCTTTGATGTCTGAATCTGCCAACGTGACCCCGCTTATGGTCAATCGCGATAGGTTTGCATTCGTGATGGCGGCTCCGGACAGATTGACGTTGTTAAAGCGCGCATCTGCAAGGCTGATATCGTCAAAAACCGCTTCGCTTAAATTGGTGTCGGTGAATTTTGCCTTAGTCAAAACAGCGTAAAACCGTGCGTCTGCGAGGTTTACGCCATCGAAATTAGCGCCTGACATATCGGCCCGCTCGTAATGCATTCCCTGCATCTGAGGGCCATCAAATGGGTTGTGTTCTTGGTGATCGCTCATTGTCGTTTCCTAAGGTCAATCATGATTGCGACCCAAAGGATGCCAGATTGCGCAATCATTTGCGACCGTCGAATCTGAAATCGAAACGAGCCCGCGCCAATTCTGGCCGTGCCGTTTGTCGCGAAAATCCCTGACATTTGCGATAAAATCGCCTCGCCTCCTTGAATTCTGCGGAGAATTTCTGTCGCAAAAGTCGGTCGCATGATTTCGAATTTTGCAGACGACTTTCGCGACAGAAAGTATTGGTCATTTCAGATAAGGGTTGGCGTCAAAGCCCGCCCTGGGTTTTCCCGATCTGCGACCTGATAGCGTGCCGCCGGGGTGGAGCGCGAAAGGTTCGGCGCCAGCGCCTGGCGGGCCTTTTCATAGTTGTTGAGCAGGCTGGCGTCGGCCAAAGATGGGATCGTCACGAACTCGCCCTGATCGAAGCCGGCAAGCGCAGCATCGACCATATCGTCCGCGGACATGACGATCTCCGTCGGCAGATGCTCGACCGGCGTGCCGGCGATGCCCCAGAATTCGGTCGCGGTAGCGCCCGGAATGACGACATGCACGCGAATATTTTTGTCATGTAGCTCATGCTTGAGCGACTGGCTGAAGGCGAGCACGAAGGCCTTGCTGCCACCATAGACTCCATTGAGGACCTCAGGCGCGATGGCGACGATCGAGGCGATGTTGATGATCGCACCGCCGCCGCGGGCGGCAAAACCCGGCACGACCGCATAAGTCAGCCGCGTCAAGGCCGTGACGTTGAGCTCGATCATGTCTTGCATCTTGCCGACATCAGCCGAAAGCAACGGAGCCGTTGCACCGACGCCGGCATTGTTGACGAGCAGCGTGATGGTTTGATCGGCCCTCAGCACATCTTCGACCCGGGCGAGATCGGCCCTGTTGCCGAGGTCGGCCACCAGCGTTTCCACTGTCCTGCCGGTTTCTTCCGTCAGACCGCTCGCAAGCGCCTGAAGCCGTTCGCCATTGCGGGCAACGAGAATGAGGTCGTAGCCGCGTTTTGCCAGTCTGTGGGCGTAGACAGCGCCGATACCGGAAGAGGCGCCGGTAATCAGTGCTTTGCCCTTATGTTCCTGTGTCATGATCCAATCTCCTTTTCGCGACGGGCGTCTGCCGCGTTGAGAAGAGTCTTACGCCGGATTGCTTGCGGCATGAATGTCATATATACCACCTTTTAGGACAGATGATTTAGCGACAGAAGGAGATTGCCATGCAGCGCGTTGCCTATCTGCTTTTTCCGGGCTTTCAGACCATGAGCCTGGCGGCTGTATCGGTTTTCGAATTCGCCAATATCCATCTCGGAGACAAGGCATATGAAGTCCTTTATCTCTCGGAGGAAGGCGGGCCGATCGCCAGCTCCTCCTTCGGAATGACGATCGATACCAGGCCATTCGGCGACCCGGGCTTCGACACGTTGATCGTCTCGGGGGCGCCGGATATCCGGCTGCCCACAAAAGGCGAAAGCGCCTTTATCCGCCAATCTCTTTCGACGTCGCGCCGGGTTGCTGCAATCTGCACCGGTGCAATCATGCTCGCGGATTCCGGAGTACTCGATGGCCGCCGCGCGACGACGCATTGGTATATCGCGCGGGAATTGCAGGCGCGCTATCCCAAAGTCAGGGTGGAGGAAGACCGTATCTTCATCGTCGACGGATCCGTCTGGACTTCGGCGGGCATGACCGCGGGCGTCGATCTCGCGCTTGCCATGCTCGAAAAGGACCATGGCGCTGAGGTCGCCCGCGCGGTCGCACGCAAGCTCGTCGTCTATCATCGCCGTGCGGGCGGTCAGTCGCAATTCTCCAGCCTGCTCGAACTGGAGCCGAAATCCGACCGCATCCAACGTGCGCTTGCCTATGCCAGAAGCAATCTGAAAGCGCCGCTTTCGGTCGAGGAACTCGCCGAAGCCGCAAATCTCAGCCCGCGCCAGTTCAGCCGCGCCTTCCGCGCCGAAACCGGTCAATCACCGGCAAAGGCAGTCGAAAATCTGCGCGTGGAGGCCGCCCGTCTGATGATGGAACAGGGCCGCCATTCGATCGACGTCGTCGCTACGGAAACCGGCTTTGCCGACCGCGAGCGGATGCGCCGCGCCTTTCTGCGTGCCTTCGGCCAGCCGCCACAGGCGATCCGCCGCAATGTCCAGCGCGAGTATGCGGCGTAGGGCGGGATGCAGAAAAGTGCGCGCGGTTTTCCGTTCGGAATTGCGTAAGACTTTCCGTAAATCGGAACCGATCTAAACATGCAGCACTTCAAAGTGCTACAGCGTCCTTTGTGCGTCTGAAAAGACGCACGGCGCTGTAGATGTGAGCTTTCACCAGATTGCCTGTTTGATGAGGGGCGGCATAGCAAGCCCGGCCATGATTTTATGGCCGTTCTCTGGGGCAGTTATCTGGCGCGAACGCCTCCCCGCTCTCCCTCTTTCCTGTGCTTGTCACAGGAATCCAGCCGCCGTGCGTCCGCACGGCGAAAAGACTCCTGTCGGATGTCGTCAGAAGTCTCGTTTGGCACACGGCTCCCCCACACTCCGTCATCCTCGGGCCTTGGCCCCGAGGATCCATACATAAGCTGCCATGGAAATGGATCCTCGCCTCATCCCTAGGCTTAACCCGACGACCAAGGACGACGGAGAGGGCGAGGCAAAGGCGACATACTCGTCCCTTGTCAATGTGATGGAACAGAGCAAGACATCTCTGCTCCCGCTGGCGTTGAAAAACGAGTCCCTCGCGCCGCGGACACGGCGCGGCTGGATCCCTGTGACGAGCACAGGGAAGAGGGCGTGTGGCGAAGCGTCAACACCAGACAACAATCCCCGAGATCCGTTGCTAGCAACACTTTCCGATCGAATCTCTACGGCGCGGACGCCGTCCGCTGGACTGACTTGGTGAGGCAGAACGAGGCGCACTCGTGGGAGCAGGAGGCCGAAAAGGGTGCACGGCTTTCCGGCGGCACCCGCTCCAACTTTCTATTGAGAGACGGATCCAGAAATCATCCGGCTCTAACGCATGCGATCGCTTAAAGCCTGCCGGATCGCGACCTCGACCGGCGAATAGGCACCGTCCTCCCGATGCAGCTGATAGGGTTCCGCCAGACCGAGGGGCGGCTGTGCCATGAACCGCGGCGTCGATCCTCGATGCTGCTGCGCCGCATGAACGAGGAAAGGATGGCACAGATAGACAGTGCCCGCTTCCCCGGTCGCCAGCGCTTCGGGGCGATCAGCGCCCATCTTTTCGAGCCGCATGTGCGACCGGCCCGCCTCGCCGGCAGGTTCGAGGAACCTTGCCATGTCGATATGCGAGCCGACCCTGATCCGCGTCGGCGCATCCTCCGTTCCCACGTCAGAAAAGAGGAAGAGCATCAGCAGCGCCCGGCCGCGAGACGTCACGTTCACGCGCCAGGACGAGAAGTCGCGCTGCTCGTTCGGATCGCAATCGTCACCTGGAAAGCTCAGATCGACGTGCCAGCCGGTGCCGCCGGGCTCGTCCGGATGCGGAAACCGCACGACGAAGGCTCCAAGACCGTCGCGAGGCAGCCAACGCCCTCTGCCGACGAGTTGATCGAAAGCCGCGCGGAGAATGGGCGTATTGGCTGCCGTATTGAATGGCTCACCGCCATATCCAGGCAGCCAGACGACCGGCTTTGCCCATGTCGCCGGATCGTCCGGATCGAAGGGAATATCGCGCCACATGATGGCGCGGCCCTCTTCGGCCAGTTCTCGGGGAAAGGCTCGGTCTATCCGGACGAACCCGTCTCGAATGAATTGCCGAACCTGCGCATCGCTGAGCGCAGGCGCACCTGGATATGCATCATTTGTCATGAGATCTCTCAATTGTTGAACCCGTTACCCAGCGACGCGGGCAGGGAAAGGTTTGCTTCGGTCAAGACCAAAGCCACAGCGAAAAGCTGTCATAGGCCCGTGTCTTCATTCGCCGGCGGCGACGCCTCAGCGGCTTATGAAGAAGACCGACGCGATATTGAGAGTAAGGATCATCATGGCGGCAAACTAACCTTGACCGAAGGCAGGGTCAACGGTGAACGGAAAGCTGCTGCGCACCCAGATGCTGACGCGTCTCACTGTACTGCGCTCTCGACAACGTCCTTGGCTGTCGACGTCCGCGAATAGCGGCCGCCTCCCGTGATCGCCCGAGGTAGCACTTTGCGTACCGCTTCATGGACGGATTGCAAGAGGATCTGAGCCAACCTCGCCGTCGCAGGTTCGGGCTCCGCTTCGGCGCGATGCAGGACAAGGCCAAGTTTCGGCAGATCCGGCAGGCCGGCTTCGCGCGGGATCAGCGGCTTGACCTTGGCAGGCAGCCCGATCGGCGTACGGACGGTCAGACCCAATCCGGCGGCTGTCGCCGCCCACAATCCCCCGAGACTGGGGCTGACGAAGGCAAGCCGCCAGGAGAGATCGGCCGCGTCCAGTGCCCTGGTCGCCGCCGTTCGCATCAGGCAAGGCGCCTCCAGCGAAGCGAGCGGCACCGGCTCACCGCGCTCCGCCTGCCAGGCATTTGCACCGGCTGCCGGGCCGACCCAGCACATCGGCACCTCGGCAATATGCTCGTAGTGCGGCGTCAACGCACCGTCGCTCCAGGCGAGCGCGAGATCGAGCTTGCCTGTCGTCACCCGCTCGAGCAATTCGACATTGCGCACGACGCGCGCCTCGATCCTGACCTTCGGGTGTGCGCGCGCAAAGCGGCCAAGCACCTCCGGCAACAGGGTCTCGCCGAAATCCTCCTGCAGCCCGAGCCGCACCCAGCCTTCGAGTTCGACGCTGTGAACGGCCGCTGCCGCCTCATCGTTGAGATCCAGCAGCCGGCGGGCATAACCGAGCATGGTCTCGCCGGCTTCCGTCAACGCGAGGCCGCGCCCCGCTTTGCGAAAAATTGGCGTGCCCGCCTGCTCTTCCAGTTTCTTGAGCTGCGCGCTCACGGCCGAGGTCGATCGGCCGAGCCTGTCGGCCGCCTTGGCAAAGCTGCCCAGTTCCACGCCGGTCGCGAATGTGCGCAGCACATCCAGATCGAAGATCGTCCGTCGCATCTCAATAGTCCTGTTTTTATGGACGATATGTCCGATAAATTCTGATTTTTCGCATTATCGTGACGTGCGATAGACTTGGTGTCAAGATGACCCAGGTTAAACTATCAGGAGAAAGCCCATGCCGTTCGCCCGTATCTCCCTTCTGAAGGGCAAGTCCGCGGACTATCTGCGCGCAATATCCGACAATGTGCATCGCGCGATCGTCGAGAGCTTCAACGTTCCCCCGAACGATCGCTTTCAGGCCATTCATCAGCATGATCCGGAAGAGCTGATTTTCGATCGCAACTATCTTGCCGGACCGCGCTCGGACGATTTCGTGCTGATCGCGCTTTCCACCGGCAGGCCGCGCACGACGGAGGTCAAAAAGGCATTTTACAGGCGCCTCGTCGAACTGCTGGCGCAATCGCCCGGCCTGCGGCCCGAGGACGTGATGGTCATCATCAGCACGAGCACAGCCGACGAATGGTCGTTCGGCAATGGCGAGGCGCAGATGACGGAAGCTGGTTGGGAAACCCGCGCGACTGGAGGAAAGTGATGACCGGCATCAATCCGACGCGCATGACCATCCGCCGCCCGGGCCATGCGACCCACGCGCCGGAGGGCGTTTCGACCGCACCCTTCTGGGTCGAAATGCTGCTCGACGGCAGCGCTGACGGTGAAAATACGGCGATGCGGGCCACGCTCGATCCCGGCACGCTTACGCATTGGCATACCCATCCGCGCGGCCAATGGCTCTATGTCCTCTCCGGTATCGGACTGGCCCAGCGCGACGGCGGTCCGGCCGAGGAGATCCGCGCCGGCGACGCCGTCTGGTTCGCCGCCGGTGAGCGGCATTGGCATGGCGCTGCCGCCGACAGTCCCTTCAGCTATATCAGTGTCCAGCCGATGGAGGGTGGGCGCTTCGTCGACTGGCTGGAACCGGTGGAGGAAGAACGATGATCGCCATGCAATACAGCTTCACCCTGCCCGCGGACTATGACATGGACATCATCGACCGCCGCATCCGCGAAAAGGGACCGATACTCGACGGCTTTCCGAACCTTGCCTTCAAGACCTATCTCAGCGCGCGCCGGGACGAGTTCGATTCCCGGGAAAATCTCTATGCACCCTTCTATCTCTGGCAGAAGCCGGAAGGCGCAAGCGATTTTCTCTGTGGTCCAGGCTTCGAGGGATTGACCCGATCCTTCGGCTGGCCCGGCGTGAGGACATGGATCGTTTGGCAGGCGGAAGTAACATCGCATGTCGGCCGCTCGGCATTCGCCACGCGGGAAATTCTGGAGACGGAACCCTATGCCCCGCTCGCCGATATCCGCCGACGGGAAAGCGAGGATGCCATCACCGATGTCGAGCGGTACAGCGCGCTTGCCTCCGTCTCCGGCTTCGAGCCGACGACCTGGACGCGGGTGCGATTCAGACTATGGCGCGAACCGCCGCAATCCGGCAGCGGTGTGCAGATCTATCGTGTCGGGCACATGTCGCTGGCAGCATAAAAAAGCCCGCCGCGTCGTGGGACGGGCGGGCTGCCAATCACGTGGTCCGGATCAGACGCCGCTGAGGCCGTCCGAGCCGATATAGGCGATGCGCAGCATGTTGGTCGCGCCCGGCGTTCCGAGCGGCACGCCGGCGGAGATGATGATACGGTCACCCGGCTTGCCGAAGCTTTCCGAGGCGACGATGCGGCAGGCATTGTTGACCATGTCGTCGAGGTCCGTTGCGTCATGGGTGACGACGCAGTGCAGGCCCCAGACGACGGAAAGGCGGCGCGCCGTCTGAATGATCGGCGAGAGCGCGATGATCGGCACCTGCGGACGTTCGCGGGAAGCGCGAAGACCTGTCGTGCCTGACGAGGTGTAACAGACGATCGCGGAGAGCTTCAGCGTCTCGGCGATCTGCCGGGCTGCAAGCGAGATCGCGTCGGCGCCGGTTGCTTCTGGCTGCGCGCGCTGCGCATAGATGATGCCCGGATAATGCGGCTCGCGCTCGATCGTGCTCGCGATCGATGCCATGGTGGTGACGGCCTCGACCGGATAGTCGCCGGAGGCGGATTCGGCAGAAAGCATGACGGCGTCGGCGCCTTCGAAGACGGCGGTCGCGACGTCGGAAACCTCGGCGCGTGTCGGTACCGGCGAGGAGATCATCGATTCCAGCATCTGCGTGGCGACGACCACCGGCTTGCCGGAGCGACGGCAGGCACGGATGAGCTGCTTCTGGAGACCCGGAACGGATTCGAGCGGCATTTCGACGCCGAGGTCGCCGCGGGCAACCATCAAGGCGTCGGAAAGCTCAATGATCTCTTCGATGCGCTCGATCGCCTGCGGCTTTTCGATCTTCGACATCAGGCCGACACGGCCGCGCGCGATCTTGCGAACTTCCGCCAGATCGTCCGGCCGCTGGATGAAGGAAAGCGCGACCCAGTCGACTTCTCCCGTCGCGAGCACGGCATCGAGGTCGATGCGATCCTTCTCCGTGAGCGCGCCGACGCCCAGCAGCGTATCCGGCAGGCTTACGCCCTTGCGATCGGAAATCTTGGTTCCGGAAACAACCGTCGTCACGATGCTCTTGCCATCGCATTTCTCGGCGCGCAGCATCAACTTGCCGTCATCAATCAGCAGGCGGTGACCAGGCTGGACCGCTTCGAGGATCTCCGGATGCGGCAGGAAGACGCGTGTATTGTCGCCGGGTATATCCTTGTCATCCAGCGTGAAGGTCTGGCCCGGCTTCAGGTCGACCTTGCTGTCGGCGAACTTGCCGACACGCAGCTTCGGGCCCTGCAGATCGGCCAGAATGCCGATCGGCCGACCGGAACGCTGCTCGACCGAGCGGATGCGCCCGATGAGCGTGCGCATCAGGTCGTGGCTGGCATGGCTCATGTTGATGCGGAAAAGGTCGGCTCCCGCCGCGTGGAGCTTCTCGATGACGGCCTCGTCCGAGGAGGCGGGTCCGAGCGTGGCGAGGATCTTAACTTTACGGTTACGCTTCATCAATTTTGGCTTTCCTGTGCACCGGGAGTATCGGAGAGCTGAACCATCCAGCTGCCCTGGCGGCCCGTGTCATATTCCTTGAAGCCCATCTTCTGGTGACCGCGCGCGTAGCAGTCCTGCACGCCGACGATCTTAAACTCATTTTCCGCCACGCACATCTGGATGTCACCCGTCCAGCGGCCGCCACGGGCCGCATCCTCGGCGTAGAGGTAATAATAACGTGATTGCAGTTCACCCTCGATCAGAGTTGCGCAGGTCGTCGCCGGAACCTGCCACCAGCCTTCGGTGGTCCAGCCCTCCTTGGCGCGATAGCCGATGGCCACGCCGACAAGGTTCTGAGTGCCGTTGCAGACGCGGAAATCCGCGCGCGCGGTATTCGTCAGGAAGAAGAAAGGCGCAGCGGAGGCGAGGATGAATAAGGCTAGGCGGGCAGGCGTCCCGAAGCGCGAAACGAAACTAGGCGCGACTTGGCTCAACACGGTTTCCAATGGGCTCCACGGTTATTCGCTATTCTTGTCTTCTTGCGCTGACGCCAAACGAAAGTCAACGCAACTCTAATCGATTAAATTTCAAAACGGTACGCCCGCCTCCCGCACCCGGCTCCTGCCGGATTGGCTGCTTGCGCCTCCCGCCGGGGCATGCGATCAAGCAAATGCTCTTCCGCAAAGGCACTGACAATTTCTTCATGACCGACTTTCAACCTTTCGAAACCATATCCGGCGAACATGACAAAGGCATGGTCATCCTGGCCGATCACGCCATGAACCGCCTGCCGGAGCGCTACGGGCGTCTTGGCTTGCCCGAGAGTGCCTTTTCCCGCCATATCGCCTTCGATATCGGCATCGAAGGACTGACCCGGAGCCTTGCCGCGACGCTCGGCGTTCCTGCCGTTCTCGGTGGCTTCTCCCGCCTGCTGATCGATCCCAATCGCGGCGAGGACGATCCGACGCTGATCATGAAGATTTCAGATGGCGCAATCGTTCCGGGCAACCATCCGATCAGCGACGAGGAGTGGAACTATCGGCTGGAGACCTACCATCGCCCCTATCACCGCGCGGTCGCGGAGACGATCGATGCTGTCGCCAACCGGACGGGCAAGGCCCCGCTCGTGCTTTCCCTTCATTCCTTCACGCCCGCCTGGAAGAAAATTCCGCGGCCTTGGCAGGCAGGCGTCCTGTGGGACAACGATCCCCGTGCCGTCGTCCCGCTTCTTGCGATGCTGCGGAACGATCCCCATCTCATCGTCGGCGACAACGAACCCTATGACGGGGCGCTCAAAGGCGATACCATGTATCGGCATTGCATGATGACAGGCATTCCGCATGCGCTTCTCGAAGTGCGCCAGGATCTGATCAGCGATGCCGCTGGAATCGAGGGATGGGCCGAGCGGCTGGCGCCGATATTCTCGGCCCTGAACGCAGATCCGGCTCTGCACGAATATGAGGTTCACGCCTCGCGCACCGGACCCTACGAGTAAGAGGAGAGCGAAGATGACCGGCCTTAGCAAGGAACAGCAGACCGAATTCGAAGCCGCGGCATTCCGACGCCTCGTTGCGCATTTGCGCGAACGCACCGATGTCCAGAATATCGACATGATGAATCTGGCGGGCTTCTGCCGCAACTGCCTCTCCAACTGGTATCGCGAAGCCGCCGAACAATCGGGCGTCGAAATCTCCAAGGACGAATCGCGCGAGATCGTCTACGGCATGCCCTATGAACAGTGGAAAGATATCCACCAGAAACAGGCTTCAGATGTGCAAAAGGCCGCATTTGAGCTGAACAAACCCCACGAATAAGCCTTCCCTCTCCGAATCGGCTTGACCTTCGCGACGCTTCGCGGCAGGTCACTGCGTCGAATTTCAAATCCACGAAATCAGGAGAACAGGATGTCTGATGCTCATGGCGTCGCCCGCGATCAGCTTCGCGCTTTTGTCGAGCGCATTGAACGGCTGGAAGAAGAAAAGAAGACCATCGCCGACGATATCAAGGACGTCTATGGCGAAGCCAAGGGAATGGGCTTCGACACCAAGATCCTGAAAAAGGTCGTGGCCCTGCGCAAGAAGGACGAGCAGGAACGCATGGAGGAAGATGCGATCCTCGACACCTATCTTCATGCGCTCGGAATGATCGAAAGCGCACCGGAAGAAGCCTGAGCGCTCCGCAATCCCATTGCATAACTAGTTCGCCGCAACGGTGGCGAGTCTTGACCAATATTGTGAGATGCTTACGGTCGCAAAAGTCGGCAGCAGAATTCCGGCTTTTGCGGCTATTTTCCTGCAGCGGAATTTTGCCAAGAAATTCAGCGTTATCCTTTCGAGTTTAATAGCTAATGCATCTCTGCAAGCTCGATCTTCCGCTTAAAACCAGGCGTCTTGCCCTCCGTTCTTTCTCTGCCGGCGATTTCGAGCCCTACGCGGCCTATCACTCGCTTCCGGAGGTTTACCGGTATCTATATGCAGCAACACCCGACGCGGCCGATCTGGAACGGCGGTTCTCGAAAATCCTGAAAGCCCCTTTCCAGGGCGATGGCGACGTGTTCAGGCTTGCAGTTATCCGTCGCGATGACGATGCAATTTTAGGTGAGGTGTTGCTGAGGGTAGCCAGCAAGTCAGCATTACAAGCGGAAGTCGGTTACGTCTTCAACCCTGCCTTTTCCGGAAAGGGCTACGCGACGGAAGCGGTGGCAAAGATGATCGACACCGGATTTTCCGATTTCGGGTTCCACAGGATTTTTGCCCGGCTCGATACCGAGAATGCGGGGTCCGTGGGTGTTGTCGAGCGTCTCGGGCTGCGCCGGGAAGCGCACCTGAGACAGAATGACAGGTTCAATGGCAAATGGGGTGACGAGTACATCTATGCTGTTCTGGCCGTGGAATGGAGCCAATCACCCCACGCTTACCGATAAGCTGTCGAGGAGTGCCGACTTAGCCTTCCGGGTCCTTTCAAACCGGAACGGAGTATTTGCCGCCCTGTAGCCTCCGCGCGGGCTCCGTTTGATGAAGATAGACAGCAAAGGTGTCCCACGGAGGGCTGACGGAAAGCTGCCAGAGTATCCGACCGATCTCCCCACGGTGATAACCTCCATGCAGCGCGACATGGGTAAGCATTTCTTCCCTGGTCATATAGCCCCTGTCGCCATCGGTGAAGGCAAATGCGATAGCTTCGGAGAGATCCGCAGGCGAGACGTTCCGAATGTAGTCCAGATACCATTGATCGGAGGACCTTACGGCAGCACGCAGTTCGTCCAATGTTGGCGTCTCTGCCGTGTTGTCGAAAGTATAGTCATGCTGCACGCCGCTTAGATGGGCGGCGAAGATCTGGGCCACCACTTGGTAATGGCTGATCAGCCGCAAGGCAGTGTGCAGTTCGGCCTTATGCTGCTCCTGATCCAGAGTTTCCAATTTATCGAACAGGTCATTATTGGCCCAGGCATGATAGCCGTAGAGTCCCTGAAGCAAGGTGCTCATTGCGGTCGGTCCTTCCGAATTGTACAAAATGTGAGCAAGTTATTCATATTCTCTACGAGGGAGCTCCGTTGTCTACTCGCATTGCAAAGCAGCAACCGGCGATGAGGAAGGAGCCTCGCCAGGCCCGCTCCCGCGCGACGGTAGAAACAATTGTCCAGGCCGGTGCTCGCATTTTAAGCGACCAAGGCTGGGCCGGGTTCACGACCAACAAGGTTGCCGACCTGGCCGGAGTGAGCATTGGCTCGCTCTACCAGTATTTTCCGGATAAGCTCTCACTGGTCGATGCTATCCGCCGTCGCCATCTCGAAGACTGTCTTGCCGTCATGCAGAGGTCCCAGACCGAAGGGCTGTCACCGGAGCAATTCGTGGCAAGCCTCGTTCGCGACATGATCGCCGCCCATAGCATCTGCCCGGGACTGCATAGGGTGTTGCTCGATGAAGCTCCCAGTTCTGACGACTACCGGAATCCCAACAGCGAATTTGAGATCGAATATCTCGCCTATTATGCACGGGCAGTCGCTACCTATCGGAAACGCCAACCCAATGCGGCCGACCACCTGGCCGCGCTGGTCATTTCGGACGCCATTGACGGGGTAATCCATAACGCCGCGCGCCGCGGTAGATTAGGAGACCCGGCACTGCAGAACGAACTCATCCGACTGGTCAGCCCGTATCTCTCAGCCACAGGCGAATCAGCAACAACTTAGAGGCAGACCCCGACCTCTACCCTCCTGCAAATGCGATCAGGTTCCCATCCGGGTCCTGCACAATGAAGGTGCGAGCTCCCCATGGCTCGGTCCTCAAAGCCTGGTGAAAAGTGATGCCCGCGCTCTGATATTCCAGGAAAAGCGGTTTGGGATCGTCGAGCGTGAACGTTGCGGAAAGGGCATCGCGTTCCCTGGCCCGAAAACCGCTGTCGAACACGGGACCGGAGACCTTTCGCAGGTTCAAGCGGCCGCCGTCGCGAAACACCTGGGCATAGAATGGCGGCTCCCCGTAGGAGAACGCGATCCTGAAGCCGAGCTTTTCGACGTAAAATCGGCACGCCACCTCGATGTCGAAAACGAAGAGCTGAGGTCGGCTGACATGATGACGGAGGCATTGCTGGTGGAGGCTGCTGATGTTTCCATGGTTTCGATTCCCTTGATCAGCGCCGGCCAACTTTCGAACCCGTGTCTTCTGGCGACAAGCTCCTGCGCATCACTCAATTTGAAGCCTGGCTCGAGGACTTCCCTGTCGGGCAAGTCCCGGAAGCGGGCAAGAGACGACCTGATCTGCGCCGCGACAGGGTAATACCGTTCACGGTGCCATCGCAGGTATAGCTTGGCTTGCTTTCTGAGGTTTTCGATATTTGGCATGGGCGCGCACTACGGTTGGACTTTGGTGTAGGCGGGCAATGCCCCTCCGGCTCGCAAGCCGACGCGCCCTACAGCAGCACCATCGACGCTAGTCTGGCCGACTATTTGCGTCAAGGGACGAGGCGGCGGTGAATGTTGCATCACAAACTGGATGCACCAGGTACGAAATCGCGATCGAGTACGGCCTGAAATGCGTTCCAGGTCGAGTTTCCCGTCGAGCCGGGCATCCTGCCGGCATGAGCACAATCACCGAACACGACCGCAAACTGGCCGAAACACTCAAGCTGCTTTCCCTTGAGCCCGTTCCCCCAATCGATCCGCCGCGCAAGACTGCCCGGATTGCCCTTTCCTCCGGCCTGCTTGCCCTAAGCACCGTGGTCCTTGCAGCCTTTTTCGGACCGCCGGCATCAGACCGCGTCAAGGCCCTGTTCCCAGACCCTCCGGATAGCGTGCGCCAGATCCTGCCCGAACCGGAAGCAAAGCGCAGCATACCGTCCGAACGGGTAACGGAACGGAACGACGAGATATCCACCAACCGGAGGGCACCTGCAGCAATCCAAGAGGTGACCGGCTCGGGCTATGTGATCGCACCACGCTCCACGACTGTTTTTTCCAAATATCAGGGCCAGATTACGAATATCGCCGTGGAAGCGGGCGATCGCGTCGATGTCGGTCAGGTGCTGGTCACCCTCGACGATGTCAACGCCCGTTTTTCCCTCGAGCAGGCGAAAGCCGCCCGCGCTTCGGCCGAGCTTGTTCTTGCCTCCAGACGCATTGCCCTCGAACAGGCGCAATCCTCGCTCCGACGCAACGAGGCGCTGGCCCGCATCATCCCCAGGCAGCAACTCGAAGACGCGCGAGCCGGCCGGGAGAGTGCTGAGAACAATGTCGCGCAGGCCGAGCAGGAGCTGGATAAGGCGGAACTTAGCATCCGCATCGCCGAAGAGCAGCTCGACGCTCTGACTGTCCGCGCCCCGATCGCGGGGGT
Organism: Sinorhizobium sp. CB7; assembly: GCF_041357635.1. Taxonomy (NCBI): domain Bacteria; kingdom Pseudomonadati; phylum Pseudomonadota; class Alphaproteobacteria; order Hyphomicrobiales; family Rhizobiaceae; genus Sinorhizobium; species Sinorhizobium sp. CB7. The sequence goes on from NZ_JAULLL010000004.1 coordinate 370,337, forward strand.
CGTGACGCGGCTAAGCGCCCATGTCGGCGACACGGTGCCTGACCGCGCCGATAGCGTGCAGGAGGGCCAAAGCCTGCTGACGATCGCCGATACGAAAAGCATGGTGATCGATGCCGACGTCGCCGAAACGACCATCGCCTCGCTCCTGCCCCGTCTTCGCGGCGAGGCGGTGCTCGACGGCTTTCCCGATCGGCCATTTGCCGTCGAAATTTCACGGCTCGCGCCGGTGGTCTCATCGGACAAGGGCACGATTACCCTTCGCCTCTCCTTTATCGCCCCGCCGGCCGGCATCCGCCCGGGCATGGCCGCGCGCATCCGCATCACCGCCGATAGTCAAGCTGGAGCAATCGAGAAATGACGAGAGAATTCAATGAAGAGCCCTATATCGCCGTGAAAGACGTCAGGAAGGGCTACAGGATCGGGAAAGAGAGTATCCCGATCTTCTCCGGCCTCGATCTCGCCATTGCGCGCGGCGACTTCGTCGCCATCATGGGGCCTTCCGGATCGGGAAAATCGACGCTGCTCAACATGCTTGCCGGCATCGACAGCCCGGATGCCGGTGAACTGCGCATCGGCGGCAACCGGCTGGACCATATGGGAGAGGCCGCCCGATCCCTATGGCGCGCGCACAACCTCGGAATTGTCTTCCAGTTCTACAACTTGCTGCCGATGCTGAACGCGGCGGAGAATGTGGGCCTGCCGCTCCTCCTCAAGCCGCTTTCGACGAGGGAGCGACGCGTCCGGGTCGAGAAGGTGCTCGACCTGGTCGGGCTCGCCGGTCGCGAAAGGCAATACCCGGCCTTGATGTCCGGCGGCGAGCAGCAGCGCGTCGGTATCGCTCGTGCCATCGTCACCGATCCCGGCCTTCTGCTCTGCGATGAACCGACCGGCGATCTCGATCGCAAGTCCGCCGACGAGATTTTGCGGATGCTGGGCTTCCTCAACAGGGAGTTGGGAAAGACGATCGTCATGGTGACGCACGACCCGCAAGCCGCTCGGCAAGCCCGGCGCATCCTGCATCTCGACAAGGGGCATTTCATCGAAGAAAGAGGAGCGGCCTGATGACCTTCCTTCGACTTGTCGCAAAAAGCGCCTGGCGCAAGCCACTCCGCACCTTGCTCCTAATGGTCTGCATCGCCGTCGCCTTCCTGATCTATGGACTGACGGCAAGCTTCATCAATGGTTCTCAGGGATCGGCTGGTGCAAGCGATGACATCCTTGGCGTGATGAGCGCTGCCGGCCGCATGCACCCCCTGCCGATCGCTCAAATGTCGCGAATTGCGACCGAGCCGGGCGTCGCGGCCGTGGCCTATATGGCGCGCCTGCGGGGTTTCGCAGGGGTGGAAAAGAATGTCGTCGCCGTCAGTGCCGCCGATCCGAGCGCGCTGATGACCGTCAACGGCAAGGAGCTCGGCCTGACGCCTGACCTGATTGATGCGATCGGAGCGGGGCGCGACACCGTTCTCGTTGGCCGCACACTGGCGGAAGCTCAGCGCTGGTCCGTCGGCCAGCGCATCACCGTCACCGCCTTCGAAACAGCCAGGGAAGATGGCGGCCGCGACTGGCGCTTTCAGATCGCCGGCATTTTCGAGGGAGAGAATGCGAATACCGACACCTATTTCATGATCGCCCGCTACGACTATTTCAACGCCGCGCGCGCGAAGAGCAAGGATACGGTGGACGCCTTCATCGTCCGTCCGCACGAAGGAGTATCGGCGGGAGAGCTCGCCGCGCGGATTGACACACTGTTTGCCAATTCGGCCTTCCCGACGCGGACCCAATCGGAAAAGCAGTTTCTCGAAGCCTTTCTGCGCCAATATGCCGATGTCGGCCTCATCGTCGATCTCGTCATCGGCGCGAGTTTCGTTACCCTGCTGATGATCGTCGTCAACACCATGATCTTCGCCGTACGCGAACGGACCTTCGAGATCGGAGTCCTGAAAACGCTGGGTTTTTCGCGGCGACATATCCTGGTACTTGTCCTCGGCGAGACGCTCTTCGTCTTCCTTATCGGAGGAACCGCCGGCCTCGCCCTCGCAAAGCTTGCGGCCGAATTCACGGGCCCCGCACTTGGCCTCGTCTTCTCCGCCTCCGTCCTCGCCAGGGCCACAGCCTGCATTCTCGCCCTCGGCCTTGCGACCGGCGCGCTGCCGGCCATAAACGCCATGCGCATACCTATCACCGCAGCTTTCAGAACGAGGTGACCTCATGTCTTCCACAGCAAGACAAACGCTCGTGATGATACGGGCCAATCTCCTCAGCCTGCCGCGCCGTCTTGCGATATCTCTTTCGATGGCGCTGTCGGTCGCGCTCGTTGTCTCGGTCCTCGTCGGCTTTCTTTCCATGGCGAAAGGCTTCGAAAGGGCGTTGAAAGGGGCAGGCTCGCCATCGGTCGCCGTCATCCTTGGCGGCGGCACCAATCAGGAAACCGGCTCAGATATCCCGCAGGATACGGTCCGCACGATCGAGGCGATGCGCGGCGATTTCGGGGTCTCCCGCGATGCGGCCGGCAACCTCGTCTCGTCGCGCGAAATCGTCGTGCCGATGGATATCAGGCAAAATGAGGAGGGTACCGGGCAGACACTGGCGATACGCGGCATGGACCTGTCCGGCCCCTCGCTCCGCGACAATGTAACCCTCTCGGCGGGGCGCTTCTTTGCGCCGGGCGCCCGCGAGATCGTCATCGGAGATCGCCTCGCCGCGAGGTTTCCCGGCTTTGGCATCGGTGACAAGCTCCGGCTCGGCGCGGTGGATTGGACGGTGACGGGGCATTTTTCCGCCAACGGCGGCGCCTTCGAATCCGAAATCTGGGCCGATCTTGATGCCGTTCGCTCCGGCTTCGATCGGCAGGGAGAAATCCAGACCCTGCGCCTTCGGCTCAAAGATCCTGGATCGATCGAGATCCTGAAAGGGAAACTCTCGACCGTGACAGGAACCCCGTTGATTGCAATGTCCGAAGCTGATCTCTATGCGGCCCAATCGGGGCGCACCGCCAGCCTCATCCGATTGTTCGGTTGGCCGATCGCGCTTCTGATGGCGCTTGGGGCGACTGCCGGCGCGCTCAACACGATGATGAGCTCGGTCTCCGACCGGACAATCGAGATCGCCACCGTGCGCGCCTTAGGTTTCAGCCGCCTGTCGGCATTCAGCGCGACCTGGATCGAGGCAATAATCCTTGCTGCGGCTGGTGCCATTTTTGGCATCGCGGCGTCGTGGCTGGCCTTCAACGGCTGGCAGGCAAGCACCATCGGGGCAAACAATGCCCGCATGGCATTCCAGCTAAGCGTGACCGGAGATATCATGGTGACTGCCGGTCTCCTGGGGTTGGCGATCGGCATCATTGGCGGCGCGCTGCCGGCTTTCGCCGCGACGCGGCTTCCCCTCACGGCGGCACTGCGGGCACGCAGTTGATATTCAAACCCGGTGCCGGAGCTAAAAAGGAGACTGCCTAAACGGAAATATGACTGCTGACGAGGTGTCCGTTCCTCAGGTCGTGGATCATGAGAGCGGGCGGATCGGTGACAGGTGGTTCACGCGATGGTTCGAGTAGCAGCGGATTGGCGGGGCAGATCGAGCCGCATGTGTAGGCTGGAATCCCCGCTATCATGCTCGCCATCGGCCGATGCACGTGACCGCTGCAGATGGCGATGGGAGGCCGGGCCGTGCTCGATAACAGCTCCGCCAAGGCGTCTGCACCTTTGCACATGACATCGTCCATAGGCGATATGCCGCTTCGAAAGACGTGGTGATGCGTGAATAACAGGGGAATGCCCGGCAAGCCGCCAGCCAGCGTCTGCCGCAACCACGGTAAATGCTCGGTCATGTCGCCACGGGCGCTTGCGTCGACACATGTGTCGATCCCGATGATGAGAGCATCGCCATAACACTCGGCAAAATGCATTCTGGCTTGATCGAACCAATAATCTATCTCAGGCATGGCCGCGCGCATCACGCTTTTGTCGTCCGCATTGCCGGGGAGGATCATTGAGCGACATGGGAGAGACTGCAATGCAGTGGCTATCAACCGATAGCCCTCCGCCCAGCCACCATTCACAAGATCTCCCGATAACACCAGAAAGTCTGGTTGGACTGTCGCCAGCCAGGAAACTGCCCTTTCCAACCGGGCAAGACCATCATTGTCGAAGCTGGCATGGATATCGCTAATTTGGGCAATGAGCATGGCTGGCCGTTCCTTATTTGCCGTTCTGAAGCGACGTGACTTGTCGGAAAATCAGGAGTTTTTCGATCTAGCTACGCCGCGGAGTTGCAGACAGCTTCGATGTGGTGCCCGTCCGGATCAACGACGAAGGCTGCAAAGTAGTTTGGTCCGTAATGGGACCGCAGGCCAGGAGCACCGTTATCCAAACCACCTTGGGCCAATGCTGCCTCATGGAAAAAGGCGACAGCCTGTCTGTTCGGCGAAGCGAAAGCGAGGTGGAAGCCTGGTCCGGGCGAACGACATGCCTCGCCGCTGAGCTTGATCGCGAATTTGTCTCCGCCTCCAGGGAGGCCATAACCGATCGCCTGATCAGGATCATCAGGATCATCAGGATTTAGATCCTCCCAGACCCTGATATAGCCGAGCGGAGCAAGCGCTGCATCGTAGAAGGCTGCCGACCGCTTGATATCTGAAACCCCGAAAGAGACATGGTGCAGCACGCTATTTGCTCCCTGTGTGAACATGATTGTCTATGCGCGTGTCGCAAAACTTCGATTTTTTGCAGCGTTGCGGTTGACACGACTAACTTGTTATTAAGCCGATTGGATCGATATTAAGCCATGGCGCAGGAGCGCCTCGCTCTTGGAAACCAGGCCAATCGTCCTGATCGCATTGGCGGCAGTTGCGACCAAGTTGCGGAAAGTTACCATGACGGAAAATGTCGGAGAACCTTGAATCAGCATGCCTTCGGTTATCTCAGTTTCCCGCCGCCAGACACACGAGTTTTCAAAGACCGTCGTCGATACCATCAACATTATCGAGAACTTCGGCGTGGAGGGGGATGCGCATGCCGGCGTTACGGTGAAGCATCGGTCTCGCGTCGCCGTCGACCCGACCCAGCCGAATCTGAGGCAGGTTCACCTGCTCCACGCTGAACTGTTCGACGAACTGCTCGCAAGCGGATTCGTGGTGCAGCCCGGCGATCTGGGCGAGAACATCGTGACGGAAGGCATCGCGCTCCTGGATCTGCCGGCCAAGATAGGCGAGCAGGTTGTCCTGCGGGTTACGGGTCTGCGAAATCCTTGCGGTCAGATCGACAATTTCCAGCAGGGCCTGCTGAAAGCGGTATTGGGACGGGATGAGGATGGAAATCTGGTCAGGAAAGCCGGCATCATGTCGGTGGTCCTTCAAGGCGGTACGGTTCGGCCGGGCGATCGGATCGAAGTGGTTCTGCCTGCCCTGCCTCACGAGCGGCTTGAGCGGGTGTAGGTAACCGGGGTCGGGCGCCGGAGCCGGCGATACCGCTGATCAGTATGATCGTCTTGGCGTATTGAACCATGCAGTTGGTCCGAAACTTGGAGCGTATGACCACGACGTCACCAGTTTTTGTCGGATCGCCAATCAACACAGCGGCTTGAGCCCCTTTCGGCAAGCCGGGATCACCCTTCCATCCCAGCTTGTCACGCGTGAGCGTCACATCCTTGTGTTACCCGAATGTCAATTCGATCAAGCGGGCGGCCCGTGTGTTTCGCAGCTTCGCTTGGATAGCCACCGGCTTCATTGATTAAGTGAAATAGCGAGAGTAAATTTGGGGTGGCAGTAGGTGTCGGAGGGGTGGCGTGAGCTGCTTCGCTAGAGCAGGATCAGGAGAAGCGTATTCGATTTTCCGCCCGCATCTCGCTCTAACCGATCAGAATTGATCACGTCATGACTTTGGGTCGATTCGGGAGCCTCCCCCGTCCGATCTGAACGGGCGGACCACTTGGGCTTCGCACAATGGAGGGCGCCAGCATGGACTTCCCCGTACCCGACAACGAGGCTGAACGCCTGGCCGCCGTAAAGGCCTATGACGTTTACGGCACCGATCCGGAAGCCGGTTTCGACGACCTCACCGATCTCGCCGCCCTGATTGCCAATGTCCCGATCGCGTTGGTCAACATCGTCGGCGACACCAAGATATGGCTCAAATCCCGTCATGGCGTTCCTCCCGATATCGAAGAAGTGCCCCGTGGCGGCGTCTGCTGCGCCCATGCGCTCTGCCGTAGCGACCTGCTGGTGGTTCCCGACACCCACGCAGACGATCGCTTCAAGGCGATGCCCTTCATCGCGACTGAACCCTTTTTCGGCTTTTATGCAGGCATGCCGCTGATCGATTCGGGCGGCCGTGCGCTGGGCACGCTCTGCATCATGGATCTCACCCCACGCGAGCTCCCCTTCGAGGCTGCCGAAGGCATCCGACGCCTCGCGCGCCAAACCATCGCCCAGCTCGAACTTCGCCTGAAGCTTACCGAGGTTTTACGCTCGCAGCAGGAATTGGCCGCTGAGAAGCAGCGCTCGGACAGCCTGCTCCTCAACATCCTACCCCTCAAGATAGCCGCGGAATTGACGGAGAAGGGCCGAGTCGAACCCCGCTACCACCCTTCCACGACGATCCTCTTCACGGACTTCGTCGGCTTTACCAAGTCCGCCGCTGAACTCTCCCCTCGGGAGTTGATCGACGACCTCGACATGTACTTCTCCGAATTCGACAGCATCGTCGCGCGGCATGGACTGGAGAAGCTCAAGACTATCGGTGACTCCTACATGTGCGCCGGCGGTCTGATGCTGGGCCGTAAGGACCACGCGGTCCGCAGCTGCCTTGCGGCTCTGGAGATTCGGCGCCTTGTCGTGGCGTCGAACCAGCACTGGGCTGCGATGGGGCAGCGGCCCTGGCACCTCCGTGTCGGCCTGCACAGCGGCAGTGTGATGTCGGGCGTCGTTGGCCGGAAGAAGTTCACCTACGACGTCTGGGGCGACACGGTGAATATCGCAGCTCGCATGGAGAGCGCGGACGAAGCGGACCAGGTGAACATCTCCGAAAGCACCTACCAGCACGTAAAGTCATATTTCGACTGCACCCCGCGAGGTCCCCTTGACGTGAAAAACAAGGGCAAGATGACGATGTATTTCCTCAACCGGCTGAAACCGGAATATGCGGCGGATGCCGAGGGCGTGGAGGCGAACGAGCATCTGAGGAAAACTCTCGCCGGCAGCTCGGTCACCTGGTCCCTGCGCTGACAGACCGTGCTCCGGACCAGGCGGCGTCGAAGTCCATCGGCGGAATGCAAGGATGCGCGAAAGAGACGTCGCCTGGTGGCGACTTTTTGGCCCAAACCGGACTTTGAGATGTCGCAAAATCCTTCGCGAATAGCTGACCTCTGCTGATGACATTTGCGACAGAATTTGTTCCTGGGTCTCAACGCGAACAAAATGGTGGCAGACGTCAGGAGTCCCGCGACATCAAAATCATGCGGAAGGCATCCGTCCTGTACGCAGAGAGTACGCGACAGCGTCTCGACCTGCCTGTTCCGCCTGACGCGCAGCCGCCTCAAAATCATACGGAACGGCGCGAAGCTCAGCCGCCCAGCCGGATGACAGTTTTTCCACAATTGCATATCGAGCATGCGGAGCGCCAGCTTCCATGACATGGGGAACAGGTGTCATGGCGCGATATCCCGGCATTCCTATACTGCCGGGATTTACAACCAATATACCGCCTACAGCTACGATGCGGGGTATGTGGGTGTGCCCGCATAAAACTACGCGAGCGTCGCCGATACCCGCAAGCCGTGGAAGAATAGATTCCTCGGTGTCCACCATCGGCCGACCGGAGCTCACATCTTCAAGCAGGTATTCCAAATCCCCGCCAGCGGGACTCCCATGACAGGCAAATATCTCTCCGTCGGTGAGCGCTAAAGTCTTTGGCAGGCCTGCAATCCAATCCATGTGCGTTTTTGTAAGGCGAGGTCTCGCAAAGGCATCGAGGAAGCCTGTGCCGCCTTCGAGCAATTGCCGCTCGTGGTTGCCCGCGATCGTCGGACAACCAAGGTCCATCTGCGCATCGGCACTACCGGCGGGATCAAATGGGCCGGAAACAAGATCGCCAAGATTGACGATGATATCAGGAGCAGCGGCGCGTAAGTGAGCCAACACGGCATCAAGCGCTATCAGATTTCCATGAACATCAGCAATGGCAGCTATCCGCATCAAAATCTCCAAACTCAAATTTAGACGCTCGGGGAGATTGGTCGCGCGACACCAGTTCAACTTCTCGCGAAACTCCAATCAAAGAAACGATTTCGCGCCTAACATTTGCGACATCGTAGAATAGGGAGATTTGCAACTATCGCAATGTCCGCTTATGGGGTTCCCGGATATGACGGCCGCGGACCAGGCTTTCGCGGCACCTCCCCTTGCTTATATTTTCTGAAATTTCTAATTGAGATTGCATCTGGAAGATGATCCTATACCGCGTAGCCGACTTCCTGGAGCGGGATGCCGAAAGGTGTGCGCGGTTTTCGGGCAACATCCCGCTCAGGCTTTTTGATTGAAAGCCCTCCTTTCGATTTTTGACCCGAGAAGTCCCATGTCGATTTCAGATGCGATCTACCGTCCCTTCGAGAGCTTGATCCGGCCACTTGAGATCCCGTACCGGCCGCTGCCTTCCAAGGGGCCCGTGACGGTGCTTCTGCACTTCATCTCGATGTTTCGCGGCGTACTGATTGCGCTGGCGCTTTGCACCATGGCGAACGAGGTCATGAGTCTGACCATTGTCTGGGGACTCTCGATCATCGTCGATGGCGTTACGCAACTGGGTGCATCCGCCTTTCTGCAGAGCGAATGGCCACTATTGACATTTCTCGGCCTGCTGCTCTTTCCGGGCATACCGGTCACCTCGTTCCTCGTAAACACGCTGACCTCGCATACGCTCGGCATCGGCATGCCGACTGCCATCCAGTGGCAGGGGCACAAAGCAGTGGAGCGCCAGGATCTCGCCTTTTTCCATGATCTCTATGCCGGTCAGGTCGCCGCACGCCTGTCGCAGGTGGCCTCATCCGTCCAGCAGCAGATCATTTCGGCTTTCCAGTCCGTCCCCCGCTTCCTGATGCAGATGGTAGGCTCCGTGATCCTGCTCTCGAGCCTCTCTTGGCAGCTCGCTGTGCCGACCGTCATCTGGATCACGCTCAACGTCCTGCTCGCCATCAGGCTGGCGCCGGTCTTTACCGAGCGTTCGCGCCGTTCCGCCAAGCAGCGCAGCCTGATCTCCGGCGCGATCACCGATCTCTACGCCAACATGCAGATGATCAAACAGTTCGCCGCCGAAGACAGCGAGGCCGGCGCCATCCGCGGCATTATGGAGAAGGCGGTCAAGACGCAGCAGAGCGAACAGCGCATCTACCGCACGGCGGAATTGACCGTCGTGGTCCTCAACATGTTGCACTGGCTGTCGGTCCTGTCGATCGGCTTTACAGGCCTCGTCGAGGGTTTCGTCACGATCGGCGAATTCACTGGTGCTGTCTATGTCCTCACGCGGCTGTCCGGCCACACCTTCACCTTCCTGCAGATGGGCGAGCAGATCTTCCGGGCAATCGGCACCATCAAGGATGCAATGCCCGTCATGACGACGCCGCCCACCATCACCGACCGGCCGAACGCGAAGGACCTCATGGTCGAGAGCGGCGAAATCCGTTTCGAGCATGTCCGCTTCGCCTACAAATCCGGCAGGTCCGTCATCGACGATCTGTCACTGACGGTCCGACCGGGCGAAAAGGTCGGGCTCGTCGGCCTCTCGGGTGCGGGCAAAACGACGCTCGCAAACCTGCTTCTGCGCTTCTACGACATCAAGGATGGCGCGATCCTCGTCGACGGGCAGGATATCCGCGCCGTCACCCAGTCAAGCCTGCGCCGCGCCATCGGCGTCATCGCCCAGGATGTCGCGCTGCTGCACCGCTCGGTCGGTGATAACATCCGCTACGGTCGCCCTGAAGCCACACAGGAGCAGATCGAGGACGTGGCAAGGATGGCAAAAGCCGATGTGTTCATCGCCGATCTCACCGATAGCGAAGGTCGCAAAGGCTACGAGGCCTTCGTCGGCGACCGCGGCATCAAACTCTCGGGCGGTCAGCGCCAGCGCGTTGCCATTGCCCGCGTGCTCCTGAAGAACGCGCCGATCCTGGTGCTGGACGAGGCAACCTCGGCGCTGGATAGCGAATCGGAAGCCGCCATCCAGGAACGGCTGAACTTCGTGATGGAAGGCAAGACCGTCGTCGCCATTGCCCACCGTCTCTCTACCATCGCCAGCATGGACCGTATCGTCGTGCTCGATCACGGCCGCATCATCGAAGAAGGCAGGCCGGAAGAACTGGTCGAAAAGGATGGCCTGTTTGCCCGCCTATGGAAACGCCAGACCGGCGGCTTTATTCCTGAGGAAATCAACGAACCTTTGCCGGGATTGCCTACGACCTGACCGACTGGATAATCGCTATGGCAGCCTCGGAAAAGCTGTACGGTTCGCTTTCCGGCCCGTATCGGCCATCTCACGCAGATCTCGAACAAGACCGCCGGGGCCATTCTCGGCTGCCGCATCCGCACCCAACGTCGCCAGCCAGCACCACATGCTGAGCCGATGGAAAAGCGTGTAGAGCCAAAGCGCGCTTTCGCTGTCTGGGTGATCGACTGCGCCATATCCTTCAAGAATGGGCCGATGGCTGCGCGGGTCTTCGTGCGAAGAACAGAACAAGGCCTTGGCCAGGTCGAAGAGCTTGTCCCCTGCGCGCGCGTTTCCGAAATCGACAAGCCCGCTCAATTCAAGTCTACCCGTGCTGGCGCGCAGCGCCAGCACATTGCCTTGATGGAAATCGTCGTGGCAGAGGACTGGACCGTCGCTCTCGTTCAGAAGTTCGAAGCTTCCTTCAGCAAGCTGTTGCAGACGGCGCCCCAGGTCGGCATCGCCGCCAAGATCGCGAAAACGGCGAAACACGTCTTCAAATGCCGCCGTCATGTAATCCGCGTTTGTGTATTTCGGCTTATCGATCCCGTGGCCGCGCACATAGCCATAGGCAGACATCGGCTCCGCGTGAATGCGCCTCAGAAGCTCCCCCATCTGGCGATAGGCCTGCTCGATATCAGGCTCGGCCATCCAATGGCGAAGCGAGCGGCCGGGCAGCAGCGTCAGCAAGGCGTAGCGCAGCGGCAGAAAGGCCCGCGATTCATCGACGCACAGCCACCTGGGAACCGGCGGCGTCAGACCCTTAAGCCAGCCCGCCACGAGCGCCTCTTTCGACGGCCCCCATTCGGGCTCGTCCGGATAGATCTTGAGGACCAGCGGCCCGCTGTCGGAACCCGGAAGATCGATCCTGTAGACCTCTGTGCTGCCGCCCTCCAGCCGAGCAAAGCTGCTGGCGACCAAGGCAGGATCGAAGCTCTCGACGAGCCGCTGAACGGTTTCGATGTCCAGTTCCAAAGTCATTTTTCGTTGCGGCGCCATTTGGCCTCTCTCGCCAACGCGGTCATACTAACCCCATAAGCCCAGACCTCATTCAGGAGAGCATCTGATGGAAACAGTCGTAAGGGACCTATTTACGCGATACGGGCGCTTTTTCAGGCAGTCTCTCGCAGGAGAGATCGACATCGATGAGGTCGCATCATTGTATGCCTCAGACTTCATCGCCGCCTCGCCTGCCGGGGTCATGTCCGGCAAGAACGACCATCAGTTCAGGCAGGTTATGGCGCAAGGATATGCGCACTATCGGGCCATAGGTACCAAAGCGATGCGGCTTCGGCATGTCCGCCTTTCTGCGATAGACGACTGCCATTGTGTCGCTCATGTCGCCTGGACGGCGACTTATACCCGCAAGGATCAGCCAGACACGGCAATAGATTTCGATGTCCACTACCTTGTCCAGATCCTGGACGGAGAAGCGAAAGTCTTCGGCTGGATTTCCGGCGACGAGCAGGCGCTCTTGAAGCAGCACGGTATTGTCTGACGTCCGCTCTGGGACCATGGCGGGATGTCGCCCGAAATCGCGCGCACTTTTCGGCGTCCCGCTCTAGATGTGTGAGCTCAGAAGATTGTCCGAGTTGAAGCGCGAGATAGCGGTTGTCTGGCGCGGACGCCTCACCAACCTCCCTCACATGAGGAGTTTGTGGTCAAGGGTTATGAAGGTGGCATTGAGTCTTTCCTCGTTCGGTATCCAAGGTCTGAGCCCGATCGTAT